>NZ_AP014521.1:0-354219 GCF_000828815.1 Candidatus Tachikawaea gelatinosa
ATTTTACTTTTCATATGAATAATACAAAAAATTTTTTTGATGTTATTGTAGTAGGTTGTGGTCATGCTGGAATAGAAGCTTCTATGGCTTCAGCTAGATTAGGAAAAAAAACATTAATATTAACTCAAAAAATGAACACTATTGGTCAAATGTCATGTAATCCTGCAATTGGAGGTATAGGAAAAGGACAACTTGTTAAAGAAATAGATGCACTTGGTGGAGTGATGGCAAACGCTATAGATAAAGCTGGAATTCAATTTAAAAAATTAAATTCTAGTAAGGGTATGGCAGTTAGATCAACTCGTGCTCAAGCAGATCGTATAATTTATTCAACAACAGTTAAAAATTTTTTAAAAAATCAAAAAAATTTATATATTCAAGAACATGTTGTTGATGATTTAATTATTAAAAATAATAAAGTTATTGGGTTAAAAACACAAAAAAAAATAAAATTTTTTTGTAAATCTATTGTATTAAGTGTAGGAACGTTTTTAAACGGTATTATCCGTATTGGATTATCTAGTTATCAAGGAGGGCGTGAGAACGATCCATCAGTAATTAAGTTAGCTAACTTTTTAAAAAGTTTACCATTTAAAATTAGTAGATTAAAAACTGGTACTCCACCTCGTCTTGCTAAAGATACTATTAACTTTAATAATTTAGATATACAGCATGGAGACGTTCCTATTCCATTTTTTTCATTTATTAATCAAAACTTACAACCTTTACCTCAAATACCATGTTGGATTACTCATACTAATCAAATAACACATAAAATTATTAGTGATAATTTTTATAAAAGCCCTGTATATTTAGGATTAATTAAAGGCATTAGCCCGAGATATTGCCCGTCTATTGAAGATAAAGTTATACGTTTTTCTGATAAAAAAAGTCATCAAATTTTTTTAGAGCCTGAAGGATTAAATAGTAACGTAATATATCCTAATGGTATTTCAACCAGTCTTCCTTTCGATATACAAAAAAAAATAGTTCAATCAATAAAAGGATTAGAAAAAACCACAATTATACGTCCAGGCTATGCTATTGAATATGATTTCATTGATCCTCGAGTATTAAAATCGACATTAGAAACAAAAAACATACATGGATTGTTTTTAGCAGGACAAATAAATGGTACAACTGGTTATGAAGAAGCAGCAGCTCAAGGATTAATAGCTGGTTTAAATGCTGCTCGATTTGCTATGGATAAAGAAGGTTGGTTTCCCCGTAGAGATCAAGCATATATTGGAGTATTAATAGATGATTTATGCACGCTTGGTACAAATGAACCATATCGAATGTTTACTGCTAGATCGGAACATCGTTTAATATTAAGGGAAGATAACGCTGATTTAAGATTAACTAAAATTGCTCATTCTCTTGGATTAATAAATGATTATCGTTTAAAACTTTTTGAAAAAAAAGTTGAAATAATAGAAAAAGAATCTCAACGATTAAGAGCACTTTGGATTGATCCACAATGTAATAATATAAAAGAAATCAATTGTAAGCTTAATATAAAAATAAAAAAAAAAACTAATGCAGAAAACTTACTAAAAAGACCTGATATTGATTATAATCAACTAACTAGTTTGAAAGAATTTGGTCCTCCGCTAACTCATTTAGATATGTCAGAACAAGTGGAAATACAAATAAAATATGCAGGATATATTTTAAGACAGCAAAAAGATATAGAACGTTATAAATTTTATGAAAAAGTTTATCTTCCCCAAAATTTTGATTATAGTAAAATTACAGGATTATCAAATGAAGTTGTTCAAAAATTAAACAATTGCCAACCTCAATCTATTGGACAAGCTTCAAGAATTTCCGGTATTACACCAGCTGCTATTTCGATTCTTTTAATTTATCTTAAAAAAAAACAGTTGCTAATTAAAAGTTAATATATTTTTTAATAGTTAATAACTGCAATTAACATATTGCAAAAGTATGAATTTTTTAGTATACAATGTTGCTTTTTATAGAAAAAAAAGATTTTATAAACATTTTTGATTATATGTTAAAAAATGTCATTTAAAAAAAGTCAGCAAAAAAAAATAACGATTTTGTAATTAAATAATATAAAATAGTTTCTTTATACTACGATAAATGCTAATGTTTTTTATAAGTTTGAATAGAAAATTATATTATATAAAGATATGTAAAATTAATTCTATCAATTGAAAACTGTAAAATTTATAAGTTATCATTATATAATAAATATATATCTAATTTTATTAAATTAATGTTTTGATAATTGCAAAAATTTTTAAAATTTGCATACAATATCAATTGATCTTATCAAGATTATTAAAGAAAAATTATAAATAATTTTTATATCTTTCATGTGTATACTTTATTTTAAAGGAAAAAATATGATAAAAAAAGGAGAAATATTAACAACACAAAATTATATTAAACATCATTTAAAACATCTACACTTTAATCTACGTACATTAAAAATAGTTAATGATCCTATTCAAGATAATAATTTTTGGATCGTTAATATAGATTCAATGTTTTTTTCAATTTTATTAGGTGCTATTTTTTTACTTTTATTTAAAAAAATGATTAATAGTTTTGTTAGCAAAGGTATTCCTGAAAAAAAACAAATTGCTTTAGAATTATTAATTAACTTTATTAACAATAATGTAAATGATATTTATCAAAAAAAAAGCAAAGTAATTGCTCCTCTTGCATTAACTGTTTTTGTTTGGGTATTGTTAATGAACACAATGGATTTAATCCCTGTGGATTTTATTCCATATATTGCTGAAAATTGGATAAAATTACCTGATCTACGTGTTGTTCCTTCTGCAGATATTAACATTACATTATCAATGGGATTAAGTATATTTTTATTAATAATTTTTTACAGCATTTATAAAAAAGGCAGTGTTTATTTCTTTAAAGAATTAATTTTAAAACCTTTTAATCATCCAGTATTTATTCCAATAAATATTTTACTTGAAACTATTACTTTAATATCTAAACCAATTTCTTTAAGTTTAAGATTGTTTGGTAATATATATTCAGGTGAACTAATTTTTATTGTTATCGCAGGATTTTTACCTTGGTGGAATCAATGGACTTTAAGTGTCCCTTGGGCTTTGTTTCATATATTAATAGTTTTTTTACAAGCTTTTATTTTTATGACTTTAACAATTGTATATCTTTCGTTAGCGTCAGATAAACATTAACTATTTATTACTTCTTTTATTGGAGAAAAAATGAACGATTTACTATATTTAAGCGCTGCTATAATGATGGGGTTAGCAGCTATTGGCGCTGCAATTGGAATAAGTCTTTTAGGAGGAAAATTTTTAGAAGGAGCAGCAAGACAACCAGATTTAATACCTTTAATTCGTACACAATTTTTTATTGTTATGGGTTTAATTGATGCTATTCCAATGATTACTGTTGGAATTGGTTTATATTTAATATTTTCTCATTAAAGTTATTTACTACTCTTCTACAAGTAATAGCGTACTTTCTGTTATTCAATTTTCATCTAACATTTTATACACTTTTTAAAAAGGCAATATCTCATGAATATTAATGCAACTATTTTAGGTCAATCTATTGCATTTTTTATATTTTTAATATTTTGTGCAAAATATATATGGCCACCTATTATTAACACAATAGAGAAGCGACAAAAAAATATTATTAAGGAATTTGAATCTATTGCAAATACTAAAAAAAAGTTAACATTAAAAAAAATTGGTCTTAATGAGACTATTCAAAAATCAAAAGAAGATGCAAAAGATATAATATTAAAAGCACAAATTTTACAACAAGAAATATTAGAAGAAGCTAAAAAAAAAGCTGTATTGGAGTACCATAGAATAATTAAAAAAGCTCATATAGAAATTAATAATGAAAAATTGAAATTACAAGAGGAATTGCAAAAAAATACGATATGTTTAATTATTAATAGTGTGAAAAAAATAATGACAAATTATTCTATGGATCATGTAATGAATAATCAAATGATAAAAAAAACCATTAAAGATTTATAATGGAATTATCAATGAATAACAAAAATGTTACTATCGCACGTTCTTATGCAAAAGCAATTTTCCATTTTTCAAAAGAACACAATCAAATTGAATATTGGCAAGAAATATTAAAACTTTTATCTAATATTTTTTGCGAGAAAGAAATAAAAGAACAATTACAGCACAATATTGTTTCAGAAAAAAAGATAGCAGAACTGTTAATATTAGTTTTAAACAATAAAATTAATAATTTTATTAAAAATTTTATTAAAATTTTATCAGAGAATAAACGTTTACTACTAATTCCATTCATATTAAAAGAATTCAAAAAATTGTATTATCAGTATAAAAATATTTTATATATAAAAGTATTTTCTGCTAATCAATTGAATGAAAAACAAATAACTATTTTAAAAAATAGCCTTAAAAAAAAATTTTGTATAAATATTAAATTAAAAAACGAAATAAACAAAAATATAATAGGAGGATTTTTAATAAAAATAAACGATCTAGTCATTGATTGTAGTATTAAAAATATAATTAATAACTTAAACAAAAAAATGCAATCTTAGTCTTAAAGGAAAAAATCATATATGCAACTAAACTCTACTGAAATTAGCAATTTAATTAAACAGAGAATTGCTGAATTCAATTGTTTTAAAGAAACGTATTCAGAAGGAGTTGTTACTGCAATTAGTGATGGAATTATTCGTATTTATGGTTTGTTTGATGTTATGCAAGGTGAAATGATTGTTTTAGAGAATAATCAATACGCAGTTGCTTTAAATTTAGAACGTGATTCAGTAGGTGCTGTAGTTATGGGTTCTTTTTATGGAATTACTGAAGGTATGAAAGTAAGATGCACTGGTCGTGTTCTTGAAGTTCCTGTAGGAAAAAGTTTGCTGGGTAGAGTAGTTAATGCTTTAGGTGAACCAATTGATGGATGTGGAAAAATAAAAAATTCATCCTTTTTACCAATTGAAAGAAATGCACCTGGAGTTATTGATCGAGAACCAATTAATGAACCATTACAAACAGGTTACAAATCTATAGATGCAATGATTCCTATTGGTCGCGGACAAAGAGAATTAATTATTGGTGATCGTCAAACAGGAAAAACTACAATCGCTATTGATACAATTATTAATCAAAAAAATTCATCTATTAAGTGCATTTATGTAGCTATTGGACAAAAAATTTCTACAATTACCAATGTAGTGAAAAAATTAGAAGAACATGATGCTTTAAATCATACTATAATTGTTGTAGCTACTGCTTCTGAATCAGCAATTTTACAATATTTAGCACCTTATTCAGGATGTTCTATGGGAGAGTATTTTCGAGACATAGGTGAAGATGCATTAATTATCTATGATGATTTATCTAAACAAGCAATTGCCTATCGTCAAATTTCTTTATTACTACGTAGACCTCCTGGTCGAGAAGCTTTTCCCGGAGATATTTTTTATTTGCATTCCAGATTACTAGAACGAGCATCAAGAGTAAACAAAGAATATGTAAATAATTTTAATGATGGAAATATTATAAATAAAACTGGATCATTAACCGCTTTACCAATTATAGAAACCCAAGCAGGTGATGTTTCTGCGTTTATTCCAACTAATGTAATTTCGATTACAGATGGACAAATATTTTTAGAATCAAATTTATTTAATTCTGGAATCCGCCCAGCAGTAAACCCAGGTATTTCAGTTTCTAGAGTAGGTAGTGCAGCACAAACTGAAATAATAAAGAAATTATCTAGTGGAATTCGTACTGCGCTTGCTCAATATCGTGAATTAGAATCTTTTGCACAATTTGCATCAGATTTAGATGAAGTTACTTTAAAACAGTTAACATATGGTCAAAAAATCACCGAATTACTAAAACAAAAACAATATTCAACAATGTCTGTTGCTGAACAAAGCTTATTACTATTTGCTGCTGAAAATAATCATTTAGATAATGTAAAGGTTTCAAATATTAGTCTTTTTGAAAACGAAGTTATCAATTATGCAAATTTAAACCATAAAGAATTTATGCAAGAAATTAATGAAAATTTAAAATATACAGAAAAAGTTAAAAAAGGATTTCAAAAAATTTTTAATATTTTTAAAGAAACTATTTTTTTTAAAAATTTAAATGAATGTTAAAAATGTAAGAGCAATAATATGTCCGATGTCAAAGAAATAAGAAAAAAAATTCAAAGTATTAATAATACAAAAAAAATAACGAAGGCGATGCAAATGGTTTCAAGTGCTAAAATGCGTAAAGCAAAAGAACGCATGATTTCTAGTCGACCATATTCAGAAGCAATGATAAAAGTTATTAATAACCTTGCATTAGGAAATTTAGAATATAAAAATGTTTATTTAGAAAAAAGAAAAATAAAAAGTGTTGGTTATATAATAATATCAACAGATCGTGGATTATGTGGCAATTTAAATAGTTTATTGTTTAGAACAATTCTTGAAAATATAAAAAATTTTACTACAAAAAAAATAACTATAAAAATAGCTGTAATAGGTTCAAAAGCCTTTTCTTTTTTTAGTACTTTTTGTAAAGACATTGTTACAAAAACTATTGGCATTGGAGATGATCCTTCTATCATACAATTAATTGGATCTATAAAAACAATGTTAAAATTATATGAAGAAAAAAAAATTGATCAATTATATATAGCTAATAATAAATTTGTTAGTACTCTTTCACAGATTCCTGTTATTACAAAACTTCTCCCATTACCCGAATCGAAAAAAAATAATTTTAATAAAAAAAATTGGGATTATATATACGAACCAAATCCTAAGATTTTATTAAATATTTTATTACAACGTTATATTGAATCACAAGTATATCAAAATGTTTTAGAAAATTTAGCTAGTGAACAAGCTGCTAGGATGATCTCAATGAAATCAGCTACTGACAATGGAGAAAAAATAGTACAAGAAATGCAATTTATTTATAATAAAATTCGTCAAGCAAGTATAACGCAAGAACTCAACGAGATTATTGCAGGTTTTCTTTAATTTAATTTTAAGAAAAACCACAAAAATTTTAATCATTAGCAATTATAGAGAAAGTATAATGATAACTGGAAAAATTATTCAAATTATTGGAGCAATTGTAGATGTTGAGTTTCCTAAAGAATGTATACCAAAAATATATAATGCACTTGAAGTTCAAAATAACGCAAGTAAATTGATTTTAGAAGTGCAACAACAAATTGGAGATGGTATTGTTCGAACAATTGCAATGGGTTCTTCAGATGGATTAAAACGTGGTTTAATAGTAAAAGATTTAAAAAATTCAATTCAAGTACCAGTAGGGAAAATAACTTTAGGAAGAATTATGAACGTTCTTGGTGAACCTATTGATATGAAAGGATCATTTCTAGAAAAAAATCAACAAAAAATTGAAAAAAGATCTATTCATTCTTCAGCACCATCCTATACAGAAATTTCTCCTGTTCAGGAGCTACTTGAAACTGGAATTAAAGTAATTGATCTTATTTGTCCTTTTGCAAAAGGTGGAAAAGTAGGTTTATTTGGTGGTGCTGGTGTTGGAAAAACTGTAAATATGATGGAATTAATTCGAAATATTGCAATTGAACATTCAGGATATTCTGTTTTTGCTGGAGTAGGAGAAAGAACACGTGAAGGTAACGATTTTTATAGAGAAATGTGTGAATCTAAAGTAATCAATAAAGTATCATTAGTATATGGACAAATGAATGAACCACCTGGAAATCGATTTCGTACTGCATTAACAGGATTAACTATTGCTGAAAAATTTCGTGACGATGGTTATGATGTATTACTGTTTATTGATAATATTTATCGTTATACTTTAGCTGGAACAGAAGTTTCCGCATTATTGGGACGTATTCCTTCAGCTGTAGGTTATCAACCAACATTAGCAGAAGAAATGGGTACCTTACAAGAAAGAATTGCTTCTACAAAAAGAGGTTCAATAACATCTGTACAAGCTGTTTATGTTCCAGCAGACGATCTAACTGATCCTGCTCCAGCAACTACTTTTGCGCATTTAGATTCAACGATTACTTTAAGTAGACAAATTGCTTCTTTAGGTATTTATCCAGCTGTTGATCCTTTAAATTCTAATAGTCGTCAGTTAGATCCATTAATTGTTGGACAAGAACACTATGATATTGCAAGAAACGTACAATCTATTTTACAACGTTATCAAGATTTAAAAGATATTATTGCGATCTTAGGTATCGATGAACTTTCTGAAGAAGATAAATTATTAGTTTCTCGTGCAAGAAAAATACAAAGATTTTTATCACAACCATTTTTTGTTGCAGAAGTCTTTACTGGTTCTTTAGGAAAATATGTTTCTTTATCAGAAACTGTACAAGGATTTAAAAAAATTATTACAGGCGATTTAGATCATTTGCCAGAACAAGCTTTTTATATGATAGGGAATATTAACGAAGCAATTGAAAAAGCAAAAAGAATATAAAAAACAAAAATAACTAAAAAAATAAGAGTTATTATGAACTATTGTTTAAATATAGTAAGTGCAGAAAAACAAATTTTTTTGGGATTAGTAAAAAAGATTCAAGTTTCCGGAACCGAAGGAAATTTAGGTATTTATCCTAGACATTCCCCTTTATTAACTACTATACAACCAGGAATGGTTTTTTTAGTTAAAGAATCAGAAGAAAAAGAATATATTTATATTTCTGGTGGGATATTGGAAGTTCAACCTAAAAATGTAATAATTTTAGCGGATACTGCTATTCGAGGTGAGGAACTAGATGAACAACGCGTTTTAAAGGCTAAAAATATAGCAGAAAAAAATATAAAACTTAAAAATAATGATATAAATTATACAAAAGCCGTAATACAACTTGCAAAAGAAATAGCGAAACTACGTGTTATTGAATTAACAAAAAAATTAAGGCAATAATTTTATTTACGGTTTTTAGAAAATTAATAGGTATTTTTATATAAGGAAAAATATGTCTGATAGAAAGATAATTGTCTTAATACTTGCTGCAGGAAATAGCAACCGTATGAATTCTGATTTATCTAAAGTTTTACATAATTTTTCAGGTAAACCATTAATTCAATATGTATTAGACGCAGCAAAATCAATAAATCCGTATATAATATATTTAATACATAATAAAAATAATGAAAAATTGTTAAAAAATTTATTATCTTATTCTAAGTTATATTGGATTCTTCAAAAGAATAATTTAGGTACTGCAAATGCAGTTAATATGGTATGTCCTTATTTTAAAGATAAGGAAGAAGTTTTAATTCTTTATGGTGATGTCCCACTTATTTCTCAAAAAACTTTAAAAAAATTAATAAAATTTAAAAAAAATAACGATCTTGTAATTATAACAAAATATCTAAAAAAAAATAATGATTATGGACGAATTTTACGAAAAAATTCAAAAGTAGTTAAAATTATTGAATCTAAAAATGCAACTAAAGAGCAGCTATCTATTAGTGAAGTTTATACTGGTATATTAATAGCTAATTCTGCAGATTTAAAACGTTGGATTCCAAATGTTAAAAGAGATCATATAAATAATGAATATCTTTTAACTGATATTATTCATTTTGCATATCAGGAAAATAAAAAAATTGCTGTTATTCATCCTCAATTTATTGAAGAAACAGATGGTATCAATAATCAATATGAATTGAAAAAACTTGAAAAAATTTATCAAAAAAAAAGAATTAAAAAACTTTTAATTGATGGAGTTATACTTAACGATCCTGATCATTTTTATTTAAAAGGAGAAATGATATATGGAAAAAATTTAGAAATAGATACAAATGTTAAATTAAATGGTAAAGTTATTTTAGGTAAAAATGTAACTATTTCATCGGGATGTATTATTTCGAATAGTACAATAGGTGATAATTGTCAAATAAAGCCATTTTCAATTATTGAAGATACAATAGTTTCTTCTTTTTGTATTATTGGTCCTTTTGCGCATTTACATTCTAACAATATAATTAATTCTAATTCTTATATTGGTAATTTTGTTGAAATGAAAGAAGTAACTTTTGGTGATAATTCAAAAACTAAACATCTTTCGTATGTAGGTAATGCTTCAATAGGGAAAAACGTAAATATTGGAGCTGGAACAATCACATGCAATTTTGATGGAAAAAACAAACATCCTACAACAATTGGAAATAATGTTTTTATTGGTTCTAATACAGAAATTATTGCTCCACTTGTTATTGAAGATAATGCAATAATAGCAGCTGGTACCACTGTTAAAAAAAATGTTAAAGAAAAGGAATTGGTATACAACAAAAAAAAACAAATTCATATATCTAATTGGAAAAATATAAAAAAATCTTAAATAGAAAATTTTATTAGTATAAATTAGGAAAAAATATTATGTGTGGAATTATAGGTATATTTTCAAAAAAAGACGTTGTTTATAAATTATTAGAAGGACTAAAACGTTTATCTTATAGAGGTTATGATTCAGCTGGATTAGTTGTTATTAAAGAAAAAGGGATTTTTACACGTTTAGCTCGTGCAGGAAAAATAGAAAATTTAATAAATTTAGTAAAAAATAGCAATTTTCCAGCAGGAGCTATTGGAATTGCACATACAAGATGGGCTACACATGGAAAACCGTCTGAACAAAATGCACATCCTCATATTTCACAAAATATTATTGTAGCTCACAATGGTATTGTAGAAAATTATGAAGTTTTAAAAGAAAAATTAATAAAAAATAAATACGTGTTTACTTCTGAAACTGATACTGAAGTAATTACACATTTAATACATTTTGAACAAAAAAATGGAGGAAACTTAAAAGAAATAGTTTTACGCGTTATTAATCAAATAGTAGGAACATATAGTTTAACAGTGATGGATCTGTTAAATCCTACAGTATTAGTAGGTGTTTGTTTAGGAAATCCTTTAGTTATTGGTATAGGAAAAGAAGAAAACTTTATTGCTTCAGATCAAATAGCTTTATTTCCATTTACAAATAAATTTATATATTTAGAGTACAATGATATTGTAGAAATAACACATTCTCGTATCACAATTTTTAATGAAAATAATGAAATTGTTAATAGACCTGAAATAGTTCAAAAAAATCAAGATGTATATCAAAATAAAGGAAAATATCGTTATTACATGAAAAAAGAAATCCATGATCAACCATATGTTATTACAGAAACTATTAATTATTATTTAAAAAATAAACAAGTTAATATGAGAAATTTAGAAAATAATAATATTTTAAATACGGTAAAAAAAATTCAGATAATAGCATGCGGCAGTTCTTATAATTCTGGTATGATTGCACGTCATTGGTGTGAATCTTTAGCTAATATTTTTTGTAATGTTGAATATGCTTCTGAATTTCGTTATAAAAAAAATATTTTAATAGATAAAGATAGTTTATTTATATTTTTATCTCAATCAGGAGAAACAGCAGATACATTGCAATCTTTAAATTTATTGAAAAAAAAACATAAAAAAATAATATCATTATCAATTTGTAATGTTGAAAATTCATCACTAGTACGTGCATCTGATATTTCTTTAATTACAAAAGCAGGACATGAAATTAGTGTTGCTTCTACTAAAGCTTTTACTACTCAATTAATTGTACTTTTTTTATTAATTATTAGAATTGGTGTACTAAACGGTAAAATTTCTCAACAATCGGAAAAACAACTAATTTTTGAATTAAAAAATTTACCTCAAAATATAAATAAAATTTTTCATCAAAAAGATTCAATAAAATTTTTAGCTAATAAGCTCTATAAAAAAAAACATATCTTATTTATTGGTAGAGGAAATCAATATCCAATTGCTATAGAAGGTGCGTTAAAAATAAAAGAAATCACTTACATACATGCAGAAGGATATGCAGCAGGTGAATTAAAGCATGGTCCTCTAGCTTTGATTGATCCAGAAATTCCTGTAATAGCTTTATTATCTAAAAATAATCAAATAGAAAAATTAAAGTCTAACATTGAAGAAATATGTGCTAGAGACGGTGTAATATATATATTCGCTGATGAAGAAATTAATTTTATAAAAAACAACAAGAATGTTCATGTAATTTCTCTTCCTAAAACTTCTGAAGAAATTGCTCCTATTTTATATGTGATACCTTTACAACTCCTATCATATTATATTGCTTTAATAAAAGGAAACGACATTGATCAACCAAGAAATCTTGCAAAATCAGTTACAGTAGAATAATATTTGATCACTATTTTCCTATACAAAAACTATTGAAAATATCTGTAAGAATTTCATCGCGTGATATATGTTTTCCAATAATTTCATTTAATAAATTTTCTGATAAACGAAGATCTTCTGCTATTAATTCATAATAATTATATTGACTATTATTCTTTGCTTTTATTATTTCGTTAGAAGCTTTTTTAAGTAAGTTTAAATGACGCTCTCTAACAAAAAAATTACAATTAGTATTTTTAAACAAAATGTTTTTTTTTAGATATTGATATAAAATTTTTATACCTTTTCCTGTATATGTAGATAAACGTATAACATATCGGTTGTTAATTTTTATGATTTCTTCTTTTTCTTGAGTAAGATCAATTTTATTATGTATAATCGTTATTGGTACTTTGTTAAATATCACTGAAAATTCAGGACAAATTTTTTCTATTTGATAATTTGGTTTAGTAGTATAAGCATCAATTACAAAAAAAATATGATCAGCTGTTTTGATCTCATTACAAGCTTTTTTAATACCAATTTTTTCAATTTCATTTTTACTTAAAAAATTTAATCCTGCAGTATCAACTATAGATACTTGTTTTTCATCTATATAAATATTTTCACGTAAAACGTCTCTAGTTGTACCAGAAATTTTGCTTACAATAGCTGCTTCATATTTTAATAATGTATTAAACAAACTAGATTTACCAGCATTCGGAAAACCTGCAATAACGATTTTCGTGTTTGCTGTTGTTAAATGATTTTCAGAAGCTTTTTTATAAAGATTAATCAATTTTTTATGAATACTGTTTATTTGGTTATGAATATTTTGATCGCTTAAATGGCTGATATCTTCTTCTGGGAAATTAATAATTGATTCCAAATTAATACGTAATTTTTTAATTAAATGAATTATCTCTTTTAAAAAATTAGAAAAAAAACCTTGAAGAGAGTTTACAGCTGCACGTATTTCTTGTATTGAACTTGCGTTTATAAAATCAATAATCGATTCTGCTTGAGTTAAATCTAATTTGTTATTAAGAAACGCACGTTTACTAAATTCTCCAGGTTGAGCTATTCTAATATTAGGTATAGAAATAATTTCTTTTAATAATATTTTTAAAGCTAAAGGACTACCATGTCCTTGTAATTCTAATAAATCTTCTCCAGTAAAAGAATTAGGTTTTTTAAACCATATAGCAATACCTTTGTCAATAACAATACCTTTAATATTTTTAAACGATGAATAATGTGCATAACGAGCTTTAGGAATATTTCCTAATATTTTTTGAGCAACATATGAAGATAAAGCACCAGATACTCTTATAATACCTATCCCAGATCTACCAATATTTGTAGAAATCGCTGCAATAGTATCATTCTTTTCATTATTCATTTTATTTTTAATATTCCTTGTACAGTTAATTATTAGATTTTTTGCTGATAGATTCCTTTTTTCTCTAAATTTTTATAGATTATTTGTTGTTGTAATATAGTAAAAAAATTACTAATTATATAGTATAGTACTAAACCTGCTGGAAACCATAAAAAAAAGATAATAAAAACTACTGGGATAAAATTCATAATCTTTTTTTGCATAGGATCAGATGAATTATTCGGTGATATTTTTTGAATTACAAACATAGTAATCCCCATCAAAATAGGAAGAACATAATAAGGATCTTTTTCTGAAAGATCGTGAATCCAAAAAATAAAATGTGCGTGACGTAACTCTATTGAATCCATTAACATATAATAAAGCGCAAGGAAAATAGGCATCTGAATAATTAATGGTAAGCAACCTCCTAAAGGATTAACTTTTTCAGTTTTATATAAATGCATAATTTCTTGACTCATTTTTTGTTTATCATCACAAAAACGATCACGAATTTTTTGCATTTTAGGTTGCAACATTCTCATTTTTGCCATAGAAACATATTGAGTTTTAGTTAAAGGATATAAAAGTCCTCGAACTATAAATGTTATAATTATAATAGATAATCCCCAGTTTCCAACAAAACTATTGATTAATCTTAATAATTTAAATAATGGTTGTGAAATAAACCATAACCAACCATAATCCACAGTTAAATCAAGATTTTTAGCTACTTTAGACATTTTATCTTGAATTTCTGGACCAATCCATAAAGTTGATTTTACTGATTTTTCAGAATTTTGAGGAATATTTATTATAGATGATCGATATCCTATTGTTACGAAATCTGTTCCCGAATAATTTGTATAAAAATAATTCTTACCTAAAGTATGAGGTATCCAAGCTGTAGCAAAATATTGTTCTAACATTGCTACCCAACCGTGATTTGTTTGTATATTGAGTTTTTTGTTTTTTATTGTTTCAAATTTGTATTTTTCGTATTTATTATTCTCTGTAGAATAAGCAGCACCACGAAAAGTACGTATAGAAAATTTTTTGTTATCACGATTTTTAGGTAAATTTATACTTTGTTTTAATTGACCATATATAGAAACTTCTATTGGTTTCTCCGTTAAGTTTTTAATATTATAGACTAAATCTATATCATAATCTCCTCGTTTAAATATAAATGTTTTTTTATAGATTATACCTTCTTTATTTTTCCAGATTAGTGGTACACTAATTTTATTTTCATTTTTCTTCATTTCAAATTTATCTTGTTGCACACTATAAGTGGGTCTTTTATTTTCTCCATATTTAGGATTATCAGGTCCATTTTTACCGGTAAAACCACTTTGAGCTTGATAAATAAAAAATGGGCTAGTTTCTAATAATGATAAAGGTTTATTAGAACCTAATTTTTCTTGATAATTGATTAACTTAGCTTCTTCAATATCGCCCCCTTGAGTATTAATTTTTATAGAAAAAACATCAGTATTTACTGTAATAATTTTTTTATGATCATTGATATAATGAGAATTGATAGTATTATTTTTAATATTGTTGTTTTGAACAAACGGCTGTTTTTTAACAGCAATAATGTGATCTTTCTGCCAAGTTTCCCACATAATCAAAGAAATAAAGATAAAAAAAACTAAAAAAAGGTTACGTTTTAAATCCATCATTCTTTATTTTTTTATTTTAGTTTATGGTACTGGATCATAGCCACCTAAATTTAGAGGATGACATCTTAATATACGTTTTATAATTAACCAATTGCCTGTAATAATATTTGATTTTTTTAATGCTTGTAATGCATATTCAGAACAAGTTGGTTGAAAACGACAATGAGGGCCAAGCATAGGACTAATAATTTTTTTATATAAAAAAATTAAAATAATTTCTATTTTTTTTATATTTTTTGTAAGTAATACCACATTTGCTCCATTAAATTAGTAATTTTTTTATTACTAAAATTACAAATATCTTTTTTTATCATAATAACAAAATCTACGTTAGGAAGTCGATGTTGAAATAATCGAAAATTTTCTTTAATTAATCTTTTAATACGATTTCTATCATGGGAGTATTTTATATATTTTTTTCCGATTATAATTCCTATTCTAGGATTCTTAAATAAATTAAATGAAAAAAAAACAGTAATTTCTTTAGTATGTATTTTTTTTGACTGTTTAAAAACGTTATAAAAATCTCGTTTTTTTAAAAGTTTTAAATTTTTAGGAAAAGTTAAATTTAAATTTTTCAAATTTATTTACAATCTGAAATTGTTAACCGTGTTCTATTTTTTAAACGACGATTTGATAAAATTTTACGACCGTTTTTTGTTTTCATGCGTATGCGAAAACCATGTGAACGATTACGTTTAATTAAAGATGGTTGAAAAGTTCGTTTCATTAAATTTTTATTCCAATGTTGAAAAAATAAATAATTACAGGATACTATCCTGACAATAAATGTCAATTATCTTATGATATTTAATACATAGTATTAAAAATATAATATTATTAGTGTACTTAACATTTATGAAAAGTTTTTGATCTTGATATTTACATATAATATATTTTGATTACTTGTATAAATTTTTTAATAATTAATAAAGCTTAAAATAAATTTATATAGATTGTACAATGAAATATCAATAATAAAAAAGCTTTTAGATATGTATGAAATTTGTTATAGAACGTAATAATTTTACAAAATCTTTACAAAAAATTGTGAGATTAGTCGTATCACGTCCTCTATTTCCTATTCTTAATAATGTTTTATTAAAAACTGAAGAAAACAATTTATTATTAACTGTTACTGATTTAGAAATAGAGCTTATTGCAAAAATTGAATTATACGAAATTTATGAATATGGAGAAATAAGTGTTTCAGCAAAAAAGCTCTTTAATATTTGTCGATCTTTTTCTGAAAATATCAAAATAACCCTTTCTTTACAAAAGAATATTATTTTTTTATCATTTAAAAATAGTCGTTTTTCTCTTGCTACTTTACCAGCAAAAGAGTTTCCATATTTAGAAAAGTGGGAATGCAAACAAAAACTTTTTGTTGATAAAGAAAAATTTAAAAAAATCATTGAATCTACTTTTTTTTCTATGGCGAATCAAGATATACGTTATTATTTAAATGGTATGTTTTTTTTATTTGAAAAGAATAAATTACAAGTTGTAGCAACTGATGGGCATCGCATGTCAATTAATTCAATGCCTATTAACGATTTTTATGATAAATATTCTATTATTGTTCCTCGTAAAGCGATTATAGAACTTTTATATTTATTAAAAAGTTTTCATGAAGAAATAATAGAAATTAAAATTGGTAAAAGTAATATTCGTATTTATATAGGAAACATCATTTTTACTTCAAAATTAGTAGATGGCAATTTTCCAGATTACAATACATTTTTATCAAATATTCCAACAAAAACTATGGATATTAATCGTTTATTGTTTAAAGAAGCTTTATTACGAATATCAATTCTTTCTAATGAAACAAATAACAGTATAACTTTAGATATAAAAAAAAATTTATTAAGCATTTTCTCTAGTAATTCTATTCAAGAAAAAGGAGAAGAAGTATTAAAAATTTATTATAATTATGACAACTTCAAAATTGCTTTTAATGTTAGTTATATGATTGACATTTTACATACATTAGATTGTCAAAATGTACGTTTATTATTTACTGATGAATTATCTAGCATAAAAATTATTGATATTAATAATCCATTTTTATTTTATATCATTATGCCAATTAGATTATAATAAAGTTAATTCTTATATATAAAATTTAGAAAACTTATATATAAAATAAATAGGAACAAATCATGTTAGATTCTTATAATTCTTCTAGTATTAAAATCCTGAAAGGATTAGATGCAGTAAGAAAAAGACCGGGGATGTATATAGGAGACACAGATGATGGAACTGGTTTACATCATATGGTTTTTGAAATAGTTGATAATTCGATTGATGAAGCATTAGCAGGACATTGTAAAAATATAACTATTAATCTTCATAAAGATCGATCTGTTTCCGTAATAGATGATGGTCGTGGAATACCAACAGGTATACATAAGGAAGAAGGTATATCTGCAGCGGAAGTTATTATGACTGTACTTCATGCAGGAGGTAAATTTGATAATAATTCTTATCAAGTTTCTGGAGGATTACATGGAGTAGGAGTTTCTGTTGTTAATGCGCTATCTAAAAAATTAGAATTAACTATTTATCGTAAAAATAAAATTTATAATCAAACTTATCTATATGGTGTACCTCAAGAAAAGTTAAAATTGACAGGACAAACTGATCAAAAAGGGACATGTATACGATTTTGGCCAAATAATAAAATTTTTACAAATGTAATTGATTTTAAATATGAAATTATTGCACAACGTGTTAAAGAACTTTCATTTTTAAACTCTGGTATTTGTATTACTTTAATAGATAAAAGAAAAAATATAGTTCAAAAATATTATAATAAAGGTGGTTTAAAATCCTTTATTAACTATTTAAATAAAAATAAAAATCCTATTCATTCAAATATTTTGTATTTTTCTTCTAAAAAAGATGATATTCATGTTGAAATTGCTTTGCAATGGAACTCTAGTACTAGGGAAAGTATTTTTTGTTTTTCAAACAATGTTCCTCAAAAAGATGGGGGAACTCATCTTTCTGGATTCCGTTCAGGTATTACACGTACATTTAATAACTATATAGAAAAAGAAGGATATGGAAAAAAAACAAAATTTAACGTAATTGGAGAAGATGTTAGAGAAGGTTTAACAGCTATAGTTTCCATTAAATTATCAGATCCCAAATTTTCTTCACAAACAAAAGAAAAATTAGTATCATCTGAAGTAAAATCAGTAGTTGAATCAAAAATTCATGAATATTTAATTGAATATCTTTTAGAACACCCTCATGATGCAAAAATTATAGTGCATAAAGTTTTTGAATCTGCACGTGTCAGAGAAGCTGCTAGAAGAGCTCGTGAAATTACACGAAAAAAAGGAACTTTAGACATAATTAATCTGCCAGGTAAATTAGCAGATTGTCAAGAAAGAAATCCTGAAAATTCTGAGATTTATTTAGTAGAAGGTGATTCAGCAGGTGGATCTGCAAAACAAGGACGAAATCGTCAAAATCAAGCAATTTTACCACTAAAAGGTAAAATTTTAAATGTTGAAAAAGCTAATTTTGAAAAAATGCTCTCTTCACAAGAGATAACTACATTAATCACTGCTTTAGGATGTGGAATTGGAACAGAAGAATATAATCCTGATAAATTAAGATATCATCGTATTATAATTATGAGCGATGCAGATGTTGACGGTTCTCATATTCGTACTTTATTACTAACATTTTTTTTTCGTCAAATGCCAGAACTTATTCATCGTGGTTATCTTTATATTGCTGAACCACCTTTATATAGAATTAAAAAAGGAAAAACAGAGAAATATATAAGAAATGAAGAAAAAATGCATAACTATTTAATAAAAATAGCATTAGAAAATATTATTTTTTATAATTCTAATAATAATATTTTTCCTCAAAATAAAAAAAAATTTATTAATTTAGTATTAATGTTTCAAAATGTTTTACAAATTATTGAAGAAAACAAACAAGATTATCCTATAGTTTTGTTAAAAGCTTTAATTTATCAAAAAAAAATTGATGATTTTAGCAATGAAAATGAAATGATAATTTGGGCAAAAAAGTTATCGAAATTTTTACATGATCAACAATCAAAAAACAAAGAATTATTACAAGTAAAATATATAATAAAGAAAGACTTGCAAACAAATACATTCTTTCCCATTTTTTATATATCTGATTATAAAAATGATATGGAATGTGTTTTAAATAAATTATTTTTTAATGAAAAAAAATATAGTTACATATTTTTATTTGGAGAAAAAATACAATATTTGATTAATAATAATGCTTATATTGAATGTAGTAATGGTGTACAAAAAAAATTAGAAAATTTTGAAGAATTATTAAACGATTTAATAGAAAAATCTCGTAGTTCTTTGACAATACAACGATATAAAGGATTAGGAGAAATGAATCCAGAACAGTTGTGGAAAACAACAATGAATCCTCAAAATCGTCATATGTTACGTGTTACTATTCAAGATGCAATAGAAGCAGATTATTTGTTTTCTACTTTAATGGGTGATGAAGTAGAACCAAGAAAAAAATTTATTCAAAAAAATGCTTTAAAAGCTATTAATGTTGATATATAAAAACTTTTAAAAGTTTTTAAAGATGATATATCTATCTAAAAGACATTTTTTTAGATAGATATATTCTATATTTATTCTAAAAAAACATTTGATTCTTTAAAAATAAAATGTTTTTTGAGATTATTTAATGGAATTTTTTATATTTATTCACTCTTATGAAAATTAACAAATTATATTTATATTGTTTTAATACATTTGCTTGTATGGTATTTCTTATTTACTAAAATAGTATTATTTAATCCCTCCTTTTTTAGTTGTTTTTTCAGTTACTAATTCATTTTAAATACATTAATTTTTAAAAAATTTCATTTATATAGAATATTTAAGGAAAAATAATGACCATTGTAAATCATATACTTGGTTTTCCACGTATTGGATTAAATCGCGAACTAAAAAAAGCACAAGAAATTTATTGGAATAATAAGATTTCAAAAGAGGATTTGTTTTTAGTTGGTTATAAACTTCGAAAACATCATTGGAATTTACAAAAAAAATCTGGTATTGATTTAATATCAGTCGGAGACTTTGCATGGTATGATCATGTTTTAACTACTAGCTTAATGTTAGGAAATATTCCTAAACGTTATAAAAATAATGAAAATATTGATATTGATACTATTTTTAAAATAGGGCGAGGTTTTACTACTAAAGAAGGTCAATCTATTCCAGCATCTGAAATGAAAAAATGGTTTAATACTAATTATCATTATATAGTGCCAGAATTTTATAAAAATCAAAAATTTGAATTTATTTGGACTCAGTTATTTGATGAAATAGATGAAGCAAAAAAAATTGGATATCGAGTAAAACCAGTTATATTAGGACCATTAACTTATCTTTGGTTAGGAAAAATGGTAGGAGAAAAAACAAAATCTGACCGATTATCCTTGCTATCTGAATTAATTCCTGTTTATCAAAAAATTATTTATGAATTAGAAAAACGTAAAATTGAATGGATACAAATAGATGAACCTATATTAGTTTTAGAACTATCTCAAGATTGGAAAAAATGTTTTAAACAAGTTTATGAAGCTTTATATAATAAAAATATTAAAATACTAATAACAACTTATTTTGATAGTATCAATCATAATATAGATATTATTAATCAATTGCCTATTCAAGGTTTACATGTTGATTTAATTTATGGTAAATATGATATTAATAACCTCAAACAATCAATTCCTGAAAATTGGATTTTATCTTTAGGAATAATAAATGGACGTAATGTTTGGCGATCTGATTTAATCAAAATTTTTAAAGATTTTTTTCCGATTATCAATAAATATAAAAATATTTGGATTGGACCATCATGTTCATTCTTACATATACCTATTGATATTAATGCAGAAAATAATTTTGATAAAAAAACACAACAATTATTTTCTTTTGCTATACAAAAATGTGAAGAAATTGCATGTTTAAGTCTTGCTTTAAAAGAAAATAATATAAAATATTTAGAACAATGGGAAAATGTTAGTTTTTTACAAAAATCTTTACATGTTAAAAATAAAAAAATATATGATAGAATTGCTAATATTAATATATATGATATAAAACGAAAAAATTCTTATAATATCCGTTCTATCAAACAAAAAAATAAATTAAAGTTACCGTTATTACCGACTACAACTATTGGATCTTTCCCTCAAACAACAGAAATAAGAAAAACACGCTTTGATTTTAAAACAAATCAAATTAATAGCGAACAATATAATCATATGATGAATAATCATATTAAGAACATTATTAAAAAACAAGAAAAAATTGGATTAGATGTATTAGTTCATGGAGAACCCGAAAGAAATGATATGGTTGAATATTTTAGTGAAAATTTAGAAGGTTTTTTAATTACAAATAATGGTTGGGTGCAAAGTTATGGTTCAAGATGTGTAAAACCTCCTATTATTATTAGTGATATTTATAGATCTAAACCTATTACTATTAAATGGACTAATTATGCACAATCTTTAACAAAAAAACCAATAAAAGGTATGTTAACTGGTCCAGTTACTATTCTACTTTGGTCATTCCCTCGTGAAGATATTTCCTATGAATTAATTGCAAAACAAATTGCATTAGCATTACGAGATGAAGTAAAAGATTTAGAAAAATCTGGAATTAGCATTATTCAAATTGATGAACCTGCATTAAGAGAGGGATTACCTCTTCATAAGTCTGCATGGAAAAATTATTTAATGTGGGCAGTAAATTCCTTTAAATTGAGTGCTTGTGTAGTTAAAGATACCACTCAAATTCACACGCATATGTGTTATTGTGAATTTAATGACATTATGGAATCAATATCTTTACTAGATGTAGATGTAATTACAATTGAAAATTCTCGTTCTAATGAAAATTTATTAAATATTTTTAAAAAAAATAAATACTTTAAAGATATTGGTCCAGGAATTTATGATGTGCATTCTATGAATATTCCAAGTGTTATTGATTTTGAACACTGTATTAGCAAAATAACGAAATACATACCAAAAAATCAATTATGGATAAATCCAGATTGTGGTTTAAAAACAAGAAATTGGAAAGAAACATATATAGCATTAAAAAATATGGTCACTGCAACAAAAAATTTTCGTAAAAAACTTTAATAAATAATAAATATCATATAATAATAATTAATGTCAGCAGATTTCAAAGAAATTCTGCTGATTTATATACATTTATTTTAATATTTAATGAAAGAAATAAGATTACTAATATAAAAAAAATTATAAAATACTTTTTATAAAGAAAAATGTAATAAATATTAAAATAAATGAATAAAACATTCATCATATATCCTTTATTAATTTTATTAAGTATTAGTTTGACATTAATTTTTTCGTATTTTCGTATTCAGTATTTGAAAAAATATTTTTTTTATAAATATCGTTTTTTAAAAAAAAATGAAAATATCTTCGAAAAGAAATATGATCTTCAAAGAAAATTTTTAGAAAAACAAGAAAAAGAATTGCTAAATTTAAAAAATTGTTTATTACAAAAAGATGAAAAAATACAAGAATTAAAATATTGGCGTAAAGAATATGAACAAATATGTCAAAAATTGCAAGAACAAGTAGAAATAAATAATATACAAGAAACTGAATTACGAGAATCTATTAATCATATTCAAGAAATAAAATTTGATAAAAAAGCACATAAAAATCTATTGTTTGAAAGTGAACAAAGAACAATTAATAAATTTGAAAATATCATAAAAGAAAAATTAGTGAATAATGATTCTAAAATAGAAGAAAAAAATCAACAAAATTTAAACAATTTTTTTATTCCATTTAAAGAGCAATTAGAAAGTTTTCGTCGTGAAATCAACGATAAATTAGGTCAAGATTCTTGTGAACGTAACATATTAAAGTATGAAATAAATCAATTACAGCAATTAAACAGTCAAATCACAAAAGAAACTATTAATCTTACTAAAGCTTTAAAAGGAGATATTAAAACACAAGGTAATTGGGGAGAAACTGTTTTAAGTCGCGTTCTTGAATGTTCTGGATTAAGAGAAGGTTATGAATATGAAAAACAAGTAACTATTCATCTTAAAGATAAAAATCGTATACAACCAGATATTATTGTACGTCTACCTCAAGGTAGAGATGTTGTTATAGATGCTAAAACAACTCTTATTGCTTACGAAAAATATTTTAACACAGACGATAAGCTAATTCGTGAAAAAGCTCTTCAAGAACACATAAAATCAATTCGTAATCATATTCGATTATTAAGTAGCAAGAATTATCAAAAATCTCCTGGATTAAGATCATTAGATTATGTATTAATGTTTATTTCAATAGAACCAGCGTTTTTATTAGCCATTAATCATCAACCAGATTTATTAAATGAAGCTTTACAACAAAATGTTATGTTAGTAAGCCCAACTACTTTATTAGTTGCATTAAAAACTATAAATAATCTTTGGAAATCAGAATATCAAAACAGGAATTCTCAATTAATTGCTAAGCGTGCATCTCGTCTTTATGACAAAATTCGATTATTTGTTGATGATATTATAAATATTGGACAAAATATTGATAAAGCACAAAAAAGTTATGAAAATGCTTTAAAAAAACTAATTCAAGGACGAGGAAATCTCATTTCACAAACTGAAAATTTTAAAAAGTTAGGTGTTGAAATTAAAAGTTCTATTAACCAAAAAATTTTAAATCAAACAGAATTTTGGAAAGAAGATAACTTAAAATGATAATTAATAAAATATAAAGATTTCTAAAAAAGAAAATTATATTTTTATTATATATAAATGTAAAATTTGTTAGTTATTAAAAAAAATTAATGAAAAATCAATAATAAAATAGGTGAATTTTATGGGAAAAATTAGTATTGGAAAATTGTTAATTGTTGCTGTTATTATTTTACTTGTGTTTGGTACTAAAAGATTACGTAATCTAGGATCTGATTTAGGAACATCCATTAAAGATTTTAAAAAAGCAATGCGTGAAGAAGATGTGCAAGATCATAAAAAAAATCATATAAATAAAGAAAATATTAATTATGATAAGAATCATATAGAAACAGAAAAAAACAAAATTAATTAACAATAATTATTTTATAAATAGGTATAAATATGTTTAATATTAGTATTAGTAAAATTTTTTTAGCTTTATTAATTGGTTTAGTTGTTTTAGGTCCAAAAAAATTTCTTTCTGCTTTTAAATGTATAATATTTTTTTTTAAAAAAATACGTCTTTTACTAATTAATACAAGAAATGAGTTTGAAAAATATTCTACAATGCAAGAATTACAAAACAATATAAATCAAATTAGCAATATAAAAAATAATAATATGATATTTAATGAACTAATAAATTGTGTTAATGATTTAAAAAAAGAAATCCATTACTTTCATTTAAAAAATAAAAGCTATTTTTCTAACAATACTTATAAAGATGAACATAATGTACAAATATAAGAACATGAATTTTATAAAACTTTATTAATAAAATATCATTAAAACTTTTAAAAAAGTTTTAAAATAATTTGAATAAAAAATGAGCTTAAAAACGCAATCTATTATCGATCATTTACTTGAATTAAGAAAACGTATTATTAACTGTTTAATTACAGTTTTATTATTTTTTTTATTTTTAATATGTTTTTCTAATAATATATATATCATAATTGCTAGTCCTTTGATAAAAAAAATGCCGCCTGGTACAAGTATGATTTCCACTGATCTTTCTGCTCCATTTTTTGTTCCAGTTAAATTAACAGTTTTTGTATCTTTTTTTTTAAGCGCACCAATTATAATTTATCAATTTTGGCAGTTTATTGCACCTGCTTTATATAATAATGAGAAAAAAATAGTTTTTCCTATTTTATTTACAAGTATTTGCTTATTTTATATTGGTGTTATTTTTTCATATTTTTTTATTTTACCGTTTTTTTTTCATTTTATAATTAATAATATGCCTACAGGAATTAAAATAGCTACTGATATTGAAAAATATCTTGATTTTATTACATCGCTATTTTTAATTTTTGGTAGTATATTTGAAGTACCTATTGTTATAGTTATATTATGTTGGGCAAAAGTTTTGCATTTAAAAAAACTTAAAAAAAAACGTTCCTATTTTTTTTTAAGTTCATTTATAATTAGTATCTTCTTAACTCCTCCAGATATTATTTCTCAAACTTTTCTTGCGATTTTCATTTACTTATTATTCGAGTTAGGTATATTATTCGCTTACTTTTTTTGTAAAAATTGTTAAAAAGTTTATAAAAAACAACATTTTTTAAAATTTTTAATTATATAAAGTTTATATAAAGTATATAAAAGTATTGTTTTTTTTATTTTTCAATATATAATGAATATGTTTTTTTTTAATAAAAACTGTTCTTTTATAATTAACTAAATAATCTGTGTGGGCATTTTTCAAGGAAATATCTTCATAAAAACAGATATTTTTAATGCATGTTAAAGTTACGTTATATAGTAAGTTTAAAAACATGAATTAAAAGAAAAGTCAATAAAAATTGAAGGGTTTGATCATGGCTCAGATTAAACGCTAACGGTAAGCTTAACACATGCAAGTCGAACGGCAACGAAAAGAAGCTTGCTTCTTTGTCGGCGAGTGGCGAACGGGTGAGTACAATCTGGGGATCTACTTAATAAAGGGGGATAACCATTAGAAATGATGGCTAATACCGCATAATGTCGTTTAGACCAAAGTAGGGGATTATTATTTTAACAAATAATAACCTTATGTTATTAAATGAACCCAGACGAGATTAGCTAGTAGGTGGGGTAAAGGCTCACCTAGGCGACGATCTCTAGCTGGTCTGAGAGGATGATCAGCCACACTGGAACTGAGACACGGTCCAGACTCCTACGGGAGGCAGCAGTGGGGAATCTTGCACAATGGGCGCAAGCCTGATGCAGCTATACCGTGTGTATGAAGAAGGCCCTCGGGTTGTAAAGTACTTTCAGCACGAAAGAAAAATATCAAATATAATACGTTTGATACATGACGTTACGTGCAAAAGAAGCACCGGCTAACTCTGTGCCAGCAGCCGCGGTAATACGGAGGGTGCGAGCGTTAATCGGAATTACTGGGCGTAAAGAGCACGTAGGCGGTTTATTAAGTCAGATGTGAAATCCCTGAGCTTAACTTAGGAATGGCATTTGAAACTGATAAACTAGAGTCTCATAGAGGGGGGTAGAATTCCAGGTGTAGCGGTGAAATGCGTAGATATCTGGAGGAATACCAGTGGCGAAGGCGACCCCCTGGATGAATACTGACGCTCAGGTGCGAAAGCATGGGGAGCAAACAGGATTAGATACCCTGGTAGTCCATGCTGTAAACGATGTCGACTTGAAAATTGTGGGCATGACCTGTAGTTTTCGAAGCTAACGCATTAAGTCGACCGCCTGGGGAGTACGGCCGCAAGGTTAAAACTCAAATGAATTGACGGGGGCCCGCACAAGCGGTGGAGCATGTGGTTTAATTCGATGCAACGCGAAGAACCTTACCTGGTCTTGACATCCACGGAATTTTATAGAGATATAGAAGTGCCTTCGGGAACCGTGAGACAGGTGCTGCATGGCTGTCGTCAGCTCGTGTTGTGAAATGTTGGGTTAAGTCCCGCAACGAGCGCAACCCTTATCCTTTTTTGCCATCGGTTCGGCCGGGAACTTAAAGGAAACTGCCGGTGATAAACCGGAGGAAGGTAAGGATGACGTCAAGTCATCATGGCCCTTATGACCAGGGCTACACACGTGCTACAATGGCGTATACAAAAAGTAGCAATCTCGTAAGAGCTAGCAAATCTTATAAAATACGTCTTAGTCCGGATTGGAGTCTGCAACTCGACTCCATGAAGTCGGAATCGCTAGTAATCGTGGATCAGAACGCCACGGTGAATACGTTCCCGGGCCTTGTACACACCGCCCGTCACACCATGGAAGTGGATTGCAAAAGAAGCAAGTTACTTAACCTTCGGGATGGTGCTTACCACTTTGTGATTCATGACTGGGGTGAAGTCGTAACAAGGTAACTGTAGGGGAACCTGCGGTTGGATTACCTCCTTAACTTTGTTAAAAGGTATTCCTGAAAAGTGCTCACAACAAATTATTTAGTAAATATATTAATGAATAATCGTTATATATCATAGTCCTCCTTTTATCGTAAAAGGAGGACTACTTTTATTTTATTAAAATATATCAGTTATTTTTTTAGTACACGATCTTTAACATTTTTGGCAAATCAAAATATTCAACAAAAAACGCTGTATAGATAAATGTTGAATAGCATACAACATATTAAAAAGAAATTTTTGAGTTGTAAGATTAAGCAATTAAGCGTATACGGGGGATGCCTTGGCAATCAGAGGCGATGAAGGACGTGCTTATCTACGAAAAGAATCGGTAAGGCGATAAGATCCGTTAATAACCGGTAGTGTCCGAATGGGGAAACCCGATGTAGTAACATACATCATCATTATACGAATATATAATATAATGAAGCAAACCAGGAGAACTGAAACATCTAAGTATCCTGAGGAAAAGAAATCAATTGAGATTCCCTTAGTAGTGGCGAGCGAAAGGGGAAAAGCCCAGAGTTTTATCAAATTATTTTGTTAGTAGAAGTGTTTGGAAAATCACACGATACAGAGTGATAGTCTCGTATATAAAAACATATAATTTGTGTACTCAATGAGTAAAACGGGACACGTGATATCCTGTTTGAATACGGGGGGACCATCCTCCAAGGCTAAATACTCCTGATTGACCGATAGTGAACTAGTACCGTGAGGGAAAGGTGAAAAGAACCCCTAAAGGGGAGTGAAAAGATACTGAAACCGTATACGTACAAGCAGTAGGAGCATTTTTTTTATAATGTGACTGCGTACCTTTTGTATAATGGGTCAGCGAGTTATATTCTATAGCAAGGTTAACTGTATAAGGGAGCCGTAGGGAAACCGAGTCTTAACTGGGCGTTAAGTTGTAGGATGTAGACCCGAAACCCGGTGATCTAACCATGAGCAGGTTGAAGGTTAGGTAATACTAACTGGAGGACCGAACCAACTAATGTTGAAAAATTAGTGGATGACTTGTGGTTAGGGGTGAAAGGCCAATCAAACCGGGAGATAGCTGGTTCTCCTCGAAAGCTATTTAGGTAGCGCCTCGTAAACTCATCTTTGGGGGTAGAGCACTGTTTTGGCTAGGGGGCTACTCCAGCCTACCAATCCAATGCAAACTCCGAATACCAAAGAATGTTATTACGGGAGACACACAGCGGGTGCTAACGTCCGTTGTGGAAAGGGAAACAACCCAGACCGCCAGCTAAGGTCCCTAAGTCATAATTAAGTGGGAAACGATGTGGGAAGGCTTAAACAGCCAGGATGTTGGCTTAGAAGCAGCCATCATTTAAAGAAAGCGTAATAGCTCACTGGTCGAGTCAGCCTGCGCGGAAGATGTAACGGGGCTAAATTATGTACCGAAGCTGCGGCAACAAATAATTTTGTTGGGTAGAGGAGCGTTCTGTAAGCTGAAGAAGGTAAGTTGTGAAATTTACTGGAAGTATCAGAAGTGCGAATGCTGACATGAGTAACGATAAAATGGGTGAGAAACCCATTCGCCGAAAGACTAAGGTTTCCTTTTCGATGTTAATCAGAAAAGGGTAAGTCGAATCCTAAGGTGAGGCTGAAAAGCGTAATCGATGGAAAAACAGGTTAATATTCCTGTACTTTATATTATTGCGATGAAAGGACGGAGAAGGCTAGATTAGCCGAGTGTTGGAAATCTCGGTTTAAACATGTAGGTTAATTTTTCAGGAAAATCCGAAAAATAAAAACTGAGGTGTGATGACGAAATTCTTAGGAATTGAAGTAATTAATGCCATGCTTCCAAGAAAATCTTCTAAGCTTCAGATAATATAGAACCGTACTACAAACCGACACAGGTAGTTAGGTAGAGAATACTAAGGCGCTTGAGAGAACTCGGGTGAAGGAACTAGGCAAAATGGTGCCGTAACTTCGGGAGAAGGCACGCTAGAAGTAAGTAAAAAGACATGCTCTTTAAGCTGAAACTAGCCGAAGATAATAGCTAGCTGCAACTGTTTATTAAAAACACAGCACTGTGCAAACACGAAAGTGGACGTATACGGTGTGACGCCTGCCCGGTGCCGGAAGGTTAATTGATGGGGTTATCTTTTTTTTTTCTAAAAGAAAAGCTCTTGATCGAAGCCCCGGTAAACGGCGGCCGTAACTATAACGGTCCTAAGGTAGCGAAATTCCTTGTCGGGTAAGTTCCGACCTGCACGAATGGCGTAATGATGGCTAGGCTGTCTCCACCCGAGACTCAGTGAAATTGAAATGGCTGTGAAGATGCAGTGTACCCGCGGCAAGACGGAAAGACCCCGTGAACCTTTACTATAGCTTGATATTGAAGATTGAACATCGATGTGTAGGATAGGTGGGAGGCTATGAAGTATAAACGCTAGTTTATATGGAGCCGTCCTTGAAATACCACCCTTTAATGTTGAATATTCTAATGTTACTCCGTCATCCGGAGTGCAGACAGTGTCTGGTGGGTAGTTTGACTGGGGCGGTCTCCTCCTAAAGAGTAACGGAGGAGCACAAAGGTCAGCTAATTACGGTCGGAAATCGTAAGTTTAGTGCAAAGGCATAAGCTGGCTTAACTGCGAGCGTGACAACGCAAGCAGATGCGAAAGCAGGTCTTAGTGATCCGGTGGTTCCGAATGGAAGGGCCATCGCTCAACGGATAAAAGGTACTCCGGGGATAACAGGCTAATACCGCCCAAGAGTTCATATCGACGGCGGTGTTTGGCACCTCGATGTCGGCTCATCACATCCTGGGGCTGAAGTAGGTCCCAAGGGTATGGCTGTTCGCCATTTAAAGTGGTACGCGAGCTGGGTTTAGAACGTCGTGAGACAGTTCGGTCCCTATCTGCCGTGGGCGTAGGAGAATTGAAGGGGGTTGCTTCTAGTACGAGAGGACCGAAGTGAACGTACCGCTGGTGTTCGGGTTGTCATGCCAATGGCATTGCCCGGTAGCTAAGTACGGAAAAGATAAGAGCTGAAAGCATCTAAGCACGAAACTTGCCCTAAGATGAGTTCTCCCTGACTCTAAGAGAGTCCTGAAGGGACGTTGAAGACAACGACGTTGATAGGCTAGGTGTGTAAGCGTAGCGATACGTTGAGCTAACTAGTACTAATGACCCGTGAGGCTTAATCTTACAACATCAAAAATTTTTTATGTTATTTTGATTTGCAGAAATGTTGTTCGCTTACTATAAATGATATAGATAAGAATCTATTTATGTTTTACTTGGTAAAAATAGCGTAGTGGTACCACCTGATCCCATTTCGAATTCAGAAGTGAAACACTATGGCGCCGATGGTAGTGTGGGGTCTCCCCATGTGAGAGTAGGAATTTGCCAAGTAAAACTAATTCTTGTTTTTTATTGATTTTATGGTTTAAAACAATACTTTATGAAAAAAAAAAATGACAATATTTTTTTATTAATTGATGGATCATTTCATTTATATAGAGCTTATTATTCTTATCCTTTTATGGTTAACACGGAAAAAAAACCTATAGGTGCAATATATGGTTTTATTTATGTACTCAATTTTTTAATAAAAAAATATCAACCTATTAATGTAGCTGTTGTTTTTGATCATAAAGGAAAAACATTTAGAAATGAGTTATACGAAAAGTATAAATCACATCGTTTACCAATGCCTAACGAACTATCTATTCAAATTAAACCCTTACATGATATTATTCAAGCAATGGGTATTCCAATTATTTCTATTCCAGGAGTTGAAGCAGACGACGTTATTGGCACTATTGCTAAATTAGCTGAATTTCAAAAAAAACCTGTACTAATTAGCACAGCTGATAAGGATATGACTCAATTAGTTTCAAATAAAATTAATATATTTAATATTATAAATAAAGAATTAATTGGACCAAAAGAAGTTGAAAAAAAATATGGTATAACCCCTAATTTTATTGTTGATTATTTCGCATTGATTGGTGATATATCAGATAATATTCCAGGTGTACCTGGAATAGGAAAACAAAGAGCAAAAGATCTTATACAAAAATTTGGTAATATAGAATCTATTTATGATAGCATTGAGAAATTTGATATATACAATAAAAATTGTTCTAATTTTGTCTTCAAGCAATTAAAAAATCATAAAAAAATCGCATTCTTATCTTATCAATTAGCTAAAATAAAAACAAATGTAGTTATTAAAGATAAGTATAATAATTTTTTTATTCGAAAATGTGATAAAAAGAGGTTATTCTTTTTATTAAAAGAATTAAATTTTAAAAAAAACGTTATTAACTTTTTAAGTTAAAAAATTTTATTGTGATAAGTTTTTATTGATAGTATTAATAAGTTTTTTCATTCCTATTTTAATTTTTGACGAAAAAATTATTATACTTATTTTATCACTAATCATGCTTATTTCTTTTTTAAGACATTCATATTGAACATTCTTCTTCGCAGAAGAAACCTTATCAGATTTTGTTAATACAATGGTAATAGAAACTTTTCTAAGCATTAATTTATTTAAAATTTCTCGATCTATATCCTTTAAAAGAAATCTAATATCTATTAATAATAATACACCTTTTAAAAAAACTCGGCTTACAATGTAATCGTATAACATTTTTTTTGTTTTTTTTTCATCTTTTTTAGAAAAATTTGTATAACCGTAACCAGGAAAATCAATAATTCTTTTTCCAGAAATAACTTCAAAAATATTGATAAATTTAGTACATCCTACTTTTTTGCTAGTTCTTGATATTTTTTTGTTAGCTAGGATATTGATTAAAGTAGATTTTCCAACATTAGAATAGCCTAAAATAGCAATTTCTGAACCATAATTGAAAGAAAGATTATTAATATTTGATATAGTAGCAAGAAAATTTATTAATTTATAATTTAACTTAAACAAATGTTTCCTTCCTTTAATTAAATGATGAATATAGTATATTAATAGTTTCAACGTTGTTTGTGGTATACTTTAAAAGTATTTAAAATATAGTATTGGATTACAAATTTAAAGAGAATGATATTAATTTTGTGAATTATTATAAAATTTTTAGTTATTTATCTTAAAAAGATAATTTACTGTTGAGTTTTTATCTTTTGTGAGGTTTTCTTATTTTTTTGCTATTTTATAATAATTACAATAAAATTGTATTAAAAAAAATGTTTGCAATCTTAGATGACAGATTATTTAAATTTTATATTATTTAATTATAATTTAATAATCTATATACTTATGGTATTGTAAAAAAATTATTTAAAATATAATATAAAGAAATCGTTGATCTTCATTATAAATAAATTAATATAATTTGAAAAATAATCTGCGATATTTATTAGTATAAATAACAGTGTTTATTTTATATGTTTACGGTAACTTTCCCAATCGAATCGTACCCAAATACTATTCCCTATACGCATTCTATCCATTACTCTTTCTCCTAGCAAATGGTTTAAACTTATATAATCAAGATTTGAAAGCATACCTGTTGGACGTTTTGAAGAAGAACGACGATCAATAATTTGATTAATTACAATTTTTTCATAACGTGATTCTATCTGAATACCGATTTCATCAATCACTAATAAATCAATATTAGAAAAATTATATAGTAAATTTTTTTCATGTAATGAATTTTTAAAAGAAAAAGTTTCTTTAATATTAGACATAATATCTGCAACAGTAATTAGTAAAAAACTTTTACCATTTAAAATAAGATTCATACCTATTGCTGTAGCTAAATGATTTTTACCTGTTCCTGGTTTACCAGAAAAAATAAAACTAGCTAAACTATTTTGATTAAATTCCTTTAAATATCTTTTTGCCATAGATAATGCTTTTTTTTGTCTTTCATTTTCTAATTGATAGTTATCAAAAGAACAATCTTTATATAATTCGTGAATACCAGATTGCATAACAGTTTTTTTAAATTTTATTTCATAATTTTTTTTAATAATTTTTGTAGAATTTAATTTACCTTGTTCTTGATTCCATTTTAATAATTCTAATCCAGTACCAAATTTTGGTTTAATATGTTGAGGAATTATTTTTTTTAAACGATTAAAAAAATAATCATGTTTTTTCATTATTATTCACTTCTAAAACCATCTGGAACATTATCATTATAATGGTGATTGTTAGATCCAGTATGTTTTTTTTTCGTAATTTTATTATCTATTAAACGATTTAATTTAATATTCCGTGCAAGTTTTTGTTGCCATTGAACGTGATGTAAAATACATTCTTCTACGATCCAATAATCAATAAATGATGCTAATTCTGATGTGCTAACAGGTTGTTCTAATATCACCCCCCAAACAGCAGCTTTTTTTTGAAAGTCAATATCTGGTTGCCATTTTTTATACATCGCAAATTTTTCTTTTGGTAGTATTTGATAGTCATTTAAGTTTTTTCTAAAAGATTTTTTAGATTGACTTTTATCTAAAAAATAGTTTTTTTCTAAAAACATTTTTTTTTCTATTTCTAGTAAATATGACAATCTTTCTTGTGTTAAAACATACATAACTGGTATATTTTTATCGAGTACAGCTAAAGTTCCTTTATCTGATTGATGCAATTCAATTATAGGATTTTTAATAAATTTTTTTATTCCAATAATAGTTGAAGTTAAAATTTTTAAAGACATTTGAATTTGTTCATATATTTTAAAGTGAAGTATCTTAAATAGATAATGTTTATTTTTTATAAAGATTATGAAAAATGATATTATAATTTATAATTTTTTAACACATCATAATTTTCAATTATACTAATAATATAAATTAATTGGAATATTCATTATAATTTTTACTAATTTTTTTAATGTTTCATAAACATGAATACTTCTAATTAATTTATTTTTTATTTTTATAGCAAATGCTATAATTTATTATTAAATAATTATCTATTTGGTTCATATTAAAAAAATATATTAAAAAATATGAATAAGGTAAAATTTATGACTAAAAGTAGTTCAGTAAACTATATCATAAAAAATAAGAAAAAAATAAATCTCGCTTTATTAGGACCAGCTTTTATTGCAGCTGTGGGATATATTGATCCTGGAAATTTTGCGACTAATATTCAAGCAGGTTCATCATATGGATATAGTTTACTTTGGGTAGTGGTATTATCTAATATTATGGCAATGTTAATACAATTAATTTCTGCTAAGCTTGGAATTGCAACAGGAAAGAATCTTGCTGAACATATTCGAGACCGTTTTCCTAAAAAAGTCGTTTGGTTATACTGGATACAAGCAGAAATTATTGCTATGGCAACAGACTTAGCAGAATTTATTGGAGCATCTTTAGGTTTTCAACTATTATTTGGCATGTCTTTAATAAAAGGAGCAATTATAACTGGTTTTCTAACATTTTTTATTTTAACGTTTCAAAACAGAAAAGAAAAAATACTAGAAATAATTATTGGAGGATTTTTAATTTTTGTCGCTGGTTCTTATATTGTTGAATTAATTTTTTCTCAACCTAACGCTCTAAAGTTAACAAAAGGAATGTTTATACCATATTTACCAGATAAAAATTCAGTGTTTTTATCAGCAGCAGTTTTAGGTGCAACTATTATGCCTCACGTAATATATTTACACTCAGCCTTAACTCAAGAAGGTGACAAAAATACAAGAAAAGAACGTTATAATGCCACAAAACTAGACGTTACTATTGCTATGACAATAGCTGGTTTTGTTAATTTAGCAATGATGGCCACTTCTGCCGCAGTTTTTCATTTTAATGGTTATACTAAATTAGCTGAACTTGATCAAGCATTTATGACATTAAAACCATTATTAAATAATGCCGCTGCAACAGTTTTCGGGTTAAGTTTAATTACAGCTGGTATTTCTTCTACAGTGGTAGGAACTTTAGCAGGACAAGTTGTAATGCAAGGATTTATTAGATTTAATATTCCATTATTTATAAGACGATTAATTACTGTGATTCCTTCTTTTATTGTTATTTTAATTGGGTGGAATCCCACAAAAATTTTAATATTTAGTCAAGTTTTATTAAGCTTTGGTATTGCTTTAGCAATAGTACCATTACTTGTTTTTACAGGAAATCGTGAATTAATGGATGATATGGTAAATACAACTTTAACCAAATATTTTGGTTGGTTAATCGTAATATTAGTAATTTTATTAAATATTTATCTTTTAATATGTCAATTATTAATTTCTTGAAATGACCATATTAATAAAATACATAAAAAGTTTTCTAATTTATATCTGATATTTTCATAAATTTTGTTCAAAAATTACGGTATATTATTTATATGAAAAAATGAAAATTTTAATAGATATATAAAAGATTATATATTTTATATATAAAATTTTAAATTATTTATTTATTATCAAATAAATCTTGAAGAACAAAAAAAATTTTTTTAATATTTGAAATAATTTTTGGAGTTATAAATATTGTATCATTACTAGCAAGTGTGCCTAAAATACCTTCTTTTTTTTCTAAAGAATTAATTAATTTTGCAATAATATGAGCGCTTCCGGGTATGGTATGAATAATTATCATTACATCATTATAATCAATATTTAACACCAAACTTTTTAATGTATTTGTAATAGATGGAATATTTAATTCACTAGGTGGTAAACAATAAACCATTTCCATTCTAGTATTCCTTATACGTATAGCACCTAATTTCATTAATATACGTGAAATTTTAGATTGATTAATTTTTTGAAAGCCTTTTTTTTTTAGCTCTTGAGCAAGAGCATTTTGAGAACCGAATTTTTTTTCTTTTAACAAAGTTTTAAATTGTTTAATTAAATTTTCTTGATTTGTTAGTATCTTTCGCATAAGGTACCGGATCTATATCAAATAAGTTATTAACAACTGAAATTTAGTATTTGAATTATTTTTATTATTTGTTAAATAAAATTTTTATTTTTGATAAAAACTTTATTCAAAAAAAAAACTGCAACAAGATTTTAGCATAAAAAAAAAATATATAAAGAAAAAATTATAGGTTAATTAAATAAGTAATTTTTAAAAAAAATTAATTCTAAATTATAATTTTTTTTTATTTTTATGAAAAATTTCCGTTCGTATTTGAGTTGGTGGAAATGGTAAATCTATATTGTGCTCTTTAAATCCTTTTAAAATCAATTGGTGTAGTTCATGTCGTAAAGGCATACGATGCCCAATTTCAGCTGCATAAATTCTTAATTCAAATAGTTGAATGCCTTTTTGTAAATCTACTAAAAAAACCTCAGGAGAAGGAATAGTCAAAACATAAGAACACATTTCTGCTGCTTTTTTTAAAATGGTAGTAATTTTTTCAGTACTTTCTTTAGTGAATGCAGGTATTGTTAAAACTATACGTGTAACAGAATCAGAAAGAGACCAATTAATAAATTGTTCAGTAATGAATGCTTTGTTAGGAACAATAATTTCTTTACGATCCCAATCTATAATAGTAGTTGCTCGTGTATTAATGCGTGTAATGCTACCAGTTAAATTACGAAGAGTTACTGTATCTCCAATTCTAATTGGTTTTTCAAATAAAATAATTAAACCTGAAATAAAATTTGCAAAAATTTCTTGTAAACCAAAACCTAATCCAACACCAAGAGCAGCTACTAACCATTGTAACTTTACCCACTCAACTCCAATAAATGAAAATCCAATTACTCCTCCTATAAACATTAAAAAATATTTTGTAAGAGTAGTAATAGCATAACCAGTACCTGGTTTTAAACTGATATGTTGTAAAATTGCTAATTCTAATAATGCTGGCATGTTTCTTACTAATTGTGCAGTAATAAAAAGTATGAGTACTGTTATTAATATGGAACTTAAAGTGATAGGATATACATGATTTACATTACTAATTGTTCGCTGTACTTCCCATAAATGAATATTTTCTAAAAAACTGAAAGCAGAGTGAATATCTGACCATAAAATTATAACTGATAATAAGGCTATTAATGTTAAAATAGATCTTACTAGACGCAGAGATTGAGAACTAATTTTATCTAAATCAATAATAGGTTCATCAATTTCTACTGAATCAGCATTTTGCATTAATAATTCTTTTTCTTCTTCACTACGTGATCTATTAGCTAGTATTTCTGCTCTTTTTTGACGAGCACGATCAAAAGCAATTCGTCTTTTTTGAATCAGCATCCAACGTCTTATAATGTAATAAATTACTAGTAAAGAAAACCAAATAGCTACTGAAATTTCAAGTTTAGCTAACAAAGCTTTTGCTGTTTCTAAATATCCTATACAAGCTGCAAAAGCGGATAATATAGGAATAGCAATCATTACGTTCCATAAAAAATAATTAATTAAATTTTTACAATTACCTTCTTTATCAAGATATAAAGGAATATCAGCACGCTTAAAACTACTTGTTACAACACTTAGTGCTCCACAAATACATATAAAACATAATCTTCCTAGTGTTGCTGATAATTGATGTTCTTCAAAATTAGCGAAGGTAACCATTAACATAATTAATGGTACAATAAACCAAATAATTAAACGATAATAACGCATAGCATGGGCAACACGATTATATGACCATTGAAAATGAATAAGAAATAAACCATTTTTTTCAGCAAAAGCTGCACTAATCATAAAAATAAATAATAGTGGTAATGTAGAAATAATTCCTTCACCTAAAGAAACAGCTATTGGATAAGACCAACATCTTTGTAAAGCTGTTCCTAACGTCGCACATAATAATATTGGTGGCGCTGTAATTATAATAGATAAAAAAACAGTAAATAATGTAATATAAAAATGATCTTGAGTCACCTTTCCTACTTGATTTGCAGTATTCTCTAAAAATAATAAAAAGTTTTTTCTTAGTTGTAAACTCAAACCAATAAACAAAAGAGATATAATAATTGTTATTAATGTTTCTTTTTTACTAAAGATTATTAATAATGAATTATATAATTGACTAAAAACATTAGGTGAAAGAATGAAAGAAAAAGCATGTATTACTTCTACAGGATAATAAAAATTAATTGGACTAATATCTGCTGTCCAAAATAAATAACGATGTGTAGATTCTTTGACAGCAAGCAAAATATTTTTAAGTTCATGTCTACTAATTCTTAATTTATTAAGTTCTATAATTAAATTATCACATCCTATGATTAACAAATTAAGTAAATTATTTCTATGTTTTAATTGATAAATCAAAGTATCTTTTTGATTTTTATCTAAATCTTTATTTTCATTAAAACATTGTTGTAATATATCTTTTTCATGATCCAGTTTATTTTGATAAATTAATTTTTTTGCATGTAAATCTCCTAATTGGTTATCTATACTTTTAGATTTTTGAATTTCAGGTGAAGGTAAATGTATTAGCTGAGTTCGTAAAGCTTCTCCAACTAAATTAGAAAATTTTAACCATTTTGATTGTTCATATAATGTATTTAAGACATGACGTACTTGAATAATTTGTGAATGAACAATTTTTTTTTGTATTAAAATAGATTCCATTTGTTGATTTTGTTGGCTTAAAACATTAAAAAGATCTTTATTTATACGTAATTGATTTCTAATGACTGATGGTAATTTTTGATTATTTTTAACAGGTTCTTCTATTTTTTCTAATATTTTTTCTGCTTTTTTTTGTCTGTTTTTATGTATTTTAGTATGAAGAAAACTTAAGCATTCATCTAAGTAATAATTATTTTTATGATGCATTATCATAAAATCATATATTGACTGCTTTTTTCGATCTTTAAAAAATGATTTTTTTACTTTTTTTTTATATATATAAGCTACATTAGCTTTATAAGCTATTTGCATTAATAGTTTTTTAATCAAATTATTTATTATTTTTTTTAATTGTTCTATATATTTTGCTATAATTTCATTAATATCATTTTTTATTTCAGATGCAGTTACTAAAAGTAATGAAACTTTATTACATTGATTATATTTTTTTTTAATTAATTGATTCTTTTGAAATTGTAAGTTTATTGGTTCTTTTTCTACTTGGTCAACATGAACTAAAGTATGCGAAAAAGAACTATTAATTAATAAAAAAAAATTAAGAATAATATAGTAAAGAAAACGCAAAAGATTTATCTCTCTCTTATTTTAATAAATTAACAATTGTTTATTTACTTTTATATGAATGAACCGCAAATGGTTTACCTACACGAGTTAGGCTATTCACTGTTAAATGAGAAAGTATTCTCATATTATTATTTGAAGAAAATAAACTAATTACTGTAGAACCTATTTTAAATTTACCCATTTCTTGTCCTTTCAACAAAAAATTTTGGTAATTAGATACATGATCTTTAGAAAAATTCCATTTTTTTATTACCCCTTCACGAGGGGGGATAATAGTTCCTTTCTTTAATATTTCAATACTACCAACCATTGCGGCACCAACTAAAATCTGTATCATTGGACCTATTTCTGTTTCAAAATAACAAATCACACGTTCATTACGTGCATAAAGGTTTTTAACATTGTTTATAGAAACTGTATTTAATAGATAATGTTCTCCAGGAACATAAATAATTTTACGAATAATACCCGTATAAGGCATATGTACACGATGATAATTAGATGGATGTAAATAAATACTAATATACTTACCATTATAAAATTTTTCAGCCATTTTTTCATCACCTGCTAACAATGATTCTAATGTATAGTATTTTTTTTTTGCTTGTAACAATATGTTATATTTAATACAACCTAACTGAAATATTTTACCATCTGCTGGAAACACTATAGATTTTATATCATTATCAATAGGACGCATACCTTCTTTTAACGGTCTTGCAAAAAAATCGTTAAAGTTTTTATATTTTTCTATATTAGATTCTTTTACTTCAGACATATCAATTTTATAAAACCAAATAAATAGTTTTATAAATAATTTAGTTAACCAAGTAACTTGTATATTAACTAACCAACTAATAAATTTAACAATAAATTTATTTAAAAAAAGATAACTAATTTTAAGTTTTAAAAAATCTAACATTTTTTCCCTACTTTTTATAAAGTAATAAAAAAATATTTATTTATCTATTAAAAGATAAGTTATTATAAAATTCAGTACTTTAATCTAAATAAATATTTAGGTAAAATATATAAAAATAATTATTAGGCGTATTATTTTTTCAAATATCAAACTAATGCTATATTACATCAATGAAGACAACAAAATTTTTAAAATTTTAACAAATTTTTATAAATTATACCATTCTCTAAAATAAAATGAACAAAAAAAATGAAAAAAATTTAATTTGGATTGATTTAGAAATGACTGGTTTAAACCCAGAAAAAGATCGTATAATTGAGATCGTTACTCTAATTACTGATAGTGATTTAAATATTTTAGCAGAAGGACCTACATTAGCAATACATCAAACAGATGAAGTATTAGAAAATATGGATCAATGGAACAAAAAAACACATTCACATACCGGATTAATAGAAAAAGTAAAATCTAGTAATTATAATGAAAAATTAGCTCAAGATTTAACAATAAATTTTATAAAAAAATGGGTGCCAGAAAAAAAATCTCCTATTTGTGGAAGCACAATAGCACAAGATAGACGTTTTTTATTTAAATATATGCCACATTTAGAGTCCTATTTTCATTACCGTTATATTGATGTAAGTACTATTAGAGAATTAGCAGTGCGTTGGAAGCCAGAAATTTTAATATCAATTAAAAAAAAGAGTAAACATCAAGCTTTGTTTGATATTCGAGAATCGGTTGCAGAGTTAAATTATTATCGAAAGTTTTTCTTTACTAAAAAATAATACTTAAAAAAAACTTTTTAAGTTATGTAATGAAATTCATAAATAAATTATTATGATAAATATAAATTTACCAAATGATATTTGGTCTGTTCACGATTCTATCAAATTACAAAAAGAAATAATGCAATTTTATAATCTTTCTTTTGAAGAATTTTTACAAAAAGCTAGTACATCTATTTATGAAAAAATTAAAAAAATATATCCAAATCTAAAAAATTGGCTTTTATTATGTGGTCATAATTTAAATGGATTATACGGATATTCTATTGCTATTTTAGCTTATTATGAAGGTTATAACGTAAACATTATTGATTCCCAAGAAAAAATATTTTTTAAAAATCAATATATAGACTCTTTAAGAGAAATTTGGAAAAGAACAGGTAAAAAAATTTATTCTCTTAATTCTACTTTTCCAAAAGCAAATTTAATTATAGATGCCTTATTAGGAGATCAATTATATGTGTTTTATAAAGAAAAATATGAAAAAATTATTAAAAAAGTTAACATGCATCATGCTAAAACTTTATCAATAGATATTCCATCAGGATTAATTTCTGAAACTGGCAATACTTTCGGAGAAACAATACAAGCTGATGATACTATTATTGTTCTATTTATTAAACCTGGGCATTTGACAGGAAAAGCACGTCAATACATTGGAAAAATTCATTATATTCATTTGAATATGAATAATTGGCTAAAAAGAAAAAAATCGCCTATACAAAGAATAAATACTAACTTTTTAAAAAATAAATTACTTCCAAGAAGTCCTATTCTGCATAAAGGTAATTGCGGAAAAATTTTAGTAATAGGTGGATATAAAGGAACAGTAGGAGCTGTTTATATGACAGCTGAAGGAGCTTTAAGAGCTGGAGCAGGTTTAGTTAAAATACTTACTCATAAAGAAAATATTGCTATGATTAATATAACAGTTAGACCTGAGTTAATGGTAAACGAATTAACAAAATTTAATTTAGAAAAAGAAATACTCTGGAGTGATGTCATCATTATTGGCCCAGGATTAGGAAAAAATCAATGGGGAAAATTCGCTTTTTTAACAGTAATAAATAGTAAAAAACCTATATTATTAGATGCAGACGCATTAAGTATATTATCAGAACATACATATAAAAATAATAATTGTATTATTACTCCACATCCAAAAGAAGCCGCCGTTTTATTAAACGTAAAAATTCAAGATATTGAAAATAATCGATTGTCTATAGCTAAAGAATTAAGAAAAAAACATAAAGGTATAGTAGTTCTAAAAGGGCCTGGGACAATAATTGCTAGTAAAAAAAAAATTGCAATTGCTGATATTGGAAACGTTGGAATGGCTACTGGAGGCATGGGAGACATTTTAAGTGGAATTATTGGATCATTTATGGTTGATATGGATCTTTTTACAGCTGCTTCTATAGGATGTATAGCACATGGTGCTGCTGCTGATTTTTTAGCAAAGAAAAAAGGAACAAGAGGATTATTAGCAACAGATTTATTTAAAGTATTATATAAATTTATTAATCCTAGGTTTTTAAAAAAATGAAAAGTTATTCAATTTTATTAAATAAAAGTATAGATACTATTAACTTTGGTAAAAAAATAGCAAAAAAATTCAAAACTATAGGTACTATTTATTTATATGGAAATATAGGTTCAGGAAAAACAACTTTTGTTTATGGATTTATGAACGGTTTTAATTATTACGATAAAATAAACAGTCCAACGTATGAACTAGTAAAATCATATAATTTAAAAAAAGTTATTATTCATCACTTTGATCTATATCGTCTTATTTATCAAGATGAGTTGTATGAAATAGGAATTCAAGACTATCTTGAGGAAGATAGCATTTTCTTAATTGAATGGCCTAAAAAAGGAAAAAAATTTTTACCTTATCCAGATTTATCCTTATTTTTTTTCTATAAAAATTTTTCTCGCTATGTAAAAATTTTTTCTCATTCAAAATATGGTCAATCAATATTAAAAAAAACCATAAAAGATCATGAATAATTTTTTGTAATTTTACATAACATTGAAAAAAATATTAATCTTAACGCTTTTAAATCGTGTTAACAAAAAATTAAGTATAAAAAATTTATGTTAATAAAAATGATGTCAAAAGAATTAATTAAACAAATTGCTGCTGGTGAAATAGTGGAACGTCCTGCTTCTGTTGTTAAAGAACTAATTGAAAATAGTCTAGATGCTGAAGCTAAAAACATTAATATTAATGTTGAAAAAGGAGGAAAAAAACTAATTCAAATTTATGATGATGGACATGGAATAAAAAAAGAGGAGTTATCTTTAGCTTTAGCACGTTATTCTACCAGTAAAATTTATAAAATAGAAGATTTAGATGCTATAAAAAGTTTTGGGTTTCGAGGAGAAGCTTTATATAGTATTAGTTCTGTTTCACGTTGCTCATTAATTTCTCGAACACAACAACAAAAAGAAGGTTGGAAAATTTACTCTGAAGGAGAACAAAAAAACATTGAAATTCAACCTATCGCACATCCTTACGGTACAACAATAGAAATATTAGATTTGTTTTATAATGTTCCTGTAAGAAGAAAATTTTTACGTACTGAAGCGACAGAATTTTTACATTTAGATGAAATTATTAAAATTCTTGCTTTATCTAACTTTTATGTATCTATTTCAGTTAATCACAATAATAAAAACGTTAGGAGATATCGTTCTGTTAATAAATTCAACAATAATGAAAAAAGAATAGAAGATGTTATAGGATCAAATTTTATAATAAACGCTGAAAAAGTTAACTATTTTAATAATAATTATTCCTTGAAAGGATGGATAATTAATCCATTAAAAAATATAAAGGGAAAAAATATACAATATTTTTATATTAATAAAAGGATTGTTCGCAACAATATACTTTTTCAATGTATACGCAAAGCTACAAAAAATTATTTTTATAAAGATATTAATTTTTGTTATGTACTTTATTTTACAATTGAACCTCAAAAAATTGATGTAAATATACACCCCAAAAAAAGTGAAGTACGTTTTTATGAACCTAAATTAGTTTATAATTTTATATATGAAGCAATTTCGAAAATTTTAATAAATAAGAAAAATTTTTTAACAAATAATTTATTTATAGAAAAAAAAAATAATTTTTATAACAAAAAAAAAATTATAAAAAATCATATATTACTAAAAAACGATGAATGTAAGGAAAAAAAACATGAAACTAATACTACACAAGCAATAAATAAATTAGAAATATCTAATCATGATATTTCTAAAAAATTTGTAAATTTTAAAAAAGTTATCACCATTTTTAAAAAAAAAGTTGCATTAATAGAAAATAATACAGGATTAATATTTCTTGATTTACAGCTAGGTTTAATTTTTTTAAAAAAAGTACAACTGATACAATATTCTAGTAGTTTATATAAGAAAAAACATCTTCTTTTGTTTCCTATTAAAATACATATTAATGATAATGAAAAAAAATCGCTGTTAATATATCACAAACAACTGCAAAATATCGGAATAAATTTCAAACAAGATTTAAATTATATAACACTATATCAAATTCCTAAATGTTTAAGAATAAAACATTTAGAAAATTTGATTTTAAATTTATTAAAATATCTTGCACAAAACTCCTATTTATCTTTAAACGATTTATTAGATTGGTTAGCTAACGCAAGTACAGAAAAAAATTTTTATTCTAATACTTTTCAAGTTACCGCTTTTATCAAAAATATTCAACTGATCTGCAAAAATGATTTCAAGACATTGTTCCCAAATTTTTTACACGAAATCAATATTGAAAAACTATTTTAAAATATTAAATAATAATGCATAAAAAACAATTAATAAAACCTAAAGCTATCTTTTTAATGGGACCAACTGCATCAGGAAAAACTAAATTAGCAATTATGCTAAAAAAAAAATTACCATTAGAAATTATTAGTGTTGATTCTGGGCTAGTATATAAAGGTATGGATATCGGAACTAATAAACCATCAAAAAAAGAACTAAAAATTGCACCTCATTTTTTAGTTGATGTTTGCAATCCAAAAAAAAATTATTCTGTAGCAGATTTTTATTTTGATGCTTGTGCTGCAATGAACAGTATAACAAAACGTGGTAATATTCCTCTTTTAGTTGGGGGTACAATGTTTTATTTTAAAACATTATTAAATGGATTACCAAAATTACCTTCTAGTAATTTTCAGCTAAGAAATCAAATAAAAAAGAAATACTCAAACAATCTTATTTACTTGCATAGTAAATTATCTAAAATTGATCCTATTGCTAGCAATAGAATTCATCCTAACGATATTCAAAGAGTCTTAAGAGCTTTAGAAATTTTTTATTTATCAGGAGGTAAAACATTAACAAGTTTAACTAAAAAAAATAATCACTCTTTACCATATGATTTTTATCAATTTGTTATTTATCCTTCAGATAAAGAAAAACTTAATAAACTTATTTCATTAAGATTTAAAAAAATGTTAGATTTAGGTTTAGAAGAAGAAGTTAAAAAATTTTATATAAAAAAAGATATGAATAAAGATTTATCTTCTATGCGTACATTAGGATATCGTGAAATGTGGTCTTATTTATCTGGAGAAATTAGTTATGATAATATGATTATTAAAGCAGTTAATAATACTAAAAAGCTTGCAAAGAAACAAATGACCTGGTTACGTCAATGGAAAAACATTTATTGGTTAAATCATGAAAAAAAATCTATTGCGTTAAACCAAATTCAACAAATATTTTTCTTTAACAAGAACTAAAAATATTAATTGTTGTGTGTAATATGTAAAAATTTTTAAATTACATATTTATGAAATATTTAGTATTTCTTTAAATGAAATAAAAGAATATATTTTCATTAACAAAAATTAATTAAATTTAATATAGACTCATCATAATTTTTTTTAAAAATAATAATTAAATAATTATAATATTCATACATAATGTACAAAAAGTTGCCATTAAAAATTAAAGATTGGTAAATAAATAATGAAGAAAGCTATAGTAATTTTAGGTATACAATGGGGAGATGAAGGAAAAGGTAAGATTGTAGATCTCCTTACTGAAAAAGTAAATTATGTTGTGAGATATCAAGGTGGACATAATGCAGGCCATACAATTGTTATTAATAATAAAAAAACTATTTTACACTTAATTCCATCCGGAATTTTGCATAAAGATGTGATTAGTATTATTGGTAATGGAGTAGTAGTTTCTTTAGATGCTTTAATTAAAGAAATATATATGTTAGAAAAAGAAGGAATTTCAGTAAAAAAACGATTATTGATTTCTAAAAACTGTCATCTGGTGATGCCATATCATGTAAAAATAGATATTGCTCGTGAAAAAAATAAAAAACAAGCAATTGGTACTACTGGTTGTGGCATTGGTCCAGCTTATGAAGATAAAATAGCGCGTAGGGGTTTTTGTATTGGTGATGTTTTTGATAAAAAAAATTTTTCTGAAAAATTAAAACAAACATTAAATTTTTATAATTTTCAATTAAAAAATTTTTATCAAGAAGATAGTATTGATTTTAATTTAACATTAAAAAACACAATAGAGTCATTTGATTATATCAAAGAAATATTAGTAGATGTCTCAGAATTTTTAGAAAAAAAATGTAAAAAAAATAAAAAAATTATATTTGAAGGTGCTCAAGGTGCATTATTAGATATTGATCATGGAACATATCCTTATGTGACATCTTCTAATACCACAATTGGAGGAGTTTTCACAGGTACTGGTATTGGTATGAAAAACATACATTCCGTTTTAGGAGTAATAAAAGCTTATAGTACAAGAGTAGGTTCAGGTCCTTTTCCTACTGAAATTTTCGGAAATTTAGCAAAAAAAATTAGAGAAAACGGTAATGAATTTGGTTCAACTACAGGTCGTATGCGACGAGTTGGATGGTTAGATATAGTAGCAATTCGTCGTTCTATTCATGTTAACTCTCTTTCAAGTATTTGTATTACTAAATTAGATGTTTTAGACCAATTAGAAGAAATAAAAATATGTGTTGCTTATTATAGAAAAGACGGAAAAAAAATAAAAAACACACCAATTCTATTAAAAGATTGGGAATCAGTAACACCAGTTTATCAAATTTATAAAGGATGGAAAAAAAGTACTTTTGGAATAAAATCTTGTAAAGATTTACCTAATTTAGCCTATTCTTATATTAAAGCTATCGAAGAAATAATTGGTATTCCAGTATACATAATTTCTACTGGTCCAGATCGTTTAGATACAATTTTTTTAAATTCCAATTCTAATTTTTTTTAAAAAAGTGAAAAAAAAAGGAAAAGAACAATTAGAAACACTTTTCCTTTTTATAAGAACAAAACAGATTATATTTTTACACTATTTTACATTAAAATTTTATAAAAAATTGTTATTTATGTTGATTTTAGTATAATAAGAACTTTTATTATTAATAATATATTTAAAAAAGTTTTTATTAATAATTTAAAAAAATATTTATTATAGGTATAAAATGACATATGTTTGAAACAGTTTTTGGTATTCACCAGATATTTTCTTTATTAAAAAAAAATCCAGATTCTATTAAAGAAATTTTTTGCATAAAAAAAAATAATAGTAGACGTGTACTATTAATTAATGAACTTAAAAAACATAATATTAATATTAATAAGGTAGATAACAATTGGTTTAAAAAATTTAAAAATTGTGTTCATCAAGGTTTAGTAGCATACGTTAAACCATCTATATCTTTGCAAGAAAAAGATTTATATATTTTATTAAAAAAAATAAAAAATCCATTTTTATTAATCTTAGATAGCATTACTGATCCACATAATTTAGGTGCTTGTTTAAGAAGCGCAGAAGCAGCAGGTGTTGATGTAGTCATTATTCCTAAAAAACGTTCAGCTAAAATTAATGCAACAGTTAAAAAGACTTCTTGCGGTACAACAGAAAACATTGCTGTCATTCGTGTAACGAACATTGTACATACAATATCTTTATTAAAAGATTATAATATTCAAATATTAGGCAGCGATAGTGAGGCTGATCAATTATTTTATAACACAAAAATGAATGGCCCACTAGCTTTAGTTATGGGATCGGAAGATAAAGGCATTCGCAGTTTAGTAAAAAAAAATTGTGATGTTTTATTAAGTATTCCAATAGTAGGAAAAGTTTCTTCATTAAATGTATCAGTTGCTACCGGTATATTATTATTTGAAATTTTAAAACAAAGAACAAAAACCATTATAAATAATAATATAAAATAAATTAGTATTTATTTATACGTTATAAAATGATAGTATTTCAAAAATATGTAAAAAAAATATAATAAACAATATTAATTGTTTTTTTTATGAAAATGTTTTAAAATAAATAAAAGGTTTTTTTATGCAACATTATGAAATTGTCTTTTTAATTCATCCCGATAAAAGTGATCAAGTAAAAAAAATTATTGAAAAATATACTACATATATAACTTCAAAACAAGGAATTATACATAGATTAGAAGATTGGGGGAGAAGACAGCTATCCTATTCTATTAAAAAATTAAATAAAGCGCATTATATTTTAATAAATATTGAAACAAAAAAAAATATCGTACAAGAATTATCAAAAAATTTTAGTTTTGATGATTCAATAATTCGTCATATAATCATAAAAGCTAAAAGCGCACATACTGATATTTCACCTATTTTAAAATTCAAAGAAGAACGTCGTGAAAATCTAATTCATGAAAGTAATAATGTAATTAAACTATCCACTCATGTGTAGAATTTTTTAAAAAAATGCATTTTTTTATTTGTTAAAATCGCTTTTTTTTCTAAAAAATATTTATTAAAAAACCATTCAAAAAAAAATTATAGGAGTTTTTATATGGTACGTTATTTTCGCAGACGTAAATTTTGTCGTTTTACTGTAGAAGGTATAAAAAAAATTGATTATAAAGATATCAACACATTAAAAAGTTATATTACTGAAAGTGGTAAAATTGTTCCAAGTCGTATTACAGGAACACGTTCAAAATATCAAAGACAACTTTCTCATGCTATTAAGTGTGCACGTTACTTATCGCTAATACCCTATACTGATCGTCATCAGTAAATTTTATAGGAATATTTTATGGATATAATTTTAATTAATAAGTTAAAAAAGCTAGGTAATTTTGGTGACCATATAAAGGTAAAATCAGGGTATGCACGAAATTTTCTAATTCCTAAAGGAAAAGCAATTTCTGCGACTCAAAAAAATATTAAAAATTTTAAAAATAAACGCGAAGAACTAGAAAAAAAATCTCTAAAAATGATTAAAAACTTACAACAACGCGCCGAAAAAATAAAAGCTTTGGGAGAAATTATAATTAAAGCTAAAGTTGGAAAAAAAGGAAAATTATTTGGTTCTGTCAACGCAAAAAATATTAAAAATGCTTTATTTAAAATAGGTATTATAGTAGAAAAAAATGAAATTAAATTAACAAAAAATATGATCAGAGTTGCTGGTAAACATGAAGTACAATTTAATTTTCAAAATAATATTACTGCTTCAATTTTTATTAATATCATACCTGAATAAATTTTTAGTGGTTTCGTTACAAAAACTAAAATTTAACTATAAATGACATAATAAAAAACCATGTGTTATAAAAAATAGATATTAAAATTATTTATATCATCTTAAAGAGATAATAAAATGTTAAAAAAAATTTGTAAATTAGTGTATAAAGCAGGTAAAAATATTATGACTATTTATAAACAAAAAAACATTGAAGTTTTTAAAAAAGATGATAGTTCTCCTGTTACTATTGCTGATCTTTTATCAAATAAAATTATAATTAAAGGATTGCAAAAAATGACTCCTTATATTCCAATACTGTCTGAAGAAAACCTTGAAAAATGGGAAAAAAGAAAAAAGTGGACAAAATATTGGTTAATTGATCCATTAGACGGAACTAAAGAATTTATTCATCACAATAATGAATTTACAATTAATATTGCTTTGATTGAACACGGAAAACCTATTTTAGGTGTAATTTTTGCTCCAGCTTTAAGTACTATTTATTATGCTACAAAAAAAGAATCGTGGAAAGAAAAAAACGGAAAAAAAAAACAAATATTTTCTAAAAAAAAAAATAATCCATTAATAATAATTAGTCGATATCATCAAGATTTTGAATTAAAAAATTACCTTAAAAATTTTAATCACGATCAAATTACTTCTGTGGGGTCATCTCTAAAATTTTGTTTAATTGCAGAAGGAAAAGCACAAATATATCCTAGGTTTAGTCCATCAAACATTTGGGACACAGCTGCAGGACATATAATAGCTATTTCAGCTGGAGCAAAAATTAATAGTTTAAATTGTTCACAAGATATAGATTATTTTCCTCGTCAAACTTTTATTAATCCTGGGTTTATTGTTCATGTATAATATATATGTTAGTATTATACTTAATTTAAGTACTTTTTTTATTTCTAAGGTGAAATCTTTTAAAAGAATTTATAATCTCTTCTTTTGCTGTTTCGATAGATGACCATCCTATAATTTTTACCCATTTATTTTTTTCAAGATCTTTATAATGTTCAAAAAAATGAACAATCTGTAAACGTAATAATTTTGATACATCCTCTATATTTTTAATATTTTCATATTCTTGAGATATTGTTTTATGAGGCACTGCAATAATCTTTTTATCATCTCCTGATTCATCAATCATATTTAACATCCCAACTGGGCGACACAAAATTACAGAAGACGATCTTAATGGATATGGAGTGGGCACTAAAACGTCAAGTGGATCACCATCTAATGATAAAGTATTATTAATATATCCATAGTTACATGGATAAAACATTGCTGTATTAATAAAACGATCAACAAAAAAAACATTTGTTTTTTTATCAATCTCATATTTAATAGGATCGGAATTACAAGGAATTTCAATGATAACATATACATCTTCTGGAAGATTTTTTCCTGAAGAAACTGTTTTAAAAGACATAAAAAATACCTCTTGAAAAATTATAATGGTTTATATGTAGTTTATATTCCTCCTACGTATATTTCTGATAATAATACTGAACCACATTGAATACTTCCTCTATTTTCAATATCATTACCAATAGAGACAATATTTTTCCACATCTCTTTTAAATTTCCGGCAATAGTAAACTCATTAACAGGGTATTGAATTTTTCCGTTATCAACCCAAAAACCTGCTGCTCCCTTAGAGTAATTTCCATTAATAATATTAATTCCTTGACCCATGAGTTCAGTTATAATTAGTCCTTTATTCATCTTTTTTAACAATTGATCAAAATTGTTATTTTTATGAGTTATTGTCAAATTATATATACCATTTGCATGTCCATTACTTTTTAAACCTAGTTTTTTTGCTGAATAACTATCTAATAACCAATTTTTTAAAATACCATCTTTCACAATAATGTTTTTTTTTGTAGCCACTCCTTCTGCATCAAATGGAGCAGAAGCGATGCCTCTTAAAATGTGAGGTTTTTCTTCAATAGATATCCATTCAGGAAAAATTTGTTTATCTAAAGAATGTAATAAAAAAGTTGATTTTTGATATACATTTTTACCATTGATAGCTGCACATAGACATCTAAAAAGATTAGTTGCTATATCAGCTAAAAAAATTACTGGTGTACTCATAGTAGATATTTTTTTTGGAGATAATTTACGTAATACACGTTTTGCACATGATTTACCAATAAATTCTGGTTTTTTTAAATCATCTATGATTCTACTAACAGTATAATCGTAATCAGCCTCCATTTTATTATTTTTTTCTGCAACTACTGATGTTGAGAGAGAATAATAACTTGTATAATAATCTTGTAACATACCGTATGTGTTACCAAAAATTTTTATTTTTATATAACCATTAAAGTTTCCTCCTTCTGTATTAATTATTTTTTTGTCAAAATTAAGCGCAACTTTTTCAGCACAAGCGGTTAAATTAATTATTTCGTCAACACTAATAGTAGAAGGATGATATAAATCTAAATCTCTAGCTTTAAAAGCAAGCAATTCTTCTTCCGGCATACTAGAAAAAGTATCTGGTTGACTATAATGCGCAATATCTAAAGCATTTTCTAATGTGGAATTAATTGATTTTTTTGAGAGATCAGTTGTAGAAGCACTGCCTCTACGTAATTTAGAATAAATTGTTATATTTAATATTTCATCATTATGAAATTCAATGTTTTCCAGTTTTCCATAACGAGTTTTTACGTTTATACCAATTATTTTTTGTAAACTGATTTCTGCACCATCTATATTTTGGCATTTTATTTTTTTTATAATATTATTAATATCTTCTTTTTTATTAGAAAAAGTTTCTAAGTTTTTATTATATAGCATCATTTATAAACCATGTTTATGGTACATTGATTATCATATAAAATGAAAGTAACAAAAACAATACATTTGAACGTATTGTTTTTGTTAATATAAAAAACTACTAACCGATAAGCCGGATTCTGTCTTGGACAGTCATTCATCTAGATTAGTAATCACTTACTAATTCAAGCAGCGCTACCCTGATTTTATTTGTACGAGCAGTACAAAATCTTTATTCCGCCTTGCTCCAAGTGGAGTTTACATCGCCATATACTGTTTCCAGATATGCGGTGTGCTCTTACCACACCTTTTCACCCTTGCCTAAATTGGCGGTTTTTTTTCTGTTGCACTAGTCGTAGGAATTTCACCTCCCAGGTATTACCTGGCACTTTGCTCTTTGGAGCCCGGACTTTCCTCTTTTTGATTTTTTAAAAAGCGACTGTCTAGTTAGTGTTTTTTTAATAATATTGATAGTTATACTTCTAATTTTTCTTCATTTATTGCAAATTTATACAATAAATTTTTTTGGATATCGTGAATTTTTGCAGTTAAGTATACTGCTTTTTTTAAAGAAAGTTCTTTTTTTAATAAAAAATAAGTTTTAATTATTTTCTTGTCAAGTATTTTTTTATTTAAATTTTTATATCCTTCTACTAATAAAACTAGTTCTCCTTTATATCTGTTTCTATCTTCTTTCAACCATTCTATTAATTTACATATTTGAGAACCATAAATATGTTCCCATTTTTTAGTAATTTCTCGTGCTAAAACAATATATCTAGTTTCACCAAATGCTTTTTTCATATCTTTTAAGCTTTCTATAATACGATGATTAGTTTCATAGAAAATTAAAGTTCGGACATCTTTAGACAATGAACATAAAAGCTCGTATCTTTTTTTAGAAATCTTTGGTAAAAATCCCTCATAACAAAATCGGATACAAGGTAATCCCGAAGCAATTAATGCAGTAATTGCTGCACAAGCACCAGGTAATGCAATAATTCGAATTTTTTTTTCTTTGCAAAGTTGCACTAATTTATAACCAGGGTCATTAATTAATGGAGTTCCTGCTTTAGATACTATAGCAATACTTTTTTTTTTCTAACAATTTTATCAACTGATGATTTCTTTGTGGTTCATTATAAGCATTAAATGATATATATTTTTTTTTAATATTAAAATTTTTGAGCAGAATACTAGTATATCGGGTGTCTTCTGCTGCTATTAAATCTACTTTTGATAATATTTGTATCGCTCGTAAAGAAATATCAGAAATATTTCCGATAGGAGTTGGAACAATATATAGCGTATTTGAAAAAAAAGTTTGTTTATCTAAATTATTGAAAATCTTTGAAAATTCAAGGTTCATATTATTTATATTCTGAAAATTGTTTATTAAAACTTTCATTTATTACAATGATAATATTAACTTTTTTTAAAAAAATATTAATAAATAAATTTTAAATAGTAAATACCGAAGATCGGAATCGAACCGACATGTATTTCTACGGTTGATTTTGAATCAACTGCGTCTACCTATTTCGCCACTTCGGTATAATCTTAAATAAGATATTAACATTTTTTTTAATTTTAAAAAACTAAAGATTATCAAAAATTAATCAATAAATGTTATTTATTAAATTTTTTATATATTATTCATAATAAAATACTAATATTTATCATTATCAATACTATTATAATATTTTATAACAGATATGAATTTACTAAAATCATTTTTTTTAATCAGTTTTGCAACTTTTTTTTCTAGAATATTAGGATTTATTAGAGATGCAATCATTGCACATATTTTTGGTTCAGGAAGTAATACAGATGCTTTTTTTGTAGCTTTTAAAATACCTAATTTATTAAGGAGAATTTTCGCAGAAGGAGCATTTTCTCAAGCTTTCTTGCCTATTTTAACTATATATAAAAAAAGGAAGGGAAAAAATAAAACAAAAATTTTTATTTCATATATTACTGGATTATTAATGTTATCGTTAATTGTTATAACTGTTTTAGGAATTTTTTTTTCTTCTTATATTGTTTTAATAACTGCTCCTGGATTTCAAAATGATCAAAAAAAATTTATTTTAACTTCCTTAATGTTAAAGATTGTGTTCCCTTATATATTTTTTATTTCTATGACATCTTTAATAGCGAGTATTTTAAATACTTGGAATTATTTAATCATACCAGCATTTTCTCCATGTTTATTAAACCTTAGCATAATTTTCTGTTCTCTTTTTTTAATACCTTATTTTAATCCACCAATACTAATATTGGCTTGGGCTGTTTTTATTGGAGGGATATTACAATTATTATATCAATTCTTTTTTTTAAAAAAAATTAATATGTGTATATTACCTAAATTTAATTTAAAAAATCGCGAAGTTTGGGATTTTTTAAAAAATTTTTGTACAGCTGTATTTTGTGTGTCAATTAATCAAATAACATTATTAACAAATACTATTTTTGCTTCTTTTTTAGATTCTGGTTCAGTTTCTTGGATGTATTATGCTGATCGATTAATGGAGTTACCATGCGGAATTTTAGGCGCAGGAATTAGTAGCATTTTATTACCACTATTATCCAATAGTGTATCTCAAAATAACACAGATCAATATTCTAATCTTATTAATTGGGGATTAAAATTATCTATTTTATTAGCTTTCCCAAGCGCTGTTGCTATTTATATTTTGGCTGGACCTTTAGTTATATCTTTATTTCAATATAATAAATTTACAATGTTTGATGCTCTAATGACAAAACATGCATTAATGGCTTACTCGTTAGGTTTGATAGGTTTAATTTTAACAAAAATATTAGCACCAGCTTTTTATTCATATAATGATATGAAAACTCCATTAAGAATTAGTATAATAACATTGATTATTACACAAATGATGAATATAATATTTATAAAATTTTTTAAACACATAGGATTAGCTTTATCGATTGGATTATCAGCTAATGTTAATTCAATTTTATTATTTTTAAAACTAATACAAACAAAAAGGTTTTATCTAATTAATGGATGGAAAATTTTTTTACTACGTATATTAATAGCTATTATAATAATGATTATTACATTATATGGTTTTCTTAATTTTTATCCAGTATGGAATACTGGGACTATCTTTTATAGATTACTACGTTTAATTAGCATTTGTATTATAGGTGGAACAAGCTATATTTTAACTTTATTTATGTTGGGATTAAAAATAAACGATTTTATATATAAACATAACAACTAGTGTTAAAAAAATTTTATCTATATTAGATGATATATAATATAAAAAATTTCACTATAAATTGGGTATTTTATGGGTTTTCTTTCAGGTAAACGTATTTTAATTACTGGTGTAGCAAGTAAAAGATCCATTGCATGGGGCATAGCAAAAGCTATGCATCAACAAGGAGCTGAATTAGCTTTTAGCTATCAAAAAAAAAAGTTACAGAGTCGAATAGAAAATTTTGCAAAAGAACTAAAATCTAATATTGTTTTACTTTGTGACGTATCGAGCGATAAAAACATAAAATTTATGTTTAATGAATTAAAAAATTTCTGGAAAAATTTTGATGGTTTTGTACATGCAGTTGCATTTGCTCCTATTGATCAATTGGATGGCGACTACTTAACACAAGTTAGTAGAGAAGGTTTTATTACTGCGCATGAAATTAGTTCTTATAGTTTTGCTGCAATGGCAAAAGAATCTTGTAATATGTTAAATGAGCAATCTAGTCTATTAACACTATCATATTTGGGTGCCGAAAAAGTTATTTTAAACTATAACGTTATGGGCTTAGCTAAAGCTTCTTTAGAAGCTAATGTTCGTTATATGGCAAATTCACTAGGAAAAAATAACATTCGTGTAAATGGAATTTCTGCTGGTCCAATAAGAACTCTTGCTGCATCTGGTATAAAAAATTTTAAAAAAATGCTATCACATTTTCAATCAGTAACTCCATTAAAAAGGAATGTAACTATTGAAGATATAGGCAATGTTGCTGCTTTTCTTTGTTCAAATCTTGCCAATGGAATAACAGGAGAAATTATTCATGTTGATAACGGATATAATATTGTTTCAATAAATCAATTAAATTACTGATTTTTTTTGATATTGTTGTTTTTATTAAAATGATATATTTTATTTAATATTTATTTGAAAATATTAAAATAATTAAATCTATTAATATAATAAGAAGGAAAACTTACGATGGTTTTTCATATAAAAAACAATACTATATTAATAAAAAAAAATTTTAAAGCAATAAAAGAACATATTGAAGCATTTCAACAAACACGAGAAGCACATCGTCATGAATTAATTGATGACTATGTTGAATTAATTAATTATCTTAAAAAAACGTTAGATATTATACGTCAAATAGATATTGCAATATATTTAGGCGTGGCTCAGCCTACTGTTGCTAAAATGTTAAGACGATTATTTGAAGCTGGTCTTATAAAAAAAATGTCATATCGGGGAATTTTTTTAACTGATAAAGGAAAAAAACTCGCCATAAAGAATCATAAACGTCACGTAATTGTAAAAAAATTTTTATTATCATTAGGAATAGATTTAAAAACCGCTCAGCTGGATGCAGAAGGCATAGAGCATCATGTTAGTGATAATACTTTACTTGCTTTTCAAAAATTTTATAAAAATCGTGAAAAGATTTTATAATTTTTTTTGATTATTTTTTTTAAATATATTTAATTGTTGATCATATTATTATAAATTATATTATTCTTTTTGAGATTGAATTACAGTTATTGCAACTGTGTAAACAATATCTTCTACAGATGCTCCACGCGATAAATCATTAACTGGTTTATCCATTCCTTGCAAAATAGGTCCAATAGCATCAATTTTTCCGCATCTCTGTACCGCTTTATAAACAGTATTGCCAGTATTTAAATCAGGAAAAATTAATACTGTAGCTTTTCCAGCAACATTTGAATTTGGAGCTTTTATTTTTCCTATCTCTTGAATGGTAGCTGCATCATATTGTAAAGGTCCGTCAATAACTATATTAGGATATTTTAATTTAACTAAATTCGTAGCTTTTCTTACTTTTTCTACGTCAGGACCACTTCCTGAACAATGTGTGGAATAAGAAATCATTGCTATTTTAGGTTGAATACCAAAAGCTTTTGCAGAATTTGCTGATTGAATAGCTATTGTTGCCAATTCTTCATAAGAAGGATTAGTATTAATAGCACAGTCTCCATAGATCATCACTTTTTCAGGAAATAACATAAAAAAAATCGATGATATTAACGAATTGTTATTTTTCGTTTTAATGATTTGTAAAGCAGGACGAAGAGTATTCGCTGTAGTATTAATTGCTCCAGATACTAAACCATCTACCTTTCCAAGCTTTAACATCATAGTTCCTAAAATAACGTTATCTTTTAATAATTTTTTTGCTATAGAATTTGTCATTCCTTTTTTTTGACGATATTTAACTAATGATGAAATATATTCTTCTCTTATAAAAGACGGGTTAATAATTTTAACGTCTTTATTTAAAGATAACTTCATTGTTTTTGCAATTAAATAAATTTCTTTAGGACATCCAAGTAAAATACAAGTTGCAATTTTCTTATCAGCACAAATAGATGCTGCTTTTATAGTACGAGGCTCTGTGCCTTCTGGTAAAACAATTACTTTTTTTGTTTTCTTTGCTAGAGAAGTTATTAAATACTTAAAAGAAGAAGGTGAAAATTTTTCTTTTTTTATTGAATTATTTTTTAGTGAACGAATCCAATTTTGATTAATATTTTTTCCAATATATTTTTGTATTATTTTGATACGAAAAATATCATCTTCATAAACGTGAAATTGATATTTTTTTAAAATAAGTAACGTTTCTATTATATTTAGATTTGTTTTTAAGATAGGTAAACTAGTTTTAAAAATCGATGCAAAAATCTTTTTTTTATTATAATTTATATTTTTATTCCCAATAAGAAGGACTCCGCTGATTTTAACTCCTTCTATTATAGCCAAAAATACAGCAGTAAATATATCTTCTCTATGACTTGGAATCATTAACAGTATTTCATCAGAAACAATTTTTTTTAAAATATTAAGGGCATTATCAGTACATAATACAACCGATTTCACACGAAATTTTTGAATATTACCGTAATTAATAATTTTTGCTTTTAAACTACGACAAATATCAATAGTACGCATAATAGATGAACAGGAATAAAAAGGAATGCATCCTATAACAGATTTCATGTGTTTTATCTTTATTTCATCTTTTTCAAAAAGGTAAGTATTTTTATAGTGCCTACTATTTTTTTGCTTAATAAAATCTTCCAAAGAATCATAAAATAATTTTTTATAACTATTTTGAAACGGTGAATTTTGTAAAAATATTATTTGAGAAAAACTTATTTTTTTATATGATAATTCTTGAATAGCTTGATTTGCATCATTTAAGCAAAAGTTTTTTAAAAAAAATATAGGTAAAATTTCTGCATTTAAAGAAACAGCAATTTTGTAATTTAAATCTAAAATAGATAAATCGTCAGACTTTTCAGTGAATCCTTCAATGAAGGTAATGTTTTTTGTTTTTTTATTTTGTTCATAATACTCTAAAACTTTTTCTATTAATTCATTTTCTTTTTTATCTTTCAATAATATTTGAGCAGATCTCATTGATAAAGCATTTTTTATAAAAAAAATTTTCTTTTTACTAATTTCTTCTGAATAAATTTTATTTAAATTTGAACGTCCAATAGGTTTAAAAATATTAAATGGTATTTCATGTTTTTTTATTATATAAGTTAAACCTAAAATAACATTAAAAAATTGATCTTCTATATCATTAATAGGAATAATCATTATTTTTCGTGACACAGAATTTAATCTCCCTCTAAAGATTATGAAATAACTTACAGCATAAAAATTTATATTTTATTAATCAAACTAATAGTATCTTTTGCTATCATTAACTCTTCGTTGGTAGGAATAATTAAAATAGGTCTTGTATTAATAGTATTAATACTACCAGATTTTCCATGTTTTATAATAGAATTTAGAACGTTATCTATGTTAAAGTTTAATAAAGATAATTTTTCGATGGTTAATTGTCTAATTAAAGATGAATTTTCACCTATTCCACCAGTAAAAATCAAACCGTCTAAATGATTGTTCATTAAGGGTATATATGAAGCAATATATTTAGATAAACGATGACAAAAAACGTTAATAGCACGTTGAGACGCAATATCTTTTTTGTAGTTTTTTTCTATATATCGACAGTCACTAGTAATTTCACTTAAACCGAATAATCCTGATTTTTTGGTTAATAGTTCCTTTATATCATCTATTTTCATATTTAATTGATTATATAGAAAAAAAATGATTGCTGGATCAATATCTCCACTTCTTGTTCCCATTACTAAACCTTCCAAAGAGGTAAATCCCATAGAAGTATCAACACATTTACCGTTACAAATAGCAGCAATTGAACAACCGTTACCTAGATGACATGTGATAATATTTAAATTTTTTAATGATTTATTTAAAATACTTGCTGCTTGATATGTAACATATTGATGACTAATTCCATGTGCTCCGTATCTTCTAATACCATGTTTCTTATATAGTTTATAAGGCAGAGCATATAAAAAAGAATGTTCTGGAATAGTTTGATGAAAAGCTGTATCAAAAACAGCGATATTTCTTTGAGAAAGTTGAGGAAAATTCTTAATTGCAGATTTGATTCCGATTAGATGTGCAGGGTTATGTAAAGGCGCTAAATGAATAGATTCTTTAATTGTTTCTATAACTTTTTTTGTAATAACAGTGGAATGTGTTATTTTTTCACCACCATGTACAACACGATGACCAATTGCAATTATATTTTTATAAATTTTTAAATTATTTTTTAAAATTGTATTAATAATCACATCCATAACTTCAATATGCGTTGCTTTATGTTTAAAAAATATTTTTTTCTCTATATTATTACTATGCCATTTAATCTGTGCTTCTTGCAAATATAAACATTCCGCTAAACCCCATAATATTTTTTCTTCATTTTCAATATTAAATATAGCAAATTTTATAGAGGAACTACCGCAATTTAAAACTAATGTATATTTATTTATCATAAAATAAAATCTCGTTATTAACATATTAAAAACATAAGAGTATAAATTAAATTTAAAAAAAAAATTATAAAATATACAATAATTTTGTTGTATTTGAATAAAATATGTTTAAATAAAAATTTATAACAAATTTTTCATAAAAATTATATGAATTGTAAAAATTATAAACAAGATCAAAAGTTGACAAATCAGAAATTAGAGAGTTAAATCACTATACTAAATTTTTTAAACATCTAATATCTTCTTTATTACATATATCTATTATAAAATATTTATGTATTTAGAATTTTAAAAATTGTATGGAATAAAAAGTGTTAAATAAGTATTTTACATTAATAAATATAGAGTATTTACGATTTATTATATACGTATTTGTTATTGTTTTTTTTTGCGCAATGATGCTTATAGGGGGGTGGTTATTAGGGGGTCGTTCTGACTCTCGTTATAAAAATACGCCGTTTGAATCAGGAATTAATCCAATAGGATCAACATATCGTGAATTTTCAACAAAATTTTATTTAATCGCAATATTTTTTGTTATATTTGATATAGAAGCTATTTTTTTATACTCTTGGGCAATTTCAATAAGAGAAACTAGTTGGACCGGATTCTTTGAAGCTACTATTTTTATTTTTATACTATTAACTAGTTTATTCTATTTAATTCGTATTGATGCTTTAAACTGGTTATCTAAAAATAAGAATAAAGTCAACTTAAATAAATAAATTAAAGGAGTTCTATATGGATTATACGCTGATTCAAACAGACTATAATAATAAAAAAAAATATCCTTTACAGGATAAAAAAACTGTTGATGATCCTTTAAATTCTATAGAATCACATGGTATTTTTTTAGGAACAGTAAAAAAAAAATTAAATAGTCTTATAAATTGGGGGCGCAAAAATTCTCTTTGGCCTTATAATTTTGGTTTATCTTGCTGTTATGTAGAAATGACTACAGCATTTACTTCTGTACATGATATAGCGAGATTTGGATCTGAAGTATTACGTGCATCACCTCGACAAGCAGATTTTATGGTTGTAGCTGGAACTCCATTTATAAAAATGGTGCCTATAATTCAAAGATTATATGACCAAATGCTTGATCCAAAATGGGTTATTTCTATGGGATCATGTGCTAATTCTGGAGGAATGTATGATATTTATTCTGTAGTACAAGGGGTGGATAAATTTTTGCCTGTTGATATATATATTACCGGATGTCCTCCTAGACCTGAAGCATATATACAAGGTTTAATGTTACTTCAAGAATCTATACAAAATGAACGTAGGCCGTTATCGTGGGTAGTAGATAATAAAGGTAGTTATTACCGTGCTAATCTTAAATCAAAACGTATAGAAAAACGTAATGAACATATTGCAGTACGAAATTTACGTAGTCCTGATACAATTTAATTTTATGAAGATTAATCAATAATTTTAATTTATCAACAGCAACGTTATTAAGAATTCTTCTAAAATGAAAAAAAATATTTCAAGTATAACACATATTAAAAATAAACAAATAATCAAGGAATTAACTCAAAAGTTTGGTAATAGTATTTTTACTATTCAAGAAACTTATATTGAATCACTTGTTTTATGGATTCGTAGAAAAGATTTATTATCTGTTCTAAGTTTCTTAAAAAAAACTGATAAACCATATATTATGTTGTATGATTTACACGGAATAGATGAACGTTTACGCTCTAATTGTCATAATATTCCTTTTATGGATTTCACAGTTTTTTATCATTTATTATCTATTGAACGTAATCATGATATTGTACTAAAAGTAGCTTTATTATCAAATAATTTACATATACCAACTGTTACTAAAATTTGGCCTAATGCTAACTGGTATGAAAGAGAAACTTGGGAAATGTTTGGAATAACATTTGATGATCATCCCAACTTAACACGTATAATGATGCCTATAGATTGGATAGGACATCCTTTGCGCAAAGATTACCCTGCTAGAGCAACAGAATTTAATGCTTTTTCTTTAACAAAAGAAAAAGAAGATAGTAGTATGAGTAACCTTACTATGATTCAAAAAAAATGGGAAACAAAAAATAAAAAAGATAATGAAAAATTTATGTTTCTTAATTTTGGTCCTAACCATCCTTCAGCGCATGGTGCTTTTCGTATCATTTTAAAATTAGATGGAGAGGAAATTGTTGATTGTATTCCAGATATTGGATACCATCATCGAGGAGCTGAAAAAATGGCAGAACGTCAATCTTGGCATAGTTATATTCCTTATACTGATCGTGTGGAATATTTAGGTGGATGTGTAAATGAGATGCCTTATATTTTAGCGATAGAAAAATTAGCAGGAATTATAGTGTCAGATCGCGTGCAATTTATTCGTGTAATGCTCTCAGAATTATTTCGTATAAATAGTCATTTACTTTATATTTCTACTTTTATTCAAGATGTCGGAGCAATGACACCAGTTTTTTTAGCTTTTACCGATCGTCAAAAAATTTATGACATTATTGAGGCAATAACAGGTTTTCGTATGCATCCTGCATGGTTTCGTATTGGTGGTTTAGCGCACGATTTGCCAAAAGGATGGGAAAAATTACTAGATGAATTTTTAAAATGGATGCCAAAACGTTTAAAAGAATATAATAACGTTGCTTTAAAAAATAGTATTTTGATAAAACGTTCTAAAGGAATTGCTACATATAACTTTAAAGAAGCCCTAGAATGGGGCGTTACTGGATCAGGACTACGTGCCACTGGTATAAATTTTGATGTAAGAAAATGGCGTCCTTATTCAGGATATGAAAAATTTGATTTTGAGATCCCAATTGGAAACGGAATTAGTGATGCTTATACACGTGTTATACTAAAAATGGAAGAAATTTATGAATCTTTAAAAATTCTTGATCAATGTTTAAAAAAAATGCCTGAAGGATCTTTTAAAGCTGATCATCCTTTAACTACTCCTCCAAAAAAAGAAAAAACTTTAAAAGATATAGAAACCTTAATTACTCATTTTTTAAACGTTTCTTGGGGTCCAGTTATACCTGCCAATGAATCATTCCAAATGATTGAAGCTACTAAAGGTATTAATAGTTATTATATTATCAGTGATGGAGGAACGATGAGCTACCGTACAAGAATTCGTACTCCTAGTTTTGCACATCTTCAACAGATTCCTTCTGTAATTTGTGGTAGTTTAATTTCAGACTTAGTAGTTTATTTAGGTAGTATTGATTTTGTAATGTCGGATGTGGATCGTTGATTATGTCTAATAAAAAAATTCCTATATATGTTTTTAACAACAATGAATCAAAAATTGTATTAAGTGATGAAGAAATTTATGCCATTGAAACTGAAAAAAAAAAATATGCTCATGCACGTGCTGTAGTTATTGAAGCACTAAAAATTGTTCAAAAAAAACGTGGTTGGATATCAGATCAAGCAATTTTCGCTATATCAAAAATATTAAAAATTTCAATAAGCGATATTGAAGGAATTGCAACATTTTACAGTCAAATTTTTCGTCAACCAGTAGGAAAACACATTATTCGATATTGCGATAGCGTTGTTTGTTATATTAACGGATATGAGTCGATTGTAAAAGAAATAACAAAAATTTTAAAAATACAACCTGGTGAAACAACGGAAGATGGTATTTTTACACTATTACCTGTATGTTGTTTAGGGAATTGTGATAAAAGTCCAACTTTAATGATCAATAATAAAACTTATAACTGCGTAAAATCAAATCAAATACAGTTTTTATTAGAGAAATATTAATGAAGATCAACAATATCATTCGAAATATAGAAACTCATCCTTTAACTTGGCGTTTAAGAAAAGATAAAAAACCAGTGTGGTTTGATGAATATACAAAAAAAGAAGGTTATTCCGGATTTAAAAAAGCACTAAAAAATTTCAGTTCGGAAGAAATTATTAAGTTAATTATTAAATCAAAGTTAAGAGGTCGAGGCGGAGCTGGGTTCTATACTGGATTAAAATGGAGTTTAATTCCTAAAAAAAAAAAAAATACAGATATAATTTATCTTTTATGTAATGCAGATGAAATGGAACCAGGAACCTATAAAGATCGTTTATTAATGGAACAAATGCCTCATCAACTAATAGAAGGAATGATGATTTCTGCATTTGCTATACAAGCAAACATTGGTTATATATTTTTACGAGGAGAATATATAAAAGCTGAACAATCTCTTCGACGTGCAATAATAGAAGCAAAAGAACAAAAACTTTTAGGACAAAACATTTTAAACACCACGTTTGATTTTGAAATATTTATACATACTGGTGCAGGTCGTTATATTTGCGGAGAAGAAACTGCTTTAATTAATTCGTTAGAAGGACGGCGTCCTAACCCACGCTCTAAACCGCCCTTTCCTGCAGAAGTGGGGTTATGGGGTAAACCGACATGTGTTAATAATGTTGAAACGTTATCGAACATTCCTGCTATTTTAAATAATGGAGTTCAATGGTATTTGAACTTATCGAAGAAAAGTAACGACACTGGAACAAAGATGATGGGATTTTGTGGAAAAGTTAATCAACCGGGTGTTTGGGAATTACCTTTTGGGATTACTGCAAGAGAAATTTTAGAAAATTATGCTAACGGTATGTGTAAAAATCATTCCTTAAAAGCCTGGCAACCAGGCGGAGCTGGAACGGATTTTTTATTAGAAAAACATCTTGATATAAAAATGGATTTTTATAGCATTGCTAGTGCTGGTAGTCGTTTAGGTACCGGAATTTCTATAGCTATTGATAATAAAACTAGCATTGTTTCGGTAGTAAGGAATTTAGAAGAATTTTTTGCACGAGAATCTTGTGGATTATGTACTCCTTGTCGTGATGGATTACCTTGGATTGTTCAAATTTTATGTAGTATTGAAAAGAGCAAAGGATTATCAAAAGATATTAAAATTTTGAAGAATCTTTGTTATCAGTTAGGTCCTGGGAAATCTTTTTGTGCTCACGCACCTGGGGCAATTGAACCTTTACAAAGTGCATTAAAATTCTTCCCAGAAGAATTTGAAAAAGGAATTATAAAGTTTATTGAAAAATAACAATTTTATTAGGACGATAAACAATATACATAAAATAAAAAATATAGTGTTGCATTAATATTTGATTTTAAAAGTCGTTAAACATGCTATTTAATTTTTTTACTTACAAATCTTATGGAAAAATTATTTGATATGATCATTATTCATATAGATGGAAAGAAATATACAATTAAAAAAACGAATAATTTGTTGAATACTTGTTTGTCATTAGGAATAGATATTCCTTATTTTTGTTGGCATCCAGCTTTAGGAAGCTTGGGTGCTTGTCGTTTATGCGCAATAAAAGTTTATCAAAACAAAGAAGATAAAATTGGAAAAATTGCGATGTCTTGCATGACATCTGCTGTTGATAACATGCATATTTCTATAGAAAATGCAGAAATAAAAAAATTTAGAAAAAATATAATAGAATTAATGATGATAAATCATCCTCATGATTGTCCTGTTTGTGAGGAAGGGGGAAGTTGTCATTTACAAGATATGACTGTAATGACTGGACATAATTATCGTCGTTATCGTTTTAAAAAACGTACTTTTTATAATCAAAATCTTGGTCCTTTTATTTCTCATGAAATGAATCGCTGTATTACTTGTTACCGTTGTGTAAGATTTTATCAAAATTATGCAGACGGAAAAGATTTTGGTGTATATGGAGTGCATAATAATATATATTTTGGTCGTTTTTCAAATGGAACGTTAAATAATGAGTTTTCAGGTAATTTGATAGACGTTTGTCCAACTGGAGTTTTTACTGATAAACTTCAATCTAAAAATTATACAAGAAAATGGGATATACAATTTTCTCCAAGTATTTGTCAACAATGTTGCGTTGGATGTAATATTAGTGTAGGAGAAAGTAATGGAAAAATTATTCGTATTGATAATCGTTATAATGAAGCGATAAATTATTACTTTATTTGTGACAGAGGACGTTTTGGATATGGTTATGTGAATCGAAAAGATAGACCTCGTTATCCATATGTAAAAAATAATGATGACTTTATAAGAATTAATACTAACGAATCTATAATGCTTGCAGTAGACATCATTAAAAGTTCAAAAAATATAATTGGTATAGGATCGCCAAGAGCTAGCATAGAAAGCAATTTTGCTTTACAAAATTTTGTTGGAAAAAAAAATTTTTATACAGGAATATCTTTTCTTGAACAACAAAAATTAAATTTAATAATAAAAATATTGCGTGAAGGAGGTTTTTATATTCCTTCTGTGCATGAAATTGAAAGTTATGATGCAATATTAATTTTGGGTGAAGATATAACTCAAATCGCTGCTCGTATTGCCTTATCAATTCGTCAAGCAGTAAAAGAAAAAATGTATAATTTATCTGCATTAAAAGGTATTGAGAAATGGCAATCAGAAGCAATTTTAAATTATGCAAAAAATAAAAAATATCCACTTTTTATTACAAGTGTTGATAAAACTTCATTAGACGATATTTCAATGTTTAATTATTATGCTCCTATTAATGATCAAGCACGTTTTGGTTTTTCTATTGCTCATTTTATTAATAATGATGCACCAAAAGTGGATAATTTAAGTGTAGATATCGAAAAAAAAACTAAAGAAATTGCTAAAATTTTAAATGAATCAAAAAAACCTTTAATTATATCAGGTAGTAACTCTGGAAATTTGTCTCTTATAGAATGTAGTGCAAATATTGCAAAATCACTAAAAAAAAATAAAAAAGATGTAGGTATCGTTTTATTAGTACCAGAAGTTAATAGTATTGGTGTAGGATTAATAGAAGGTAACCCTCTTGAAAAAATTCATAATCAATTAAAAGAAGAACATAACAACGTTATTATCATTCTCGAAAACGATATATGTCGTTCTCTTTCTAAAAATAAAAGAGATTTAATTTTTAAAAAAAATAATAAAATTATTGTTCTTGATCATCAATTAACTAAAACAACAAAAAAAGCAAAATTGTTATTATCATCAACTAGTTTTGTAGAAAGTGATGGTACTTTAATAAATTATGAAGGAAGAGCTCAACGATTTTTTAAAACTTATGACCATAATTACTACAATAATAATGATACAATTTTATTTGAAAGTTGGCGGTGGATTAATTATATAAGCATGAAAATTAATAATAAATCTGTTCAATGGAAAAATTTAGATGATATTATTAAATGTATAGAAAAATCTGTTGTTAATTTGAAAGGTATTAAAAAAGCTTCTCCAAAATCTACATTCAGAATTCATGGTCAAAAAATAGCACGGTTAACAAATCGTTCTAGCGGAAGAACTGCAATTAATGCAAAAAATAATGTACATGAAACACGACAACCTCAAGATAAGGATACTATATTTACGTTTTCAATGGAAGGAAATAGTCAACCTAATCATTTAAATTCAGAGATTCCTTTTGTTTGGAGCCCAGGATGGAATTCTGTTCAAGCTTTAAATAAATTTCAAAAAGAAGTAGGAAGACAATTATTAGCTGGTAACCCAGGACATTTATTATTTCGTTTTATAAAAAATAATTCATTAAAATGGTTTGATCATATTCCTTCTACTTTTATTAAAAATGAAAACAGCTGGATTGTAGTACCTTACTATCAACTATTTGGTAGCGAAGAATTATCACAATTATCAAAAGATTTTCAAAAAAGAATACCTACTGCACAAATAACAATGAATCCAATGGATGTATATAATCTAGGTTTGGATAAAGGTGGTAATTTTGCTTTTTTATATGATGAAGAAAAATGGATTTTTCCAATAAGTTTTTCAAAAATCCTGAATCCAGGACAAGTTGGTTTACCAATAGGTATGTCAGGTGTTCCAATATTTTTATTAGGAGCTAATATAAAACAACTCAAGGAGATAAGATGAGTAAAATAGGTTATTTTTGCGCTTATATTTATCCTTTTTTATCAGAAATAATTAAAATTGTTTCTGTCTTTTTAGTTCTTCTTATTTCTAGTGCTTTTATGAGTGTTTTTGAACGTCGTATGCTTGGATTGTTTCAAAATAGATATGGACCAGATCAGGTAGGTTGGCAAGGATCCTTACAATTATTTGCTGATATGATAAAAATGTTATTTAAAGAAGATTGGATTCCTTCTTTTTCTAATAAAATAATTTTTTTAATTGCTCCTATTTTTTCTTTTTTGCTTCCATTTTTAATATTTGTTATTGTACCTGTTGCTCCTAATTATTATATTATTAATTTAGATAACGGTTTGTTATTTTTTCTTATGATTGCAGGATTATCTGTTTATCCGATTATGCTTGCAGGTTGGGCTAGCAATAATAAATATTCTCTGCTTGGAGCAATACGTGCTTCAGCACAAGTTTTAAGTTATGAAGTTTTTTTAGGTTTATCATTAATGGGCATCGTTGCACAAACAGGTTCTTTTAATATAAACGATATTGTAGAGCATCAAAAATTTATTTGGAATATTATCCCTCAGTTTTTTGGATTTATTGTTTTTATTATTGCTAGTTTAGGAATTTGTCATCGTCATCCATTAGATCAACCTGAAAGTGAGCAAGAATTAGCTGATGGTTATCATATTGAATATTCTGGTATGAAATTTGGTTTATTTTTTATTGGTGAATATACAGCAATGATTGCCATTTCTAGTATAATTGCAACCTTATTTTTTGGTGGATGGCAAGGTCCTTTCTTTCCACCATTTTTGTGGTTTTTTTTAAAAACTATCTTCTTTATTGTAATTTTTATTCTTATTAGAGCTTCTCTGCCAAGACCACGTTATGATCAAGTAATGTTGTTTGGGTGGCAAATATGTTTGCCATTAACGTTATTAAATTTAATTTTTACTGCTGCAGTAGTGTTGTACAAAATATAAGAAGGACGAACTATTATGGGTTTATTAAAAAAGACCGTATTTGGAATTTTTACACAAATTCGTAGCATTTTCATAATTTTTATGAATATTTTTAGTAAACGTGAAACAAAAAGATATCCAAAAGAACCAGTTTATTTATCTCCTCGTTATAGAGGTCGTGTAGTTTTAACAAGAGATCCTGATGGTTTAGAACGTTGTGTTGCTTGTGGATTGTGTGCAGTTTCTTGTCCGGTTTCTTGTATTTCACTTAAAAAATCAGAGAAAAAAGATGGACGTTGGTATGCAAAATATTTTCGTATAAATTTTTCTCGTTGTATTTTTTGTGGTATGTGCGAAGAAGCTTGTCCTACTATGGCTATTCAATTGATTCCAGATTTTGAATTATCTGAATTTCGACGTCAAGATTTAGTATATGAAAAAGAAGATTTAATAATTTCTGGTCCTGGAAAATATCCAGAGTATAATTTTTATCGTTTTACTGGAAAAAAAATAAAAAACAAAGATAAAGGAGAAGCTAACAATGAAGAAAAACCAATTGATTTAAAAACTTTGTTACCATAGAGATATATAAAATGACATTTTTCTTTTATTTTTTTGCAATAATAGCAGTATTAAGTACAATATTAACAGTAATCAGTGTAAATCCAATTTATATGCTATTGTATTTTATTATTTCTTTATTTTCAATATCAGGAATTTTTTTTTCTTTAGGTAATAATTTTGCAGGATCTATGGAAATTATTATTTATGCTGGTGCAATTATGGTGTTATTTATTTTTGTTATTATGTTGTTAAACTTAGGACCTTTATTAGAAAAACAAGAAAAAAGTTTTTTAAAACCTCAAATTTTTATATATTCTATAGGAATATCTTTGCTATTGTTTTTATTAATTACGTATCAATTAGCAAGTATTAAAAATTATGTATTAGATAAAAACTTAATAAAATCTCAAGAAATAGGAATAAATTTGTTTAGCCATTATCTATTAATGGTAGAATTGATCTCATTTTTATTATTATCTAGTTTAATTGTTACTTTTCATGTTGGACGAGAAAATTATTTTCTGAAAGATGAAAGAAATAATAGCAGTAAAAAAACAATAAAGGAGATAAATAAATGATTCCAATACAACACTGTATAATTATATCTACTTTACTTTTTTTAATCGGACTAACATCATTAATATTAAGAAAAAATTTATTTTTTATATTAGTAGGAATAGAGATAATGATAAATGCTGCTGCTTTATTTTTTATACTTTCAGGAAATTTTTGGAAACAAGTAGATGGACAAATTATGTATTTACTTACTATTAGTTTTGCAGCAGCAGAAGCTAGCATTGGTTTAGCTTTTTTAATTCAAATGCATCGTCGCTTTAAAACTTTAAACATAGATGATATATGTGAGATGCATCGATGAACTATCTTTATTTGACTATATTAATTCCATTAATTGGATTTTGTTTATTAGCGTTTTCTTTAGGATCATGGTCTAAAAAGATTTGTACACTTATTGGAGTTGGATCCATTGCTTTATCTGCTTTAGTTGCAGTTTATGTCGCTTTTGATTTTTCTAGAAAAAATACAATAGTATTTAATCAATTTCTTTGGGATTGGATAAAATTAGATAATTTTAATATAAAAATAAGTTTTATGATTGATTCCATATCATTAACAATGTTATCTATGATAACAGGTGTAGGATTGTTAATACATATATTTGCATCATGGTATATGTATAATAAGGAAGGATATTCAAGATTTTTTGCGTATACTAATCTATTCATGGCTAGTATGCTAATATTAATATTAGCAGATAATTTAATGTTAATGTATCTTGGTTGGGAATTGGTAGGAGTATGTTCATACTTATTAATTGGATTTTATTATCAAAACTTAAATAATTGTTATGCAGCAATGAAAGCATTTATTATAACAAGAATAGGAGATATTTTTTTAGCTATTGGTTTATTTATTTTTTATCGTGAATTTGCTACTTTAAATTTTCAAGAAATAAAATCGTTAGTTCCATTACAATTTTTAGTTGGAAGTTCTATATTAACTGTTGCTACTTTAATGTTATTAATAGGTTCAATTGGTAAATCTGCACAATTTCCTATGCAAAATTGGTTACCAGATGCAATGGCTGGTCCTACTCCGGTATCTGCTCTTATCCATGCAGCAACTATGGTAACTGCAGGAGTTTATTTAATTACTCGTACATATTTTGTATTTTTAATAACCCCTACAACATTACTTATTATTCAAATAGTTGGCGTTATCACTTTATTATTAGGTGGTATATCTGCATTGTTTCAAACTAATATTAAACGTATTCTTGCATATTCTACGATTAGTCAAATTGGTTACATGTTTTTAGCTTTAGGTGTTGAAGCATGGGATGCAGCTATGTATCATTTATTGACTCATGCTTTTTTTAAAGCACTTTTATTTTTATCTGCAGGTTCAATAGTAAATACATGTAATCATGAACAAAATATTTTTAAAATGGGAGGTTTAAAAAATAAGATACCATTAGTTTATTTTTGTTTTTTAATAGGAGGATTTTCTTTATCAGGATTGCCACTAATTACTGCTAGTTTTTACAGTAAAGATGAAATATTACTAGGAGTATTTACTCATGGTCATCTAAAATTAATGATTGCTGGGTTGATAGGAACAATTTTGAGTTCTTTATATATATTTAGGACAATTTTTGTTGTCTTTCATGGAAAACTTAATAAAAAAAATATTTATTCTGATGTTGTAAATAATACAATAAATCATAATCTTCCTTTAGTGATTTTAACAATTTTATCTACATATTTAGGAACTTTTGTCATTCCTTCTTTTTCAAAATTTTTTTCTATAATAGAAAAAAACAATGTAGAACAAAAATTTTTAATACAATTTTTATCAAGTGTATGTAGCTTATCAGGTTTTTTAATTGCTATTTTTTTTTGGTTAATAAAAAAAGATTTTTTAAAAAAAATTAAAGAAAAACGTTTTTTTTTAATGCTGAATTCTTATTTATATAATGGTTTTGGATTCGATTATTTATATAATAAAATATTTGTTCAATCTTATTTAAGATTTTCTAATTTTTTAAGAAATGATCCATTTATTGTTTTTTTTGATTTTCTTACTATTTGTTTTAAAAAAACTAGTAATGTTTTGTTAAAAAGTATAAATGGAATGTTACGCTGGTATATAGCATCAATAGGATTAGGTGCGAGTTTTACTATTTTTTTAATTCTTTTTTTAAAGCAATCAAAAATAGTTTTATAAAAAATAATTTCTAATTTTGTTATGAGAGAATATTTGCTGTGTTACTACCTTTTTTAATCGTTATTCCTTTTATCGGTGGTTTGCTTTGTTGTTTAACTGAAAAATTGAATATAAAAATACCTAGATGGATAGCATTAATTACTACAGGAACATTTTTAATTAGTGTTCTTTATATTTGGTCAACATGTAAAAATAACATTAATTTTTATTCTAAATTTCCATTTTGGAAAATAGAGTTTCTTTATCCTTGGATCCAAAGATTTCATATTAATTTTCATTTTGCATTAGATGGTTTGTCACTAACTATGTTGGTTTTGACAAGTTTATTAGGATTCATGGCTGTTTTATGTTCTTGGAATGAAATACAGAAATATCAAGGATTATTCTACTTAAATTTAATGTGGATACTTGTTGGAGTAATAGGAGTTTTTATTGCTGTTGATCTTTTTTTGTTCTTTTTTTTCTGGGAAATTATGTTAGTTCCGATGTATTTTTTAATTGCTCTGTGGGGTCATAAAGCTTCTAACGGAAAAACACGTATTTCTGCAGCTACTAAGTTTTTTATTTATACACAATTGTCAGGATTAGTAATGTTAGTAGCTATTTTAGGTTTAGTAGCGATACATTATTATACAACAGGAATTTTAACTTTTAATTATGAAGATCTTTTACATACAAAAATGCCTTATTATGTAGAATATTTATTAATGATCGGTTTTTTTGTTGCTTTTGCTATAAAAATGCCAATAATTCCCTTACATGGTTGGTTGCCAGATGCGCATAGCCAAGCTCCTACTGCAGGTTCTGTAGATTTAGCTGGAATCTTATTAAAAACAGCAGCATATGGTTTGTTAAGATTTAATTTATGTTTATTTCCTCATGCTTCTATAGATTTTACTCCTATTGCTTTGTTCTTAGGTTTATTAGGGATTTTTTATGGTGCTTTTTTAGCTTTTTCACAAAATGATGTTAAGCGTTTAATTGCTTATACTTCTATTTCTCATATGGGTTTTACATTAATTGGTATTTATAGCTTTAATCAACTTGCTCTTCACGGAGTTATAGTACAGATGTTTGCTCATGGCATTTCTAGTGCTGCTTTGTTTATTTTATGCGGTCAACTGTATGAACGTACAAAAACACGCAATATCCATGAAATGGGAGGGTTGTGGTCTTCCATAAAATGGATTCCAAGTTTATCATTATTTTTTTCTATGGCCAATATTGGAATACCAGGAACTGGTAATTTTGTTGGTGAATTTATGATTTTAATTGGTAGTTTTAAAATTATACCTTGGGTAGTAGTTATTAGCATATTTGGTTTAGTTTTTGCATCAGTATACTCTCTTCATATGATGCAACGTATATATTTTGGTTTATTACCGGCGATTTTATCTAAAAGTGTCACTCATTTTAAACAAACTGAGTTACGTGAATATTTTATTATTATAACGCTCACTCTTACATCTGTGATAATAGGTATTTATCCACAATTACTTTTAAACGTTTCATATGAATCAATTAATGATCTTTATAAATGGATCATGATTTAAAAAATTAAAGGTTTTTATTTTTTATGAAAATTACTATGCAACAATTAATTGCGTTATTTCCATTCATTATAGTAGCTAGTACTACTATACTTGTTATGTTATCTATTATCTTTAAAAGAAATAATTTTTTAAACGTAATTTTTGTAATAATAGGTTTATTTTTTGCTCTTTTTTCATGTTTTTATTTAATAAAAAACAATCAAACTATTAATATTGCTTCAATGTTTGAAATAAATAATTATTCAATATTTTTTTGTATATTAATTTTGTTAACAAGTATTATAACTTGTTTTTTTGCACATCTATGGTTAAAATTTTTTCAATATAATACTGCTGAATTTTATTTATTAACTCTTATTGCTACACTAGGATCACTAACATTAGTTATTTCTGTTCATTTTGCATCAGTTTTTGTTAGTTTAGAACTATTATCCTTGCCTCTTTTAGGATTAATTGGATATTCTTTTCATCAAAAAAAAACTATAGAATCAGCTATTAAATATACTATATTATCTGGAGTAACATCTGCTTTTGTTTTATTTGGAATAGGTTTAATTTACTTAAACACAGGAAAATTAAATTTTTTTCAACTTTATGAAGCTTTTTATAATAATAGGATAATAAATTATCCGCTATTATTAATCGGTTTTGGAATGTTAATCACAGGGATTTTTTTTAAAATGTCTATATTTCCGTTTCATCTTTGGACTCCAGATATTTATGAAGGATCTCCTATTCCCGTTACAAATTTTTTAGCTACAATTAGTAAAATTTCTATTTTCAGTTTTTTTTTACAACTATTATGTGTTTTTATACCGATAGAAGAAAAAAGCATTTATTTAATTATTAGCATAATGGCTGCTTTTTCAATTATTTTTGGCAATCTTATGGCAATAAACCAAATGAATCTTAAAAGGTTAATAGGATATTCATCTATTGCTCATTTTGGATACTTGATAATTTCTGTAGTTGGATTAGAAACTATTAATTTTAATTTTATTAAAGAAACAATTATTGTGTATATTATTGGATATTTACTTAGTATTATTTGTGTTTTTGGTATAATTAATTTAATGGCCTCTTTTCATAAAAAAGAAATATCGCATGCAGATTCTTTATATTGTTATCGTGGTCTTTTTTGGAAAAATCCAGTTTTGGCTATTACATTTACTGTTTCTATGTTATCCCTAGCAGGGATACCTAGCACTTTTGGTTTTCTTGGTAAATTTTATATTATTGTTTTAAGTATGCAAACGAGTTCTTGGTTTTTAGTATTTGCAATTCTTTTGGGTAGCGCAATTGGATTATATTACTATTTAAGAGTGGTCATAAGTTTATTTCTTAAAGAAAGATCTTTTGATAATATTTATGAAATTTCAAAAAACTGGTGTTTAACTCCTACTGGTTTAATAATTATAACATTAAGTTTTCTAAACATTTTATTTGGAATTTTACCCCAATTATTATTTTCTTTTTTAAAAAAAATATGTGTGATATAAAATCATTCCCATTCTATAGTAGCAGGTGGTTTATTAGTAATATCATAAACAACACGCGATATTCCACGTATTTCATTTACTATACGATTAGAAACATGATCTAAAAAAGAGTAAGGTAACGATATCCATTTTGCAGTCATAAAATCAACGCTTTCTACTATTCGTAGTGCAATTATCCATTCATGATGACGATTATCACCTTTGATTCCGACAGATTTTATAGGAAGAAAAACTGTAAAAGCTTGACTGACTTTATAATATAAATCTGCATTAAATAATTCTTCTATTAGAATATGATCAGCTTGTCTCAAGATATCACAATATTCTTTTCTTATTGTACCTAAGATTCGTACTCCAAGACCTGGTCCTGGAAAAGGATGGCGATAAATTATTTCTTTAGATAAACCTAATGTTAATCCAATTTTTCTTACTTCATCTTTAAAAAGATATCTTAAAGGTTCAATTAATTTTAAGTTCATTTTTTTAGGCAAACCACCAACATTATGATGAGATTTAATAGTTGATGTATAAGAATAAATATCTTTTTGAGATGAGGAGGATTCAATAACGTCTGGATAAATTGTTCCTTGAGCTAACCATTTAATATCCTCAATAGATTTTTTTGCAGTTTCTTCAAAAATTTCAATAAAAATATTTCCAATTATTTTTCTTTTTTTTTCTGGATCTTCTACATTAGAAAGTGCTTGCAAAAATTTTTTTTCTGCGTGTATATATATAATTTTTAGTTTAAATTTATTTTTTAATATCGATAAAATACTATCAGCTTCGTTGATTCGCATTAACCCGTTATTTATAAAAATACATGTTAATTGTTTACCAATAGCATGATTTAATAATATCGCTGATACTGAAGAATCAACGCCACCAGATAAACCTAAAATTACTTTATCTTGTTTAACTTTTTTACGAATATTAATAACAATATTGTCGATTATCTTATCAGATGTCCATAAAGAAGGATGGCAATTACAAATATTATAAATAAAACGCTGTAAAATTTTTTTTCCTTGAAGAGTATGCGTTACTTCAGGATGAAATTGTAAGCCGTAAATTTTTTTTTTTTTGTGTTCTACAATTGCAAATGGGCAATTTTTTGTTTGTGCAACTATATCAAATTCTTTAGGAATTATGATAACCTTATCCATATGGCTCATCCAAACATTTAATAATGGATTTCCTTGTGAATTAAAACTATCATATATATTTTTTAACAAAAGACTTGATTTTTTGGTAATTTCTACTTGAATTGATCCAAATTCACATTCTTTAGATTTTTCTGTTTTTCCTCCTAACTGATTCATAATAATTTGCATGCCATAACAAATACCTAATATTGGGATATTAATATGAAAAATTTTATCATCTACAGATGGATAATTCTTATCAGTAGCGCTTTTTGGACCACCTGATAAAATAATGCCGTTTGGAGAAAAATTAAGAATTTTTTCTATAGTAGTATTCCATAAATAAATTTCACAATATATTTCTAATTCACGTACACGTCTTGCCAATATCTGTGTATATTGAGAACCAAAATCTAAAATTAAAATACGATTTTTATTATCTTTTTTTATCATTAAAGTTTATTCCTACATAAAAATAACTACAAATTTTTTATAAAACATGAAATATTTTTTAGAAGTTTTAGTCCGTACGATGATAATTTGGAGATTCTTTTGTAATCGTAATATCATGAACATGGCTTTCATTTAATCCAGCATTACTAATTTTAATAAATTTAGTTTTCGAGCGTAACTCATGAATATTTAAACAACCAGTTAGCCCCATACATGATCTTAAACCTCCCATTTGTTGATATATAATATCTTGCAATGTTCCCTTATAAGCAACTCTTCCTTCAATGCCTTCTGGAACAAACTTATTATTTATTTCTGTATTTTGAAAATAACGTTCGGAAGAACCTTTTGACATAGCTCCTATAGAACCCATTCCTCGATACGATTTAAATGCACGACCCTGATACATTTCAATATCTCCAGGCGATTCCTCGGTACCAGCAAGCATGGAACCTACCATTACACAATGTGCTCCTGCAGCAATAGCTTTTGCGATATCTCCAGAAAAACGAATACCTCCATCTGCTATAATTTTTACGTTTGTTTTTTTTAATATAGCAAAGCTATCATAAATAGCTGTTATTTGAGGAACACCAACACCAGTAATAATACGAGTAGTACAAATAGAACCAGGACCTATTCCTACTTTTACAGCATCAACGCCTGCTTTTGCTAACGCTAAAGCTCCATCACTTGTCGCAATATTTCCACCAATAATATCAATATTTGGATATTTTTTTCTTATTGTACGAATAAATTTTATTATATGTTTTGAATGACCATGAGATGAATCTACTAATAAAACGTCTACTCCTACATTAATTAATGATTCTACACGATCTTCATTATCTTGTGATATTCCAATAGCTGCACCAACTCTTAAACATCCTTGATTATCTTTACATGCATTAGGTTTACTTTCTGCCTTTTTGAAATCTTTAACCGTAATCATACCGCACAAATGAAAGTTATTATCAACTACTAATACTTTTTCAATACGTTTTTCGTGCATTTTTTTTAATACTATGTCGCTGTTTTCTCCTTCTTTTACTGTAACTAATTGTTCTTTTGGTGTCATCATTTTTGTTACTGGCAAATCTAAATTATTAACAAATCTAACATCTCTGCTTGTTATAATGCCAATTAGTTCATTAAATTTATTAACGATAGGATAACCTGCAAATCCATTTTTTTTAGTTAATTTTTTTATTTCACGTAAAGTTGTAGTAGGAAGTACCGTTTTAGGATTTTTCACTACACCACTTTCATATTTTTTTACTTTTAACACTTCTTTAGATTGGTGTTCAATAGACATATTTTTATGAATAAATCCAATACCTCCTTCTTTAGCTAATGCTATAGCTAATTTTGATTCAGTAACCGTATCCATTGCTGCAGATAATAATGGAATATTAAGATGAATATTTTCTGTTAATTTTGTACAAAGATTTACTTCATTTGGTAAAATTTTAGAATATGCAGGAACTAATAGTACATCATCAAAAGTTAATGCTTCTTTAACAACACGTAACATGAAAATTTGTTGACCTCTTTTCGTTAATACTAAAAATGTTATCTTTTTGTAATTTAAATAGAATAATAAATTTTTAAAAGTTTATAAAAAACAACTATATTATAGCAAAAAAAACATAAAATTTTTACCATCTGTAATAAATATTAATTTTTTTAATCAAGAATATACCATTTTAGTGTATCCTTGATTAAAAGTTAATAATATCTTCCTTTATAAAAGAATTAATATCTACATAAAACTAGTGTAGCATTTGTGCCACCAAATCCAAAACTATTAGACATTACTGTGTTTATCTTTTTTTTTAAAGTTTTTGTAACAATATTCATATCTTTTGCAAGAGGATCTAACTCTTTCACATTAATACTAGGAGCAATAAAATTATTTTTTAACATTAATAAGGAATAAATAATTTCTTGAGCACCAGCTGCACCTAAAGAGTGACCTGTCATAGATTTAGTTGAAGAAATATAAGGAATATTTGGATAAAATACCTCTTTTATTGCAAGAAGTTCTTTTATATCGCCGATTACTGTGGATGTTCCATGAGCATTAATGTAATCAATTGGATTCTGAACATTGTTCATAGCCATTTTCATACAGCGTATAGCGCCTTCTCCAGAAGGAACAACCATATCTGTACCATCAGATGTAGCGCCGTAACCTATAATTTCAGCATAAACCTTTGCGTTTCTAGATAAAGCATGTTCTAATTCTTCAACAATAAGAATACCGCTTCCACCAGCTATTACAAAACCATCACGTTTTATATCATAAGTACGGGATGCTTCTTTAGGTAAGTGATTATATTGAGTAGATAAAGCTCCCATAGCATCAAATTCACATGCCATTTCCCAACTTAATTCTTCTCCACCTCCAGCAAAAACTATATCTTGTTTTCCTAACTGTATTTGCTCAACAGCATTACCAATACAATGTGTAGAAGTCGCACATGCAGAACTAATGGAATAATTTATGCCATAAATTTTAAAAGATGTAGCTAAACATGCAGATATCCCAGAAGCCATTGCTTTTGTAACAATATATGGTCCAATTGCTTTCAAACCTCGTGAACTTCGCATTGCATCTGCACCTAATACTTGAAAATGAGGAGATCCTCCTCCAGAACCAATAATTAATCCTACACGCGGATTTTTTTGATAAACTTTATCAGAAATATTAGCATCTATAATAGCTTCTTTTGTAGCAAGATAAGCATAAATAGATGCATCACTCATAAAACGCATGTTTTTTCTATCTATTAAACCAGTAACATCTATTTTTATATTACCCCAAACATGACTTCGCATTCCAATGCTTTTCATTTCATCTGAAAAAACGATTCCAGATTGACCCTTTAAAAGTGATTGTAATACTTCTTCTTTATTATTACCAATACTGGAAATGATTCCTATACCAGTAATTACTGCACGTTTCATTTAATGAATTACCTATATTTTAATTAAAGTATTAATATAAGTTTTAATTTATATTAATGTTTTTGATATTTTTATTATTTATTTTCATGATAATAATAATTACGCAAAATATGATCCATCAAAACAATTGCAACCATAGATTCAGCTATAGGTATTGCTCGTATTCCTACACAGGGATCGTGACGTCCTTTAGTAATTATTTTTACTTCATTTCCAAAACGATCAATCGTATTACATGGTTTCTGAATACTGGAAGTAGGTTTCATAGCAATATTTAATATTATTTCTTGTCCAGTACTAATTCCTCCAAGCATACCACCAGAATGATTAGTTTTAAAACCATTTTTATCAATTTCATCTCGATGAAAACTTCCTTTTTGATTTATTACAGCAAATCCGTCACCAACTTCTATTGCTTTTACGGCATTAATACTCATTAATGCATGAGCTAAATCTGCATCTAAACGATCAAAAACAGGTTCTCCAAGACCCACAGGAACATTCTTAACTAAAATTCTTATTTTTGCTCCAATAGAATCTTTTTCTTTTTTTAAAGTTCTAATTAACAGATCTAAAGAATCTAATTTATCTGGATCTGGACAAAAAAATGGATTTTTGTCTATGAAATCTAAATTTTTAGAATCACAAACAATATCCCCCATTTGTGAAAGATATGCACATATTTGAATATTATATTTTATTTTTAAAAATTTTTTTGCAATTGCTCCTGCTGCAACTCTCATAACAGTTTCTCTTGCAGAAGAACGGCCTCCTCCCCGATAATCACGAAATCCATATTTTTTTTGGTATGTATAATCTGCATGACCTGGTCTAAATAAATCTTTTATTTGATTATAATCTTGAGAACGATGATCTTCATTTTTTACCAATAAACCAATAGGTGTACCAGTTGTTTTTCCTTGAAACATCCCCGATAAGATTTTTATTTTATCTAATTCACGACGTTTTGTAGTATAATGAGATGATCCAGGACGACGACGATTTAATTCAGATTGTATATCATCTTCAGTAATGGGTATTCCAGAAGGCATACCATCAATAATACATCCGAGTGCTTCTCCGTGAGATTCTCCAAAAGTAGTAACTCTAAAAGATTGACCTATGCTATTTCCTGCCATATTAACACCTCATTTACAATATTTAATAAATTAAATATTGTTTAGAATCAATGATCTGCTGAAAAGTTAAATAAAACACTCCTTTTCCACCGTTGTTTAATTCAATCCAAGTAAAAGGTATATTAGGATATTTTTTTTTTAAATTTTCAATGTTATTTCCTACTTCGCAAATTAATATACCATTTTCATTCATATAATCTGAAGCAATAAACAAAATACGATTGATAAAATTTAATCCGTCATTCCCACCTAATAATCCTATATGAGGTTCATGAAGATATTCTTTTGGAAGATTTCGCATATCTTCGTTATTTACATAAGGTGGGTTAGTTATAATTAAGTCATATTTTTTAATAGGGATATGAAGAAATAAATCAGAATGTATAAGTTTTATACGGTGAAATAAAAAATGATTATTAATATTAATATTAGCTACTGCAAGTGCATCAGCAGAAATATCAACAGCATCAATTTGTGATTCAGGAAAGACATATGCGGAAGCAATAGCAAGGCAACCGCTGCCAGTACACATATCAAGAATAAATTTAGGAGAATGAGAAACAATATTTTTAAAATTATTATTAATTATTTCACCAAAAGGAGAACGTGGGATTAAAACACGTCTGTCGATATAAAACTCATAATTACAAAACCATGATTTATTAGTTAAGTAAGGAACAGGAATACGTTTTTTTGTACGTAACATAATGTTATCAATAATTTTTTTTCTTTCGCTCCACGTCAATTTAGCTTCTTTAATATTTTCAGCTAAAGAATCGATAGGTAAAAAAAGTGTTGGTAAAATTAATTGTACAGCTTCATCCCATGGATTATCTGTTCCATGACCGTAATAAATATTTTCTGATTCAAAACAACTTACTGCCCATCTGAGCATATCTTGTAGAGTTTTTAATTCATTAATTGCTTCATTAATAAACATGTTTTCCATTATTTTTTATACTAAGTTAAATAAATAAGTTATTCTTACATAAAATAATAGAAAATAAAGTAATTCAATACAAAAATTATTTTTATATCTAAATATGATAAAAGAACATTTATATGAATAATAAAGGTATTAATAAAAGTGATAAAATACTTTTTCGTCAAGTTATGTACGATACTTATCGCATAAAACAAGATGTAATTACGTATAAAAAGCAAAAAACAGATAAGAAATTAATTAGTAAAAGTTTTTTAAATGAACTAAATCATTCGCATTATTTTACTAGTTATAATCAATTGTTATCTTTTGAATCTCCAATACGATATGTACGTAACAATATATACAATAAAGAATTAAAAAAATTAAGTAGAGGATATTATAAACCAGAAATTTTTCTTGATTTACATGGATTAAATCAAAGGCAAGCTAAAATGAAGTTAGCTTCATTAATTATGTTTTGTCGTGATCAACAATTATTTTGCGCTAATGTTATGCATGGGCATGGTGAACATATTTTAAAAAAACAGATACCTCTTTGGTTAGCTCAGCATCCTCATGTTATTGCATTTCATCAAGCAATAAAAATTTTTGGCGGTACAGCAGCTTTATTAGTATTAGTTGATATTAAAAATTTTTAAAAAATATAAATTTTTTTTAGAATCATTATTTTTTATAAAAATAAATGATCTATAATATTTTTATTTTTTAAAATAATTATAATACTAACGATAATTTATTTTTATAAAAATCAGCAAATTTTTTAATAATAATTAATATGAAATATAAAATTTATTTTTCATAAAATTGTAATGTAAAAAACATAAAACATAATATTTATCTTAAACGTCCTATTGATTGAATATTTTTATTGATTTAAACATTTATATCAAAAATATACTAAAATAGTTATTAAAAATATTTAATTCATTTACTGAAGAAACTGTATACACAGTTTATCATACAATTTTATTTTTAATAAAACTGGAAAAATATTATTTTTATTAATGATTTTTTATATTTTTTCTAAAAAAGTTGTAAATTTATTAAAACAATATAAGAAAAACATTGAAGAATATAATTATTCGTTATTTTATAACCAATTTATGGGAATGATTATTGTTACTTTATGATAAAAAATATTTATTAAAGCTACTAATAATAGTTATAGTGTATTGCATTTTTTTTAGAAGTAATTATTAAAGACTTTTTTATATCTAAAAAATCTTTAAATAATTTGTATTCGTTATTTTAATATAACAAGATTTTATTGATTGTGTAACCTTAAATTTATTTAAAAATATTAAAAAATTTATTTTTTATTATCATTAAAATAGCAATAAGCATATGTAATATGTATAGAATATTTATAATATATTATATGCATTGTAAATAAATATATAAAAGCTTTAAAAAATTTCAAAAAATAAAAAAAAATAAATATAAAACGTATAATTTTGAGAAAAAATATAGCATATTGATATTAGAACTTTAATATTTTAAAAAAAAATTCTTAAAGAGAATATCATTTAATATAAAATAAGTAAGAATAAGAGAGTTATAATATTTTTGTACTGATCTCTCTTCGATCAGAGCAAACATTACATTAAGTACAAAAAAAAGAAATTATATAAATAATAACTAATTTTTTTAGACATAGTGTATGTATCATTTATAAAAATTAAAAAGTGCTAAAAATACAGATGTTATAATTCACTGTTTTTTAAAAAAGAAAAATCTGCAATTTTTAAGAAAATTTCTTTTATATTTTTTAAAATTAATAATCGATTTTTATATAATTTTTTGTTTGTAACGTTAATTTTTACATTTTTGAAAAAATTATTTACTGGTTTTATTAAACTCATTGTTTCGTTCAATAAACTTTCATAGTTGTTTTGTTCTATTAAATGATCAATAATATTATTGATTTGATTAATAACTTGAAATAATTTAATTTCATCATGTTCTACTAAATATTTAACGTTTATTTTATCAGGTAATACAACATTTTTATTTATTTTAGAAAAAACATTAATAATACGTTTATTTAAATCAAGTAAAGCGTTTATTTGCTTTGAATTGTAAAATAACGTAATAGCTTTAACTTTAGCATCAAAATTCATAGGTTTTGTAGGTCGAAAAATTAATATCGATTTAATAACGTTTGAATTATATTTTTTATCCTTATACCATGAGAGTAATCTCTTTAAAAGGAAATCAATAATTATCTCTTTTTTTGTTTGCTGTAATTGATTATAGCATTCAATAGATTTTTCAACTAAATTATTTAAATCGATATGAAAACGATTGTGAACAATAATTTTTAATAATCCTAAACCTGCACGTCTTAATCCAAAAGGATCACTGTTTCCTTTTGAAATTTTTCCTAAAATCATTATACCCGTAATTACATCAATTTTTTCTGCAATACTTAAAATAGATCCGATTATGTTAGAAGGCAGTATATCATTAGAAAACCGAGGTAAATATTGTTCTTTTAAAGCAATAGCAATTTCTTTTTTTTCTCCATTATTAAGTGCGTAATACATACCTACTATTCCTTGAAGATCTGGATGTTCGTTTACTAATTGAGTAACTAAATCACATTTGGATAATAATGCTGTACGTTTTATAAGCTTATCGTCTATATTAAGTGTATTAGCAATCCATATTGACAATTTTTTAATTCTTTTTGTTTTATCGTACATATTTCCTAAATCTTTTTGAAAAATAATTTGCTTAAGTTTCAATAAACGATCTGCAAAATTGATTTTCATGTCCTGAGTAATAAAAAATAGAATGTCAGAAAAATGTGAATATAAAATTTTTTCATAATCAGCAACAATAATTGTAGAAGATTTAGATTTAATATTAGCAACAAAAATAAAACTTTTTAGTAAATTATGATTAATATCATATATTGGAAAACATTTTTGTTTTACTTCCATAATATATATAAGAATTTCTTGAGGTATAATAAGAAATTTTTTATCAAAACTTCCATAATATATGTTAGGGGATTCAACTAAAGAATTAATTTCGTTAAGTAATGCACTATTAAATTTAATAATTCCACCTAACTTTCTAGCAGTGCTTTTAATATCTTTTTTAATTTTTTCTTTTCTTTCATTAAAATCAGCAATTATTTGGTTATTCTTATAAAGAATAGATGGGTATTCATTAGCATGATTTAAAAATAATTTATTTTTTCCTAAAAAACGGTGCCCATTTATATAACGATTAGACTGTATATTAAACAGTTTCATATTAATTAATTCATTGTCTAATAAAACTGTGATTGTACGGATAGGTCGTACGAAAGGTGTAATATCCATATGCCATTTCATGGAATATGGAGCAGAGATTTTTTCCAAAGTTTTTTTTATAATTTCAGGTAATAAGATTTTTGTTAATTTACCTTTTATTTTTTGATAATAAATTAAAGAATAACCGTTATTTCTTTCTAAGAATTTAGTTTTTAAAATATCAATTTTATTTTTAAACGCCCAAATTTCAGCAGGTTTAGGAATTTTTTTATTTAGATCAAAAATAGAAGAAAAATAAGGACCAATTTTTTTAATATTTTGATCTAACTGGTATTCATGTAATTTAAAAATTTTTATAGCTAATCTTCTTGATGTTGCAAATATTTCTACATTACCATGCATTATTTTTAATTTTTTTATTTCGGATACTAAATGATTACAAAAATTTTTTGATAAATTGTGCAATATTTTTTGTGGTAATTCTTCTGTTCCAATTTCTACTAAAAAAGTTTGTTTATTCATAATAATTTATAATATGACAATTTTTTATATTTTTCTCATTAGCTTACAATAAGTTTTAGCAATAGATTTAGTTAATTTATGAAGTCGTAAAATATAGTCTTGACGTTCAGTAACTGAAAAAGCTTGACGAGCATTCATTAGATTAAAACAATGTATTGCTTTTAGCGCCAATTCGTAAGCTGAAATAGGTAAAGGTTTTTTTAAATTAATTAAGTGTTGTATGTCTTTTTCGTATTGGTTAAAACAATATAAAAGAAAATCAACGTTTGCATATTCAAAATTATAAGCAGATTGATCTTGTTCATTTTTAAGAAAAAAATCACCGTAAGTAATTTTATTAAATAAATTTTCATCCCAAATGATATCATAAACATTATTTTTTTGCTGAACATGCATAGCTAATCGTTCTAAACCATAAGTTATTTCTACACTAATTTGTTTGCAAGAAATACCCCCCATTTGTTGAAAATAAGTAAATTGAGTAATTTCTATTCCGTTCATCCAAACTTCCCATCCCACTCCACAAGCGCCTAAACTTGGGTTTGACCAATTATCTTCGATAAATTGAACATCATTCTTTTTTAAATCTATTCCAATACTTTTTAAAGAATTTATATATATATCTTGTATATTTTGAGGAGGAGGTTTAATAATAACTTGTAATTGATAATAGTGTTGTAATCGATAAGAGTTTTTTCCATAACGTCCATCATTTGGACGACGTGAAGGTTGTAAATAAACTGCTGACATAGGTTCATTGTTAATTGCACCAAAAAAAGTAAAAGGATGAGATGTACCAGCACCAACTTCTAAATCTATGGGATGTAATACATTGCATCCTTTATCTGACCAATATTTTTTTAAAATGCGTATAATGTTTTGAAACGTTATTAATGTAGATTTATTCATTATGAATTTTATGATAAGAATTTGATGAATAGTTAATTCAAAAATTTTTTATATATATAATAATTTTCTTGTTAAGAATAATTTTTATATTGCATTAAAACGTATCTTTTTTTTTACGTAATAAAGCAAGAATATCCCATAAAAAGTTTGTTTTAACATGAAAAAATTTTTTTATTTTTTTTTCTTTGATGCGAAAAAAAATATTAATTTTTCTTTCCTTTGATAAAGTTGTTGGAAAATTTATTCTTGTTTTTTTTGTTTTATTTTTTATTTTCCTATAATATGAAGAAAAGTATACATCTTTTGGAAAAAGTGTATAAGAGAATTTCATATTATTTAAAGAATATTCATGTCCAGGACATATAATAGTTTGTTCGGGTAAATTATTAATTCTATTTAAAGAATTATACATATCTTTAGCCGTTCCTTCAAATAAACGTCCACAACCTCCAGAAAATAAAACATCACCACAAAACAAATAAGGTTTAATATAATAAGAAACATGTCCCATTGTATGACCTGGTGTTAATATTACAAAAATTTTTTTTCCTAAAATATTAATACTATTATTACTAACAACGATATAGTTATTATATTTTTTTGTTATTTCTTTTGGACCAAATATTTTTATTTTTGGCCAAATTTTGCATATATTATATACTCCTCCTGTATGATCTTCATGATTATGCGTAAGAAAAATTCCAATAGGATATAATTTATTAGAATATATTTTATTTATTAATAATTTTGTATCACCTGGATCAATGATGACGCAATCTTTTTTTTTGTTATATAAAATCCAAATGTAATTATCTTTTAAACTTAATACACCTGTAATATTCATATTAATATTATTTTTTATATATGTATCCAGTATCTATATGATCTGGAAATTTTGCAGCTTTTTTGGCTAAAATATCACAAATTTCGTTTTCTTTATGACCATTATGACTTTTTAACCAATACCATTTTATTTTATAATGAAATTTAATAACGTGATCTAATTTTTTCCATAAGTCAATATTCTTAACAGTTTTTTGTTTAATTTTCCAATTATTTATTTTCCATTTTTTTATCCATATATTAATTCCTTGATTTAAATATTGACTATCAGTGTAAATTTTAATATCACAAGCCTGGTTAATTGTTTCTAATGCAACAATAGCTGCCATTAATTCCATTCGATTATTCGTTGTTAGATGATATCCAACACTCATTTGCTTTTCATATGTATTATAACGTAAAATGATTCCATATCCACCAGGACCTGGATTTCCTAAACAAGAACCATCAATAAATATTATTACTTTTTTATACATTTCTTTTAATAAATTACTATTTAAAAAAAATATGAACATTATCAATAATCGTCAAATTGTTTTAGATACTGAAACAACTGGAATGAATACTATTGGTGCACATTATGAAGGACATCGTATTATTGAAATTGGAGCAGTAGAAATTATTAATCGTCAGTTAACAGGAAAAAATTTTCATGTTTACTTAAAACCTAATCGTTTAGTAGATATCAAAGCATTTAATATACATGGTATATCAGATAATTTTCTTTCTAACCAACCAAAATTCAATGAAGTTGCAAAAAGTTTTTTTAAATATATTGTGAATACTGAACTGATTATTCATAATGCAGCTTTTGATATAGGATTTATTGATTATGAATTTTCATTATTAATGAAAAAAAAATTTAAATTAGAAAATTTTTGTAAAATAACTGATAGTCTAAAGATCGCAAGAAAACTGTTTCCAGGAAAAAGAAACAGTTTGAACGCGTTATGTTCACGTTATAACATTAATAATAATAAACGTATTTTGCATGGAGCTTTATTAGATGCTGAAATTCTTGCACAAGTTTATTTATTAATGACAAGTGGTCAAATATCTTTTTCCTTTCATCAAAGGAAAAGTTATGATAAAGATATTGATTATAATAAAATTCATAAAAAAAACAAAGTATTAAATTTACCTATAATATATGCAAAAACCAATGATATTGAACAACATATAAAATTATTAAAAATTATAAAAAAAACAAATAAAAATTGTTTATGGAATAGTTGATTTTTATTTATTTTAACGTACAAACAAAAGTAATTGACAAACAAATAAATTTCAAATATAGAAAAATTTAGTTAAAATATATTTTAAGCTAAATCTATGAAGATGAATTTGAAAAAAAATAATACATGCGCTATAAAATATTCACGTGATTTTATTGGTTATGGTAATAATAGTCCTAATTTTCGTTGGCCAAATAACACAAATATTGCAATTCAGTTTGTCTTAAATTATGAAGAAGGAGGAGAGAGTCATATACAAAATGGAGATAAATTTTCTGAAAAATTTCTTTCAGATATAACAAACGCACAAGAATATAATAATATTCATATGTCTATGGATTCAATTTATGAGTATGGTTCTCGTGTAGGTTGTTTGAGAATTATGAAAGAATTTCAAAAAAGAAATTTACCTCTCACGATTTTTGCTGTAGCAATAGCATTAGAAAAAAATTCAGAAATCATATCAATAATTAAATCAAATTACTTTGATATAGTGAGTCATGGTTTTCGTTGGATTAATTATCAAAACATTAATGAGAAAATTGAAAAAAAACATATAGATCAAGCAGTAAAAATATTTATTAAAATTTTTAATAAAAAACCAACAGGTTGGTATACAGGAAGGGATAGTCCTAATACCCGTAGATTAATAGTAGAAAATGGTTCTTTCATTTATGATAGTGATTATTATGGCGATGATTTACCTTTTTGGACAAAAGTAACTTGTAAAAATAAAATCATAAAACCTCATTTAATAATTCCGTATACATTAGATTGTAACGATATGCGTTTTGTTACACAACAAGGATTTGGAACTTCAGAACATTTCTATAAATATTTACGTGATACATTTGATGTTTTATATAAAGAAGGAAAAAACACACCTAAAATGATGTCTATTGGAATGCATGGTCGAATATTAGGTCGACCTGGTCGGTTCAAAGGATTGCAAAATTTTCTTGATTATATTCAACAATATAAAAAAATTTGGATCTGTACACGACAACAAATTGCTGAATTTTGGATAAAAAATTTTCCTTATTCTTTTTGAATAAAATATTTATAAAATTAAGTATTTTAATTTATTTTTATAGTCTAATATTCCTAGGTTTCAATAATATTTCTTTTTTTTCTAATTCCCAAGCTATTCTTAAAGCATTTATTTCTTTAAATGGAGAAGCAATTATTTGTATTCCAATTGGTAATTTTTTATCAGTCATTAATGGCACGCTACAAACTGGTAAACCAATAAAAGAAATTGGTTGTGTTAATAACCCCATAGCCACACGTGGTGAAAAATTTGTATTATTAATAATCATGTTTTCTTGTCCAATTAAAGTAGCACTACAAGGAGTAGATGGTGCAATTAATATATCAATTTTTTTAAAAATAGATGCAACAATTTTTTGAAAAATACGTCGAAAACGTTGAGCTTGAATATACCAAGTATTTGGTATCATAGAACCTGCTAAAAGTCTAGGGTATGAATAACTATCCATTTTTAATGATTTACGTAAATATGGTAAGTAATTATTTCCAGCTTCAGAGGCTGTAATAATAAAAGCAGATATACGAGCTATAATTGCTTCAGGTAAAATAATTTCTTCTTGTATATTTAATGATTGAGCAACTTTTTTAACTGCTAGATTCGCATGTTTATCACACCACTTTTTAAAAAAACCTCCAAGAACAGCGCATTTTAATCCTTTTGCACCTTTTTTAATACAATTAAAATTATACATCGAATTATCAGAATAAGAAGATTGAAAACAATCTTGTATATCACGTCCACATAAAACATTATAAACAAGTGCAAGATCTTCAACACAGCGAGCAAAATGACCAACATGATCTAAACTGCTTGAAAAAACGTGCACTCCGTTTCGAGAAATACGTCCAAAAGTTGGTTTTAACCCAAAAATTCCACATAAAGAAGCAGGTACTCTTATTGAACCATTTGTATCAGTTCCAAGCGAAAATGGAATTAAACCTGCAGATACTGCTGCAGCTGATCCTCCTGATGAACCACCTGCTATACGTTTATGATCATGTGGGTTACGCGTAGGACCATAATCGCTATTTTCTGTAGTAAAACCATATGCATAAGCATCCATATTTAATGCACCTGTTAACAAAGCTCCTGACTGTAACAATTTATTTATTGTCCATGCATCTTTAATAGCGGGTTTGTTTTTTTTAAAAATTTTTGATCCAACTAATGTTATATAATTTTTTATATTAAAAATGTTTTTAACCCCATAGGGTATTCCTAATAAAGGTAAATTTTTAATGTTTTTAAAATATTTTTTCTCAAGATTAGTTGCTTCAAGCAACATACGTTTTTCAGTAATTGTTATCCAAGCATTTAATTGTGGATTATATTTTTGAATATTTTTTATCGTTTCTTTCGTGATTTCTTGGATACTTATTTTCTTTTTAAGAATAGCTGATTTCAATTGTTTAATAGTTAGTCCAAAAATATTCATGCATTAAAAACTCCTGATATTTCTATATCATATTCGATTGGATAACTCATTAAAATTATTGATAATTCTTCAATTTGTTTTAATTGATATAATAATTTTAAACGATTAGTATTATTTATCTTTAGTTCTAAAATATCTTCCATATGATGAATATAATTCATCCAATTTTTTTTTTTCATATAATATCTGTTTTTTAAAAACCACATGCGCTTCCGTTGCTACGTGGATCATAAGCACCTTCTAATATTCCATTACTATGACGAACAATTATACCTGCATGACCAACTTTTTCACTATATTGAGATAGTATCTCTATGTTATGTCCCATTTTTTTTAAATCTTTTAAAATATTTATAAAAAATCGATTTTCGAGTTTTAAGGTGTTACAATTTTTACCCCAATTTCTTCCAAATAACCAACGAGGCGCACTAATTGCATCTTGAAGTGGTATATTTTGTGTTACATATCGATGAAAAATTGTTGCTTGTGTTTGCGGTTGTCCATCTCCACCCATTGATCCATATACCATTAATTTACCATTTTTTAATATAGCTAAAGAAGGACAGAGAGTGTGAAATGGTTTTTTTTTAGGGAATAAAGTTAATATTTTTTTAGGTTCTAAAACAAAAGATGAACCTCTATTATTCCATAAAATTCCTGTTTTAGGAATAACAACACCACTGCCAAACTCATGATATATACTTTGAATAAAAGAAACTGCAATACCATTTTTATCTATAGCACCCATCCAAACAGTATCATTTTTAAAAAAACTATTATATAAAAAATCAGTAGCTTTATGCTTATTTATTTTATCAAATAGAGATTTTAAATAATCTTTTGAAAGTAATGATTGTAAATTTTTGTTCATATAAATAGGATCAGTGATATATTTATCGCGCATAAAAAAAGCTATTTTTGTTGCTTCGACAATATAATGAATATTATGTGATTCTTTTTTATAATTAATTTTAGATAAGTTATCAATAATTCCTAATATAACTAGAGCAACAAAACCTTGGGTTGGAGGCATTGTATTCCATATTTTTCCTTTACTATGAGACAAATATAAAGGAACATGGGATTGTGCACGATAACTCATTAAATCATTTAAAGTAATAGGAATATTTAGTTTTAACATACCTTTTGCTATTTTACACGCTGTTTCTCCTCGATAGAAACTATCTAAACCATCTTTACTTAAATTTATTAATGTTTTTGCTAATTCAGGTTGAAAAAAAAGGTCACCAGGTTTATAAATATTTTTATTATCTTTTAGAAAAATTTTAGAAAAACCAGGTTGATTAATTAATTCTAATTTTTTAGATTCAGTCATAATACTTTGTGATAAAGTGATTGGAAAACCATTACTTGCATAATTAATTGCATCATTTAATAATTCATAAATAGAAAAGGATTGCAAAATTTTTTTTTCTTTTATTAAATTTAATGCTTTTTCCCATCCACTAACAGTACCTGCAATTGTTAATGCTGATTGTGGACCTCTATAAGGAATAGTTTTTTTGTTATTAAAGTATTTTATGTTAGCTAATGACCCAGAAAATCCACTTGCATCAATAGCTATAGGTTTTTCTTTAGGGAACATAATAATCCAAAATCCATCACCTCCTAATCCGTTCATATGAGGATAAACTACTGAAATGGTTGCTGCAGCTGATACCATTGCTTCAATTGCGTTTCCACCTTTACGTAATATTTTTAATCCGCTTGAACTAGCTAAATGGTGAGGAGTAACAACCATTCCATTAACAGACATATTGCTTTGCATATTTTTAGTTTTTAATATAAATGTACAACTATTTTATTTAAAAAAACTTTTAATGAATTTTTATATAAAACAAAAGAATTAAAAATTATATTTTATTTTAAAAAATCATTTAACTAACTATCATTTATAATAAAATTATAGTTTTTACTTAATAAATATTAATAATGGTTATCTTCTGTGAAGAATAATATATATAAACAAATAAATCCTCCTCAAAGATTGCTTATGGGTGCTGGACCAGTAAATGTTGATCCTAGAGTATTAAAAGCAATGTCTAGTAATATAATTGGACAATATGATGAGATAATGATTAATTATATGGATGAAGTTATGCAATTATATCGTCAATTATTTATGACAAAAAATTTTTGTACTTTAATTGTAAACGGTACATCAAGAGCTGGTATTGAATCTATTTTTGTTTCTATAATAAAACCTGGGGATAAAGTTTTAGTTCCTATTTTTGGTCGTTTTGGTTATTTATTATGCGAAGTTGCTTATAGATGTCGCGCAAAAGTTTATAGAATAGAAGTTGCTTGGGGGAAAGTTTTTAGTGCAAATAAAATTGAACACTATATTAAAAAAATTAAACCAAATTTTTTGTTTATTGTCCATGGAGATACTTCTACAACAATGTTACAACCTTTATCTGATTTAGGAAAAATTTGTAAAAAATATAGCGTTTTTTTTTATACTGATGCTACAGCTACTATTGCTGGAAACTTTTTAAAAACTGATGATTGGGAATTAGATGCAGTTTCTGTAGGTATGCAAAAATGTTTAGGAGGTCCTTCTGGCAGTTCTCCTATTACTATTAATAAAAAAATGGAAGGTATCATTAATAACAGGAAATCTATAGAAGAAGGTTTACGTAATTCTTTAGATAAAATAAACAAAAAATACATATCTTCAAATTATTTTGATTTATCAATGATAATTGATTACTGGGGAGCTAAACGTTTAAATCATCATACTGAATCAACTACTGCACTATTTGCAGTTCGTGAGTGCGCTAGAATTATTTTAGAAGAAGGTCTTGAAGAAAACATTAAACGTCATAAATTACACGGTGATGCCTTACTAAAAGGAATATTAGGTATGGGTTTAAAAATTTTTGGTGATATAAAAAATAAAATGAATAATGTTGTTGGAATTATTATTCCAAAAAAAATAAATGGTGAACAAGTACGTTCATTAATGCTTAACGATTTTGGCATCGAAATCGGCACTTCTTTTGGTCCATTATATGGAAAAATATGGAGAATTGGAACGATGGGATATAATGCAAGAAGAGATTGTGTTTTACAAACTTTAAGTGCATTAGAATCAACGCTACATCGTTTAGGTTTTAAAATAAATCATGGTCATGCTTTACAAGAAGCATGGAATCACTATGATAAAATGAGTTAAAAAAAAGGACTTATAATGAACAAAATTTTAATAACTTTTGATGAAGCAAAAAAAATGGCAAAAAGCGTTATGAAACGCTGTAATATTTTAGGAAAAATTAGTGAGAATAAAAACATAATTACACGATTATATCTTTCAAAAGAACATAAACATGTAAATATCATAGTTGAAAAATGGATGCAAAAAGCTGGTATGAAAACATGGCAAGATGAGGTAGGTAATATTTGTGGTCGTTATGAAGGTAATACATTAAATTCATCTGCTATTCTTATGGCATCACATTTAGATACAGTAAAAAATGCAGGAAAATATGATGGAATATTAGGTGTATTAAGTTCAATAGAAATTGTTCATTGGTTTCATAAAAAAAATTTACGTTTTAATTTTGCCATTGAAGTAATTGGTTTTGCTGATGAAGAAGGTGTAAGGTTTGGAATACCATTTCTAGGTAGCAAAGGAATAATAGGGGAATGGATAAAAGATTGGCTGAATATAATAGATAATAAAGGAATTTCATTAAAACGAGCAATGGAAGGTTTTGGATTAAATCCTAATTTTTTTAATAAAGCATCTCGTGCTAAAGACGATTTTATTACCTATTTAGAATTGCATATTGAACAAGGACCTTATTTATATTTGGAAAAATTACCGTTAGCTGTGGTAAAAGGAATTAATGGCATGTATCATTTAGAATGTAAATTTATAGGTGAATCTGGTCACGCTGGTACTGTTCCTATGTCTTGTAGAAAAGATGTATTTTTTGCTTTTTCTGAATGGTTGATGTTTTTAAGAAAAAATATACAAAAAGAAAAATATAGCAAAAAAATTGTTAGTACTATCGGTAAGTTTAATTGTTTTCCTAATGTAACTAATGTTATTCCAGAAAGTATTGTTTTTTCTTTAGATCTCAGAAGTATAGATAATATAATATTAGATAATTTTTTAGAAGAAATATTAAATTATGCAAAAAAAATATCATATTTTTATAAAACAACGTTCATATATAAAAAAAAATATCATTCGTTTTCAGTATTTTTTGATGAAAAATTGCAAGAAATATTGTTGAAAACAATAAAATATTTTCAAAAACGTACTATAGAAATATATAGTGGCGCTGGTCATGACGCAATTTCCTTTGCTAAACGTTGTCCTACTGGAATGATTTTTATTAGATGTAAAAAAGGAATTAGTCATAATCCAAACGAATCTGTTTTAGATACAGATGTTGCATTAAGTTTACAAGTATTTATTAAATTTATTATAAATATTAATCAAAATTTTTTATAAATTACCTCAAAAAGATTACTTAGAATAACAGACATAGCTTTAATTTTTATAACAAATATTAAAAATATTCTATGCCTGTTTATTTATTATGTTATTTTTTATTATGTAGTATATGTTAATTAAATATTAAATAAATATCTTTTTAAGATTTATTATTAAGAGTAATTATTTTTTTTACATGATCTAATAAGTTATATACATTATTCATAGATGATGGTTTTAATTGATCTTTTTGTTGAAATCTATAAATGAAACCAAAATTAATAAATGCAATGTGAGGACGACAACCAACTGTTTTACGATTTCCAACTCTATTAGTCCATTGAAAGTCTAATCTCATAGCTATATTTTCTGTCCATGCATATTCAAAACCTACACTTAAAACTGGAGATGGACCCCATAGAGTATTATGAAGTGTAATTTGATCTTTTACTACTTGATCTGAAGTAACATGCCATATAGTTGCACCAAGTCGTGTATATAAATCTAGTGTTTTTGATATTGGATGTCGTAAAATTGTTGACATTTGAAAACCATAACCTTCCCACAAAGCTGCGACAATATCTTTTCCTGTATAGTTTAAACGACCTAACCACTCACCACTCATTTCTACTCCTACATGAGGATTAGTTGTTTGTTGTCCTATAAGAAATCCTGAAGTTATTCTACTTTTTTCAAAAGGTGCATCATTTGGCACATAATTATTTCCGCGATATATAAAATGATAATATTTAGATAACCCTGATTTTGTACCAAAATACCAGGTTTCACTTTTTGGTGCAGCTTGAACAATATTAATCGCTCCAAAAACTAATAGTGATATGACGAGAAGTTTTTGTTGAATTTTTTTTATCATTTTTTTAAGATTCCAGTAAAAATTAGTTCTTTTGTGTTTTTTTCAACACAAAAAATTTTATTGGTGTATGTATTAATTTTTTATATTTTATAAAATCATATATACTTAACATTTAAAAATTATATCGATTTTTTTTTATACAAACAATTATTAAAAAAATTTAATGATGATTTTTTTTTTGAAGCTTTAACAATATAAAAGTAGATAGTTTATCTATAGATGATTGTTTAGAATTACCAATAAAATTTTCTGTCGCTAGCTGTTTTTCTGATATATATATATGCATTGGATCTCCATCTTCATCTTGTACAATTAAATGATACCATGGGTAATTGAAATTTTTTTTTTCTTTCTCTTTTATATTTTGTATTGTAAGATGAGAAATAGAACATTTAATATCGATATCGATAATAACTCCTAATATCCCTAAATTTTTATGTCTAACTTGTTGTCCAATATTAAACTTACTAGCAATCATCTATATGCTCCAAAAAAACTTTTTAAAATAGTGATTGACAATATTATTATAAATAAACACTTTATTTTTTTGTATAATTTATTTTAATGTTTATTTTCTTTATATGAATATTTAGTAATACATTCTTTACTACAACATCCTTGATATTTTTTAAAACAAGATTTACATTGAATAAAAAGTTTATGACAAATATTATTTAAACAGTTAATATGTTTATCGCATAGTTTACCACATTGATGACAAAAAGAAATAATATCATCAGAAACATGTTCTTGCATACGTTCATCAAAAACAAAATTTTTGCCTTTAAAATATATTGGTAATCCATGTTTTTTTGCATCTCTAACATATTGAATAATTCCACCTTGTACTTGATAAACATTTTCGAAGTTGTGATGTTTCATCCAAGCACTAGCTTTTTCACATCGAATTCCTCCTGTACAATATATTACAATTTTTTTGTGTTTTTGATTTTTAAAAGTTGTAATAATTGAAAGTAGTTGATCTCTAAAAGTATTATATGGCATAACAATCGCACGATTAAAATGGCCAATTTCATATTCATATTGATTACGTATATCAATGAAAATAACTGATGGATCATTTAACATATAATTTGTTTCTTCAGCATTTAAAGAAGTTCCTACATCATAAATATTAAATTTTTCATTGATACCATCAGCAACAAGTGAATTTTTTAATTTAATACGTAAAACCCAAAATGATTTTCCGTTATCTTGTAAGGCCTTATTGATTCTAACGTCTTTTAAAGATTTATCTAGTTTTTCTATGATATTTATCATATTTTTATAATATTTTTTTGGAACACTAACTTGTGCGTTTATTCCTTCTTTAGCAATATAAATTCTTCCAAATATTTTTAGTTTATATAGTTCTTGATAAAGCATATCTCTAAAATTTTTTGGATATTTAACTGTAAAGTATTTATAAAAAGATATTGTGATACGTTTAGTCTCTGATTTTAACATATCAATTTTTAACATTTTATTAGAAATAGAGTTATATAACATTAAATCTTTCCTTGAATAAAATTGTTTTTAATTTTATTTTTATGCATTATAATAATAAAATTATAAATATAAATGATATTTCTTTAAAAGATCATACAATAACATAATATATCTTCTAAAATTTCTTTAAAGATGTAAATTAATAGTTAATATAACATCACTAAAAAACAATACAGAAAGCATTTTTTATATATTTTATATATAAATTTTTAATCATTTAATAGAAAAAAATAGTTTTTTATAAATTATAAATTATATATCTCTTATTAGAGAAAAAATAATATGAAAAATACCCCAAAGTTTAAATATTATTTTTTACATCCAAAATATTGGGTATTATGGTTAATCATTATTTTTTTTTACTTATTAGTTCTATTTCCGTATTCATTTTTATATTTTTTTGGTAAGAAAATAGGTCGTATTGCTATATACTTTATGAGAGAACGTGTATCAATTGTACGTAAAAACTTAGAGCTTTGTTTTCCTACTCTGTCAATGAAAGAACGAGAAAATATGCTTATAAAAAATTTTGAGTCTGTAGGTTTAGGATGTATTGAAACAAGTATTGCTTGGTTTTGGCCTGATTGGCGAATTCGAAAATATTTTAAAATTTTTGGATATGAACATATTAAAAAAGCACTAAAAAAGAAAGGAATTTTAATTATTGGTATACATTTTTTAAATCTTGAATTAGGTGCACGTTGTTTTAGCTTAAAAAAAAAAGGTATAGGTGTTTATAGACCAAATGATAACCCATTGATAGACTGGATACAGTATTGGGGGCGACTTAGATCTAGTAAAAAAATGTTAGATCGTAAAAATTTAAAGGGTATGATAAAATCTTTAAGAGATGGTGAAATATTATGGTATGCAGCGGATCAAGATTATGGTATAAAGAGTAGTGTTTTTGTGCCTTTTTTTAAAATAAAAAAAACAGCTACAACGGCAGGAACTTATAGTTTAATAAAGTTATCTAAACCTGCTGTTATTCCTTTTCTTCCTAAGAGATTGTCTGATGGAAGCGGTTACGAATTGATTTTTATGCCAGACATAAGTAATAAAATTTCTATCGAAAATAAAATTGATATTGTAACTTACATTAATAAAATAATAGAAAAAACTATATTATTAGCTCCAGAACAGTACATGTGGTTACATCGCCGTTTTAAAACTCGTCCTAAAAATGAACAATCTATATATAACTATACAATATAAAAAACATAAAAAAACACTCATAAATTTATTTTATAAACTGAAAAATATCATTTACAATTAATATTCATCTCAAATAATTAATAATCTAAGTTTATAGAAAATATAAGAATTTATTTATAAATAATGAATACAAGAAAAACTATGGAAAAACAATAATCAAAATGATAGAAAAAATGATATATGCATCAAGATGGTTACTATTTCCTGTATATATGGGACTTTCTTTTGGATTTACTTTTTTAACATTAAAGTTTTTTCATGAAGTTATAAAAGTAATACCAAATATATTTCAAATATCAGAATCCGGACTTATTCTAACAGTTTTATCTTTAATAGATATTTCTCTTGTAGGTGGTTTATTAGTAATGGTAATGTTTTCTGGTTATGAAAATTTTATCTTAAAAATGAGCAGTGGCGACAATAAAAAAAGATTAAGTTGGATGGGGAAAATGGATATTAGTTCGATTAAAAACAAAGTATCTTCTTCAATAGTGGCTATTTCTTCTGTTCACCTTTTACGTTTATTTATGGAATCAGATAAAACGCCTGATAATAAAATGATGTGTTGTGTTGTTATACATTTAACTTTTGTTATATCAGCGTTTGGTATGGGATATATAGATAAGATGAATAAAAAATAATAACTTTTTTTATTGTATCATTCTTTATCCTTATACATCGGATAAAGAACGATAAAAAATTAACTTTTCTTTTTTTCTCTTAAACGATCAACTAGTTCAATATATGCCATTGATGCGTTATCTCCTTTTCTAAAATTACATTTTAAAATTCGAGTATAACCACCTGCACGTTCTAAAAATCTAGGTCCTAATTCATTAAATAACTTAGATACTACTTGTCTATTTTTTGTTTTAGAAAAAACTAAACGGCGATTAGATAAATTATCTTTTTTTGCACAAGTAATTAGCGGTTCAGCTATTTTTCTTAATTCTTTAGCTTTTTGTAAAGTCGTTTTTATCATTTCATGATGTAATAACGAACAAGTCATATTACGAAACATAGCATATCTATGGCTACTATTACGATTAAATTTACGACCATTTTTACGATGACGCATTATGTAATTTCTCCAAATTTTAATCTTCCATGTTACCTGGTGGCCAATTTTCAAGTCTCATACCTAAAAATAGTCCTCGAGCAGCCAAAACATCTTTTATTTCAGTAAGAGATTTCTTTCCTAAATTTGGTGTTTTAAGTAATTCTACTTCAGTACGTTGTACTAAATCTCCAATGTAATGAATTGCCTCTGCTTTAAGACAATTAGCAGAACGTACTGTCAATTCTAAATCATCAACAGGACATAATAAAATTGGATCAAATTCTGGTTTTTCTTCTTTTACTTCTGGCTGATGAACATCACGTAAATCAACAAATGCTTCCAATTGCTCTGAAAGTACAGTAGCAGCGCAACGAATAGCTTCTTCAGGATCTATTGTACCATTCGTTTCCATGTCAATAATGAGTTTATCTAAATCAGTACGTTGTTCTACACGAGCAGCTTCAACATTATAAGCAATACGATCAACAGGACTATAACAAGCATCTAATAGTAATCTACCAACTGGTCGATCTTCTTCAGATCTTGCATTCATAGAGGCAGGAACATAACCTCGTCCTTTTTGAACTTTTATACGCATACTAATTGATGCATTATCTTTTGTTAAATGACAAATAATTTGTTCAGGTTGAACTATTTCAACATCACTATGATAAACTATATCTGCTGCAGTAACAGGACCAATGCCTTTTTTTTCTAAAGTTAAAATTGCTTCATCTTTTTCTTTTATTTTAATTGCTAATTTTTTTAAATTTAATAAAATTTCTAAAACATCTTCTTGAACTCCTTCTTTAGTACTATACTCATGTAGTACTTCTTTAATTTCAACTTCTGTTACCGCAGAACCTGGCATAGAAGAAAGTAAAATTCTACGTAAAGCATTACCAAGAGTATGCCCAAAACCTCGTTCTAGTGGTTCTAATGTTACTTTTGCATGCGTTGCACTGATTTGTTCTATATTAACTAATCGTGGTTTTAAAAAGTCTTTTGTAGAACTATACATATTTTCTCCATTTTGAGATAAGGATTATCTAGAATAGAGTTCAATAATTAGATGTTCATTAATATCCATTGATAAATCTGCCCTATCTGGAATACGTTTAAATATACCTTGCATTTTATCTGTATTAACTTCAATCCAGTTAGGTTTCTCACGCTGATCAGAAATTTCTATAGCGGCTTTTACACGAGATTGTTGTTTAGATTTTTCACTTATTGCAATTACATCGTTAGGATAAGTTTGATATGAAGCAATGTCAACAATGTTATTATTAACAGTAATTGATTTATGATTTACTAATTGTCGTGCCTCAGCCCTTGTACTGCCAAAACCCATCCGATAAACTATATTATCTAATCTGCTTTCTAAAAGTTTTAATAGGTTTTCACCTGTGTTACCTTTTATTTGAGATGCTTTTTTATAATAATTACGAAATTGTTTTTCTAATATTCCATAAATACGACGTACTTTTTGCTTTTCACGTAGTTGAATACCATAATCAGACAAACGTGGTTTTCTTAAACCATGTTGTCCAGGCATTTGTTCAATTTTACATTTTGTATCAATCGCGCGAACTCCAGATTTTAAAAACAAGTCAGTGCCCTCACGACGGCTTATTTTTAACTTTGGCCCTAAATATTTTGCCATTTTTTTCTCCAATATTATATTTGATATATTATACGCGTCTTTTTTTCGGGGGGCGACAACCATTGTGAGGGATAGGAGTAACATCTGTGATGTTAGTAATACGGAATCCTGCAGAATTTAAAGCACGTATAGTAGACTCCCGACCAGGACCTGGACCCTTTACCATCACTTCCAAATTTTTAATACCATAATCTTTCACTGATTCTGCACAACGTTCTGCAGCAACTTGTGCTGCAAATGGGGTCGATTTTCGAGACCCTCTAAATCCTGAACCTCCAGCTGTCGCCCAACTAAGAACATTTCCTTGTCGATCAGTAATAGTTACAATAGTATTGTTAAAAGAAGCATGAATGTGAGCTACTCCATCTGCAACTTGTTTTTTTATACGTTTATTTGTTCGAATGGTTTTTTTTGCCATTATTCATTTACTCATTTTTAAATAAATTATTTTTTGATTGGTTTTCTAGGACCTTTGCGTGTACGAGCATTTGTTTTAGTTCTTTGACCTCGAACAGGTAATCCTCTACGATGACGTAAACCACGATAACAATTAAGATCTATTAGACGTTTGATACTTAATGTTACTTCTCTACGTAAATCACCTTCAATAGAAAATTTGTTAATTTTTTCTCTAATATGATCAATTTGTTCTTCAGATAATTCGTTCATTTTAACATGTTCTGATATTCCGATAGAAGAACATATTTTTTTTGATCGAGATTTACCAATCCCATATATTGAGGTTAACGCAATAATAACATGTTTGTTATCAGGAACGTTAACACCTGCTATACGAGTCATAAAGATACTCCTTTTTTTCAAATTTTATTTATGTCTTTTAAGACATATAATTCTTTTTAATATATATTGAAATTATAAAATTTATTTATGATTTATTATAAATAAAATAAATTAAAAGTTTAAAAAACGTACAATATACTAACCTTGTCTTTGCTTGTGTTTAGGATCTGTTTTACAGATAACACGGATCACTCTATTTCTACGAACTATCTTACAATTACGACATAATTTCTTTACAGAAGTACGAACTTTCATTTTTTTACCAATTCTTTATAATTTAATGATGATAGCCTTTAAAATTAGCTTTTTTCAATAAAGATTCATATTGATTAGATATCAATATTGATTGTAATTGAGAAATAAAATCTATTATTACTACGACAACAATTAATAAAGAAGTACCGCCAAAATAAAAAGGAACATTTGCAATGTATCTTATTAACTCTGGAATTAAACAAATAAAAGTAATATAAACAGCACCTATTAAAGTAATTTTTTTCATAATAATGTTGATATATTTAGCTGTTTTTTCTCCAGGACGAATTCCAGGAATAAATGCACCTGATTTTTTTAAATTATCAGCAGTATCTCGTGGTTTAAAAACAATAGATGTATAAAAAAAACAAAAAAATATAATTGCAGAAGCATAAAGTAATAAATAAAATGGTTGTCCTGGTTGTAAGTATGATTGTACAACATGTAACCAAGTCCAACTACTTCTTTTCCCAAACCATGACACTATTGTTGCTGGAAATAGAATTATGCTAGAAGCAAAAATAGCAGGAATAACACCAGACATATTAACTTTTAAAGGTAAATGAGTGTTTTGCACAGCATATAGTTTTCGACCATGCTGACGTTTTGCATAGTTTACACAAATTTTTCTTTGTCCTCTTTCAATAAATACAACAAAATATGTAGTAATTAAAATAAAACCAATAACTAACATTAATAACATAATTGGTAGGTTTCCTTGTCTTGATTGCTCAATGGTATGAGCAATAGCTCTTGGTAAACCAGCTACAATACCAATAAAAATAATTATGGATATCCCGTTTCCAATACCTTTTTCAGATATTTGTTCTCCTAACCACATTAAAAAAACGGTTCCAGTTACTAAACTAACTACTGCGACAAAATAAAAAGAAAAATTCACATCTACAACTAATTCTTCCATCCCTGGTATATTCGGAAGGCCTGTAGCAATACCTATAGCTTGAAAAATAGATATAATTAATGTAGTATACCTTATGTATTGATTTATTTTTTTTTGTCCTGATTCTCCTTCTTTTCTAATATCTGAAAATTTAGGATGTAACATAGTAAGCAATTGAATGATAATCGATGCAGAAATATGTGGCATAATACCTAAAGTAAATATTGATGCGTGACTTAAAGCACCACCAGAAAACATATTAAACATCTCAATAATAGTACCACGTTGTTGTTCTATGATTTTAGCTAAAACAACAGTATTAATTCCAGGTATTGGAATAAAAGAACCTATCCTAAATATAATCAAAGCTGTTATTAAAAATAACAATCGATACTTAAGATTGTCAAAACTACTTTTTTTGTTATAAAAATTTGATTTTATTTGATGATCAGTCATTTATTGATTATTCCTGAACTTTTCCACCAGAAGATTCAATATATTTTCTTGCACCTTTTGTTAAATTTATTCCATGAATATTAACAATTTTTTCCAGTTTCTCACCGGATAAAATTATTTTAATATGTTTAGTGTTTTTTTTAATAATTTTAGCATTTTTTATGCTTTTTAAAGTAATATCGTTTCCATTAATTTTATTTAAATCACTAGTTCTTATTTCCTCTCTTAATAATGATTTTTTAGAAGTAAAACCAAATTTTGGAATTCTTCTATGTAAAGGCATTTGTCCTCCTTCAAAACCACGACTTATTTTACCTCCTGATCGTGCTTTTTGTCCTTTATGTCCTCTTCCTCCAGTTTTTCCAAATCCTGATCCAATACCTCGACCAATTCTTTTTTTTTTAGTTTTTGATCCTTTAGACGGAGATAAAACGTTTAAAAACATTATTTTTCTTCCTTTATCTGTATAAGATGAATTATTTTTTTTATCATTCCGCGAATTGCAATGCTATCTTTACGTTTCACGGTGTGACCAATATAACGTAAACCTAATCCAATTAATGTGGCTTTATGTTGAGGTAAAATTCCAATAGCACTACGTATTTGAGTAATATAAATTTTTTTCATAGTTATGTTCCTAAAATTTCTTTGACAGACTTACCTCGTTTTTCTGCTATCATTTTAGGAGATTTCATATTCATTAATCCGTTAATTGTTGCTCGTACTACATTAATTGGATTAGTTGATCCATAAGTTTTAGCTAAAACATCATGTATTCCAGCTACTTCTAAAACAGCACGCATTGCCCCACCTGCTATTATTCCAGTACCTGCAGAAGCAGATTTCATAAAAATATGTGATCCCGTATGAGTACCATTTACAGAATGATATAAAGTACCTTTTTTTAAAAAAATTTTTATTAAATTTTTCCTTGCTTTTTCCATAGCTTTCTGAATAGCTGATGGAACCTCTCTAGCTTTTCCGTATCCAAATCCAACACGACCATTACCATCACCAACAACTGTTAACGCAGTAAACGAAAAAATTCGTCCACCTTTAACTGTTTTAGATACACGATTAACAGCAATAAGTTTTTCTTGTAATTCGTTATTACCTACTTTTTCAAATTGCGTCATTATTAAAATGCCTTCTTTTAGAAATTTAATCCATATTCACGAGCAGATTCAGCAAGTGCTTTAATTCTTCCATGATATTGAAATCCAGAACGATCAAAAGCAACTTTCTTAATCCCAATTTTAATGCTACGTTTTGCAATATTTTTCCCAACTAAAATAGCAGCTTCTTTGTTACCAGTTTTTTTTATTTCATTCATATATTTTTTTTCTAAACTTGAAGCGCTAGCTAAAACTTGATCGTTGTCAATATTAAAAATTTGAGCATAAATATGACGTGAGCTCCTATGCACTAATAAACGATGAATCTTTAATTTTTTTATTCGATGTTTTGTTTTATTAGATCTACGCAAACGAGCTATTTTTTTTTTAAGCATCTTATATAATCCTTTATTATTTCTTTTTCGTTTCTTTAATTAATATTTTTTCATCTATATATCTGATACCTTTACCTTTATAAGATTCAGGCGGGCGATATGAACGTAAATCAGCTGCTACTTGACCAACTAGTTGTTTATTAAAGCTCTTTAAAACAATTTCATTTTGATTTGGACATTCTACATATACTTCGGAAGGAATTTTATGATTAATTAAATGTGAAAAACCAAGATATAAAGTTATAATATTATTTTGAATTGAAGCACGATAACCAATACCAACTAATTGCAGTTTTTTAACAAACTCATTATTTATGCCATAAATCATAGAATTCAATATTGCACGAACAGTACCTGCTTGAGCCCATCCATTTACATAACCATTACGAGATTTACAAATTAAAAAATTATTAGTGTAATTTACGTGTACTGATTGATGTATTAAATAATTAATTTTACCATTTTTACCTTTCATAGAAATTTTTTGATTATCGATTTTTATTTCTATATTGTTAGGAACAAGAATGGGTTGTTTTGCAACGCGAGACATTTTTTCTCCTAAGAAACATAACAGATAACTTCGCCACCAAGATTAGATTTGTATGCTTTTTGATCAGTCATAATGCCTTTAGATGTTGAAATAATAGATATACCTAAACCATTCATTACTTTAGGTAATTCATTATATTTTTTGTATATACGTAGTCCTGGACGACTTATTCTTTGAATACTTTCTGCCACACCTTTTCCTTTAAAATATTTTAAATATAATACAATTTTTGGTTTTTTATTTTCTATAATTTTAAAATCTTTAATATAGCCTTCTTCTTGAAGAACTTTAGCTATTTCAACTTTTAATATAGAAGAAGGTATTGTTATTGAAATTTTCCTCGCATTTTGGCCATTTCTAATACAAGTTAACATATTTGCAATTGGATCTTGCATACTCATCTTTATTTTCCTATAGTTCTTATAGTTATACGAATATTATAAAAAAAAATAGTAGTTTTTTAACTATATTGTTTTACCAGCTAGATTTTTTTAATCCAGGAACTTCTCCTCGCATAGCTATTTCTCGAAGTTTTATTCTACTTAACCCAAATTTTCTAAGAAATCCATGAGGTCTACCAGTTTGACGACAACGATTTCTTTGTCTAGATGGAACAGAATCACGAGGTAAAGATTGCAATTTCAGTACTGCATCCCATCTTTTTTCTTCAGATAAATTCATATTTACAATAATAGATTTTAGCTTTATACGTTTTGAAAAAAACTTATCGATTAATTTTGCACGTTTTTTTTCTCGTGCTTTCATTGATTCTTTTGCCATATATTGATCCTTTTTTTAATGTCTAAATGGAAAATGAAATGCAGATAACAAAGCAAGACCTTCTTCATTAGTTTTTGCGGTCGTTGTAATAGTAATATCTAGCCCGCGTATGCGATCAATTTTTTCATAATTAATTTCAGGAAAAATAATCTGTTCTTTTATTCCTAAGCTATAATTTCCATAACCATCAAAAGATTTCTTTGAAAGACCTCTAAAATCACGTATTCTAGGTATTGCAATTGTAATTAATCGTTCAATAAATTCCCACATGCGATTTCTTCTTAAAGTTACTTTACATCCAATAGGGTATCCTTGACGAATTTTAAATCCAGCAACCGATTTTTTTGCTTTTGTAAGTATAGGTTTTTGACCAGAAATAACAGTTAGATCTGACACCGCATGTTCTAAAAACTTTTTATCGTTAACAGATTCTCCAACGCCCATATTTAAAGTGATTTTATCAAAACGAGGAACTTCCATAATTGATTTGTAATTTAATTCTTTTATAAGATTTTTCACAACAGTTTTTTTATAAAAATCATACAATTTTATCATGACATTCCTTTTATTATTTAATAATTTTGTTATTAGATTTAAAAAATCGTACTTTTTTTCCATTTTCAAACTTAAAACCAACTTTATCTAATTTATCGGTTTTAGTATTAATAATTGCAATATTGGAGATATCGATGTAAGATTCTTCTTTATAAATTCCTCCTTCTTGTTGTAAAGAAGGAATAGGCTTTTTATGTTTTGTTACTAAATTAATACCTTCTACAATAACCTTTTTGTTAGAAAGTATCTTTTTAACTTTTCCTCTTTGATTTTTACATCTTCCAGCAATGACGATAACTTCATCATTTTTACGTATTTTTTTTGCCATATATCTATTCCTTTTATAGAACTTCAGGTGCTAAAGATATAATTTTCATAAATTTTTCTGTACGAAGTTCACGTGTTACTGGTCCAAAAATTCTTGTTCCTATTGGTTGTGAATTACTATCATTTAAAATGACACATGAATTGCTATCAAATCTTATAAAAGAACCATCAGATCTACGAATTCCCTTTTTAGTTCTTACTATAACAGCTTTTAAAACTTCTCCTTTTTTTACTTTTCCTCGTGGAACAGCTTCTTTAATAGCAACTTTAATAATATCACCAATATTTGCGTAACGACGTTTTGAACCACCTAAAACTTTGATACACATAACACTACGTGCTCCAGAGTTATCAGCAACGTTTAAAACTGTTTGTGCTTGTATCATTTATAAATACTCTTTATTATATGATTTGTTAGAAAAAATTTCGTGAAAAAAATCAATACGATACGTAAAATCATATTGATTAATTTAAGAATTAAATAATTTTTAAAGATTGTTAAAAACTTAAATAATTTTACTGCAAAATAGATTTTTCTGCAATCTTTACTAATTTCCAATTTTTTGTTTTGGAAATAGGACGACATTCACATATTTCAACTATATCTCCAATCTTACATTCATTTTTTTCGTCATGAATATGTAATTTAGTTGTTCGTTTAATAAATTTTCCATACATCGAATGTTTAACTAAACGTTGAATAGCAACAGTTGCTGATTTTTCCATATAATTTTTAATAACAGTGCCTTTTAGAATACGAGTTTTTTTAATCATGATTTATTTCTTTTATATTTTCGTTTAATATAGTATTAACACGAGCAATTTTACGACGAACATTTTTTAAGAGATGCGTTTGTTTAAAATCTTCAAACGAAGCTTGTATCTTTAAATTAAATTTTTCTCGATACAAACTACACAACTCTTTTTTTAAATCTTGTTTGTTTTTTTTTCTTAATAAAACTGGTTTCATAAATTCACCTAATTATTAACAAAAACTGTTTTCATTGGCAATTTAGCAGATGCAAGTTTAAAAGCTTCACGAGCAATTTTTTCTGTTACCCCATCCATTTCATATAAAACTTTACCAGGTTGAATTAATGCCACCCAATATTCCACATTTCCTTTACCTTTTCCCATTCTTACTTCTAAGGGTTTTTCAGTAATTGGTTTATCTGGAAAAATGCGAATCCAAATTCTTCCTTGGCGTTTTATTGATCTACTCATTGCTCTTCTTGCAGCTTCTATTTGACGAGCTGTAATTCTTCCACGATCAGCAGCTTTTAATCCAAACGTTCCAAAAACAACGTTTGCATCAATAGATAACCCACGATTCCTTCCTTTTTGTAATTTTCTATATTTTGTTCTCTTCGGTTGCAACATCAACGGTTCTCCTTACGATTTTTTCGCTGTTGTCTTCTATTATAAGGATATGAAGTTTTTGTTAGTTTTTCATTAAAAGAAATATTACGTCCTAAAATTTCACCTTTAAAAATCCAAACTTTTATCCCTATAACGCCGTATGTAGTATGGGCTTCTGATGCAGAATAATCAATATCTGCACGTAATGTATGTAAAGGAACACGCCCTTCATGATACCATTCTGTTCTGGCAATTTCTGTTCCTCCAAGACGTCCGCTGACTTTAATCTTAATACCTTTAGCCCCAAATCTCATAGCGTTTTGAACTGCACGTTTCATTGCTCGACGAAACATAACTCTACGTTCCAACTGTGTTGCAATATTATCTGCTACTAGTTTTGAATCTAATTCTGGTTTTCTAATTTCTGCAATGTTTATTTGAGCTGGTACACCAGCTATTTTAGCAATTAAAGAACGTAATTTTTCTACATCTTCGCCTTTTTTTCCAATTACAATACCTGGTCTCGAAGTATGAATAGTTACACGAATACTTTTTGCAGGTCTTTCAATAGTAATACGAGATATAGATGCATTAGATAATTCTTTAAAAAGAAAACGACGTACTTGAAAATCACTTTCTAAATTTTCGGAAAAATTTTTAGTATTTGCAAACCAAGTTGAATTCCAAGGTTTTGTTATACCTAATCTAATTCCATTAGGATGTACTTTTTGTCCCATAAAAACTCTCTTTTTTATATTAATGAGTAGATACTACAATAGTAATATGGCTGCTACGTTTTGTTATGCGATCTGCACGTCCTTTTGCTCTTGGCATAATTCTTTTAACTGTTGGTCCTTGATCAATAAAAATTTTTTTAACGATTAAATCGTCAATATCTAAACCATTATTGTGTTCAGCATTAGCAATAGCAGAATTTAAAACTTTTTTTATTAAAAATGCTGATTTCTTGCTTGTAAATTGTAAAATATTCAAGGCTTGAGAGACTTTTTTTCCTCGAATTAAATTTGCTACTAAACGATTTTTTTGAGCAGAAGAATTAGAACAAAAATGTTTAGCAATAGTTTCCATTTCATTATTTCCTATAATTTCATTTTATTTTTTTTTAATTTTTTTATCTGCAGTATGACTACGATAAGTATGTGTTGGAGAAAACTCACCTAGTTTATGTCCTACCATTTCTTCAGAAATAAAAATAGGGATATGTTGACGTCCGTTATGTATGGCAATTGTTAACCCAATCATTTTAGGAAAAATTGTAGAACGACGAGACCAAGTGCGTAAAGGTTTTTTATCATTATTTTTAATTGCTTTTTCTACTTTTTTTAGCAAGGATAAATCAATAAAAGGACCTTTTTTAAGGGAACGTGGCATAATTTATTTACTCTTTTCTTATTTAGTATCATGGATTATTTATTTATGACGATTTCTAATAATGAACTTATCAGTTCGCTTATTACTTCTTGTTTTTTTTCCCTTAGTTTGTTTACCCCATGGAGAAACGGGATGTTTTCCAAAATTTCTTCCTTCACCTCCTCCGTGAGGATGATCTACTGGGTTCATTGCAGTTCCCCTTACTGTAGGTCTTATTCCTCTCCAACGTTTTGCACCTGCTTTTCCTAATATTCTTAACATGTGTTCATTATTTCCAACTTCACCTAAAGTTGCTCGACAATTTATATGAATTTTTCTAATTTCTCCAGAACGTAAACGAATACTGACATATTTTTCTTCACGTGCAATAATTTGTACATATGATCCAGCAGCACGTGCCAGTTGACCTCCTTTTCCATTTTTTAACTCTATATTATGTATAGTTTCACCAATAGGTATTTTATATAAAGGTAATGTATTTCCAATGTTTATATTAGCATCAACTCCAGATTGAACAATATCTCCTATTTTTAATCCTTTTGGTGATAATATATATCTACGTTCTCCATCTTTATATAATATTAAAGCAATGTTAGCGGAACGATTTGGGTCGTATTCAATTCTTTCAACTGTTCCAGGAACGTCATCTTTATTTCTTTTAAAATCAATAATACGATAATTTTTTTTATGTCCTCCTCCAATATGACGAGTTGTAATATGTCCATTATTATTTCTTCCGCCTGTTTTTTTGTTCTTTTCCGTTAATTTAGAAAAAGATTTTCCTTTATATAAAAAATGATTTACTAACTTTACAACATGACGACGTCCTGGAGATGTTGGCTTGCATTTAATCATTACCATTTTTTTTTCCTTAAACTATGATTAATTAGTATGACTTGTAAAGTTTATTGTTTGACCTTTTTTTAAAGTAAGATAAACTTTTTTATAATCTTTTTTAGGATATTTATATTTTTTTTTTCTTTTACCCTTTACAATTGTAGTATTTATTTTTTGAATATCTACCATAAAAATTTTTTTGCTCATTAAAAAAATTTCTTTTTTTGTAACATTTTTTTTTACTTTAAATACATATGTATTATTTTTTTCTAAAACATCTGATGTTTTTTCAGAAGAATGTGGTTTTAAATATATTTGTAACACTTTTTTTTCAAACAACATTTAACATTTCCTCTAATTTTTTCATCGCCATAGAAGTAATTATAGTTTTTTTAAAGGTAATGAGACTAACTGGATCAACGTTTTTTATGTGACATATTTTTATTTTATATAAATTACGTGCTGCTAATAAAAGATTTTTTTCTGTTTGATGAGTTATAATAAAAGCTTCTTTTAGCTGTATCTTGCTCAGTTTTTTTATTAATAGTTTACTTTTTGGTTGTTCTATAAAAAATTTTTCAAAAATAATAAGACGATCTTTTCGAATTAATTCTGAAAAAATACTTTTTATTGCTCCTCGATACATTTTTTTGTTTATTTTTTGTGTGTAATCTTGTGTTTTTCCAGCGAATGTTACACCACCAGATCGCCAAATTGGGCTTTGAAAAGATCCAGCACGTGCTCTACCACTACCTTTTTGTTTCCAAGGTTTTTTGCTAGTCCCTTTTACTTCAGAACGATTTTTTTGAGCACTTGTTCCTTGACGATTCACTAATAGATAAGATGTAGTTATTTGATGTATTAATGATTCATTAAATTTATAGTTAAAATTACTATCTGAAACAAGTAAAAAATCATTGATGTCTTGTATTGGTAACTTCATTCGTTATTCCTCTGAAATTTTTACTGAAACTTTAACAAGTAACCTATTACCAATAGAACCTGGTACTGATCCTTTAATTAATAAAAGGTTATTATTTTCATCAATACGTGCTATAGGTAAGTTTTGTATAGTTATTTGTTTATTACCTAATTGGCCAGCCATTTTTTTTCCTTTAAAAACTTTTCCTGGACTTTGATTTTGACCTATTGAACCAGGAACTCTATGAGATAGAGAATTACCATGACTAGCGTCTTGTGTACGAAAATTCCATCTTTTAACTGTTCCAGAGAAACCTTTTCCTTTAGAAATACCAGTAACATCAACTTTTTTGTAATTATTAAAAATTTTAACAGAAAGTTTTTGGCCAACCTTATACATATCTTCTTTTTTTGTACGAAATTCCCATAATCCTTCTCCAGCTTGTATACCAGCTTTTGAAAATTGACCTGATTTTGCTTTATTAATACGATTATTTTTTTTCTTTCCAGTTGTTACTTGAATTGCTTGATATCCATCTTTTAGTAAACTTTTAATTTGAGTTATTTGATTGATATCAATTTTAATTACAGTAACTGGAATAGAAACGCCGTCTTCAGTAAAAATTCGGGTCATTCCTATTTTTTTTCCAACTAATCCAATCATTGTTTAACCTCTTTTGCATCGATAGTCTTTTTTTTAAATTATTTTATCCTAGACTAATTTGTACATCTACGCCAGCAGCTAGATCTAAACGCATTAAAGCATCAACAGTTTTTTCAGTTGGTTCTACTATATCTACTAAACGTTTATGCGTTCTAATTTCATATTGATCGCGTGCATCTTTATTTGCGTGAGGAGAAATTAAAACAGTAAAACGTTCTTTTCTTGTAGGAAGAGGAATAGGTCCACGAACTTGTGCGCCAGTACGTTTAGCTGTTTCAACTATTTCAGAAGTCGATTGATCAATTAAACGATGATCGAACGCTTTTAATCGAATACGTATCCTTTGGTTCTGCATGTGATCAGAGCTCCAGATATAAAAAAATAAAAAAATTGTTTCTTGTTTTAAAATTACAAATATATGTAATTAAAGAAACGCTATAAAATATAATTTTTTTGAAAATTAATTAGATAAATAATTTTACGAAGAGTAAAGAATTATCCTATATAAAAATATATAAAATAGCAATATTTTTTCCTTTTGAGATTATAATAAATCTATTGATTTATTAAAAATCTTTTTGATAAAATATTGATATATTGTTTATAATGCTATTTTAATTAAATAAAACCTATGTTATATATGAATTGCTAATGAATCTTTTTTAAATGATTTTGTCTTATATTCATATTGGTGAGGTGTCTGAGTGGCTTAAGGAGCATGTCTGGAAAACATGTATATGGAAAACTACTGTATCGAGGGTTCGAATCCCTCTCTCACCGTTCTATTAATATACAAAAAAAAAAATAAATTTTTATTAAATAAATTTTAAATAATTATAAATTTTTATAAAATATTAAAAAATTTTTAAATCTTTTAATAAAAAATCAATTTGTTTTTTTTCTATGCGGTTATATAAATGTTTAAAAGATAATATTTTATGATTTAATAATGGTTTTTTTATATCATAAAAGTTTAAATCTTTGTTTAAAAAATACTCTACTTTTTTTGTTATCATAGGAATAATAGGTTTTAATAAAGTTATAATTATTTTAAATAAATTAATGCCCATTGAACAAACTTCTTGTAAAGTAATTAAATTATTCTGCTTTGCTAAAACCCAAGGTTTTTTTTCATCAATATAACAATTAGCTATAGTGGATAAATGAATAATTTTTTTAATTACGTTAGAATACTCTCTATTTTCGAAATATTTCTTCACAATATCAATATTTTTACAAAATTTATTATAAAAGTTTATATTGTCTAATTTAGAAGATAATTGCCCAAAAAATTTCTTTTCAATAAAGAAAGATACACGTGATGCTAAATTAATAATTTTGTTTACAATATCGCTATTTATTTTTTGTAAAAAATCGTCAAAATTTAAATTAATATCTTCTATGGTAGAAGATAGTTTTGAACTAAAATAATATCTTAAACTATCAGAATCTAAATATTTTAACCATGTTTTAGCTTGAATAAACGTTCCTTTAGATTTTGACATTTTTTTCCCATTAACATTTAAAAATCCGTGAACAAACAAATCATTTGGTTTACGAAAATCATTTGCTTCTAATATTGCAGGCCAAAACAATCCATGAAAATAAATTATATCTTTTCCAATAAAATGATAGAGCTCTGTTGTTGAGTTTTTTTCCCAAAATTCGTCAAAATTTATTTTATTTTTGTTTGATAAACTTTGAAAAGAACTCATATATCCTATAGGAGCATCTAGCCACACATAAAAATATTTATTAGGTTGATCAGGTATTTTAAAACCAAAATAAGGAAAGTCTCTTGATATATTCCATTTTTTTAATCCTTGATCAAACCATTCATAAAGCTTTTTTTTCACTTTTATATTAGATAGATTAGTATCTATCCAAATTTTTAAATTTTGACTAAAAGTCGGCAAATCAAAGAATAAATGTTCAGATAAACGAATTTCTAGTTTGACATTAGATATTGTTGATTTTGGTTGTATTAAATCTATTGCGTTATATATTGATCCACATACTTCACAAGTATCGCCATATTGATCTACTGCTTGACATTTTGGACATATACCTTTTATAAAACGATCTGGTAAAAACATTTTCTTTTGGGGATCATATAATTGAGATATTGTATGTTTTTCGATTAACCCTTTTTTTTTTAGATTAAAATAAATTGATTCTAAAAAAATTCGGTTTTCTTCGTTGTGTGTAGATTCATAAGAGTCATGATTAATATTAAATTTTTGAAAATCATCTTGATGTTCTTGATTAATTTTATTAATCATTATTTCTGGTTTGATTTTCAATTCTTTTGCTTTTAACATGATTGCTGTCCCATGAGCATCATCTGCACAAATAAAATATACTATATTTCCACACATACGTTGATATCTTACCCAAATATCTGCTTGTATATGTTCAAGTAAGTGACCTAAATGTATTGATCCGTTTGCGTAAGGTAAAGCACAAGTCACTATAATTTTTTTGCAATTAATTTGATCTTTCATAAAGTTTATATTTAAAAATTTTTTTGTTTTTATAATATAATTTTCATTATAAAAAAGTTATTATTGGTAAATAAAATACATATATTTTTTGTTATGCTTTTTTATAATATAAAGTGAATTTATTTATAGTTTTTATTTTAATAATTTATATATTAAAATATATAATAATTATTTACAACAACTAAACTATATTGCGAAAAAATAACTTTAGGAAAAGTTAAAATATGTCTATGCTAAATACAAAAATTAAACCTTTTTATAACCATGCTCTAAAAAATGGTAAATTTGTTACTGTATCTGAAAAAGATATCCTAGGTAAATGGAACGTTTTTTTCTTTTATCCAGCTGATTTTACTTTTGTTTGTCCAACAGAACTTAAAGATTTATCAAATCATTATTATGATTTTCAAAAATTACAAGTTAATATTTATTCAATTTCTACAGATACTCATTTTACTCATAAAGCATGGTGTGACGCGTCAAAAAGTATTTCAAAGATACAATATACAATGATTGCAGATCCTTCTGGTAATTTGACAAGAAATTTTGAAGTAATGAACGAAGAAAATGGATTACCAGAAAGAGGGACTTTTATTATTGATACTTACGGTATTATTCAGTCAATAGAAATAAATATAGCAGGTATAGGAAGAAATTCAAAAGAATTACTAAGAAAAATAGAAGCTCTACAACATATTAGTGTATATCCAAATGAAGTATGTCCAGCTAATTGGAAAAAAGGAGAAAAAACTTTATTACCTTCAATAGAATTAGTAGGAAAAATTTAAACAGCATTTATAGAGTACTATAAAGTACTCTATTTTTCATTTTTTTAAAATTATACTAAGTTTTTAAAATATTATAAAATTACAGACCAATTCATTACTTCACCTGCTAAAAAAGGAAACGATACTTTTTTTTCAATTTTAATAATTTTATCTATTCTTTTAGGTTTATGAATAAATGTAATTTTTTCTTTATTTAAAGGTAAATTATAAAAATTTGCACCATTTTCAGAAGAAAACTTTTCAAAAAATTTTAAAGCGTTCATTTCTTCAAAAACTTTTAGATACGCTAGAATGGAAGAAGGTGCATTAAAGATACCTGGTTTTATTATTTGACATACCTTGTTACAAAAATAAAAATGCGGAGCTGTATCTGTTCCTAAAAAAAATTTTTTGTTACCACTGGTAACAGCTTTTTTTAAAGCTTTTTGATCTTTTTTTTCTTTTAGGATAGGTAAACAAAACAAATAAGGTAAAAATTTTTCATTCAATAAACTGTTACGGTTGAAAAATAAGTGATGAGGGGTAACTGTTGCTGCTAAAAAATCATTGGATTCTATAACATAATCAACAGCTATTTTAGTTGAAATATGTTCAAAAACAATTTTTAATTCAGGATAATTTTTTATTAATGGTTCTAAAATTATATCAATAAATTTTACTTCTCTATCAAAAATATCAGTATCATTATCTGTAATTTCTCCATGAATTAATAAAGGCATTCCTATTTTTTGCATAACTTCTAATGTTTTAGATATAGCAAAAATATTAGAAACTCCATTTTTTGTATAATTAGTACTGTTTTTAAAATATAATTTTGCAGCAAAAAAAAAATTATTCAAAAATCCATTTTCTATTTCACGAGGATTAGTATTATCTGTTAGATAACAAGTCATTAAAGGAATAAAATGATGATTTGAGGGAAGCGCACGCATAATACGCTTCCGATATTTATGAGACTCTTCGATGTTAGTAATAGGCGGTGTAAGATTAGGCATAATTATAGCTCTACCATATATACTACTAGTATATGGTAAAACTTTCTTTAAAATTTTTTTATCACGCAAATGTACATGAAAATCGTCTGGACGACGAATAGTTATTTTTTCGTTTTTTATGATATTCATAAAGTCGCTACTATTTTAATAATTATACTATTATAACCAATTTTTTCTTTTAAAATATAAATAAGGAGCAAAACCGGCAATAATCATTAGAATAATTGCAGCAGGATATCCAAAACTGAATTTTAATTCAGGCATATATTCAAAATTCATTCCATAACTTGATGCAACTAATGTTGGAGGTAAAAACACTACAGAAACCACTGAAAATATTTTTATTATTCTATTTTGTTCAATGTTTATAAAACCCATTGCTGCTTGCATTAAAAAATTTACTTTTTGAAATAAAGATTCATTATGTGGTAGTAGTGATTCAATATCACGTATTACTTCTTTCGCTTGTTCAGATTGATTACTTGGTAATCTTGTTTTTCTTATTAAGAAATTTAAAGCACGTTGTGTATCCATTAAACATAGACGTACCTTCCATCCTATATCTTCTAATTGTGCAAGCTTAGCAAGAGATTCATCATATTCTTCAACTGATTTTTCTTTCATAATTACTCTACTTAATTTTTCTAAAGCACTATAAACATTTTCAATTTCATCTGCTAATTGTTCTATTTTAGTTTCAAATAAATCAAGTAATAGTTCATAAGCATTACCATCTAACAGTCTTCTATTACGAGCTCTCATACGATAAAGACGAAACGCAGGTAATTCTCTTTCACGTAAAGTATATAGTCGTCCTGTTCTAATAGTAAAAGCAACAGTAGAGTTACCAATATGATCTTCAGAATCTTCATAAAAGAAAAAAGAATGAATATGTAAACCATTTTCATCTTCAAAAAATCTAGCAGAAGCTTCAATATCTTCTAATTCTGGTCTCCTTATTAAATTTTGTCCCAATTCTTTTTGAATTCTTTCTCGTTCGTTTTCTTCTGGTTCTATTAAATCAATCCAAATTGCATAATCTAAAGTATTTTTTTCTAAATCTAAACGTCCAATTCCGTTTTGATTTAATTTAAATGCGTTTAACATAAGAAAAATCTCTAATTTTATATAAGTTAGTTAAAAAGATTGGTATTGTTGTATGAAATGTATAAATAGAAACTTATTAAATAAATATTTATATTTGTTAATTTTTATAAAAATAATTAATAATTTCTATATTTTTAAAATATGAAAGTAAGATAATAACTCATCTAAATAATAAAAATTTTAAATATATATATAATCAGTCAGTATCCATCTTCTGCTATTATCATGAAAAAGAATTTCAATTTTACTTTGTTCTTCATTATTATCTATTTGTAGTACTATTCCAAATCCAAAGACTTTATGTTTAACTTTTTGTCCTTTTTTAAATTTTTGTTTTTTTTGATATTGAAATATATTTTCTTTTTTAGAATATTTAATGTTATTTTTTTTAAAAGGAGATGGTTTAAGATATGCTTTAGGTAATTCTTTTATAAAACGTGACGGTTCTAAAAATTTTTTTTTTCCATAGATAATTTTTGTTTCTGAATAACTTAAAGTTAGTTGTGTCATTGCACGTGTGATTGCAACATATGCTAAACGACGTTCTTCTTCTAATTCATTATTTTCATATGTTTTTTTAGGAAATGTTCCTTCTTCTAAACCTATTACTAAAACTTTTTTAAATTCTAATCCTTTAGAAGCATGTATAGTCATTAATTTTAAAGATTCTTGATCAGTTTTGTTTTCTGTAGAATATAAGACAGTATAAGCTAAAAAAGCTTGCAATGGAGTCATCGTTTTATCTTCATAATTAAACTGATTAGTTGCTGTAATTAATTCTTTTAAATTTTCTATTCTTGATGTTTCTTTTTTTTTTTCATACATACACCATAAACCAGATTTTTTTATTACTGTTTTCGTTTGTATATATAAAGGAACATTTATAAGTTCTTGTGATAAAGAATTAATTAATTTATAAAAATTTTCTAGCGAAACAAAAGCTTTTTTTGTTAAAATATTTGATATTAATAAAAATTTAATAGTTTTCCAAAACGTTAAGTTTTTTTGTTTGGATTGTTGAATAATAAGATTAAATGTTTGAAGTCCTATTCCTCGTGCAGGTACATTAATAATTTTTTCTAAAGCAAGGTTATCATTTTTATTGAAAATTATTCTTAGGTAAGCCAATGCATATTTTATTTCTTGATGCTCAAAAAATCGCATACTACCTTGTATGCAGTATGGTATATGATTTTTTATTAACGCTTCTTCTACTACACGAGATTGAACATTGTTCCGATAAAGAATAGCACAATCTTTTAAAAATTGTCCTTTTTCGATCCAATTGTTTATTTCATAAATTAAAAAATCTGCTTCATCTACTTCATTTTTTGCACAATAGATCTTAATTAATTCTCCTTTTATATCATTTGTCCACAACTTTTTCGTTAAACGATTATTATTATTTAAAATTAAAGTGTTAGCTAAATTTAAAATGTTTTTTGTTGATCTATAATTTTGTTCTAAACGAATAATTTGTGTATTTTTAAAATCATTAATAAAATGTTGAACATTTTCTATTTTTGCACCTCTCCATCCATAAATTGATTGATCATCATCTCCCACTACAACAATATTGCTTTTTTTTCCTGCTAATATTTTAATCCATTGGTATTGAATTCCATTAGTATCTTGAAATTCATCTATTAATATATTTGAAAAACGTTTTCTATAATATTTGAGAATATATGGTTTCTTTAAAAATAGTTCATAAGTTCTCAGGAGTAATTCAGAAAAATCAACTAATCCTGAATTTTTACATATTTCTTCATATTTTTTATAAATTTTTAATAAAGTTAAATTCATTAACTCAGATTGACATTGAATATGATATGTTCGTTTTCCTTCATCTTTTCTTTTGTTAATATATGATAAAATTTTATTTATAGAAATTTTTTTTTCATCAATATTCATTTCTTTTATAATAGATATTAATAAAGAAAGTTGATCATCACGATCTAAAATTTGAAAATTTTTAGGTAAATCTGCATCAGAATAATGAATACGTAATAATCGATATGATAAACTATGAAAAGTACCAATCCACATTTCTTTTCTTTCAAAATTTTTCAATATTTTAATTTTTTTAATTCGATTACAAATTTCTAAAGCTGCCTTGTTAGTAAAAGTTACTGCCATTATAGAGTTAATGTTATTTTTTTCAGAAATCAATCGAGCAATTCGATAAACTAAAACACGTGTTTTACCACTTCCTGCACCTGCTAAAACTAATAAATTTTTAGCTTGAGATAGCACAGCTTCTTTCTGTTTTTGATTTAAATCAATAATCAAATGAGAAACATTCATATATTTAATGTTACTATAAAAAAAATAAGATAATTTATAATTATAGTTATATTAACGAAATAAGCGAATCTAATTTTGAAATCTCCATATGAGGAAGTAAACGTACAGAGTTAATTTTTATTAAATTTTCTTTTTTGTTATTTATCCAACAAGATTGCATACCTGATTTAATAGATCCAAAAATATCTGCAATTAGATCATCTCCTACATGCAAAATATTTTTAATGTTAATTTTTAAACGATAAGAAGCTAGTTTGTACATATCTTCATATGGTTTTGATCTACCGTTTAAACCTGCATATAAAATAAATTTGAAATAGTTTTCAATACCTATCTTTTTAAGTTGAACATTACCGTTTGTAATAGCAACTAATGGAAAATTATTCATTAACTTTGATAAAGTTATATGAACGTTTTCTGATATTTTTATTTTATTACGCCAATAAGAAAATACAGACATAATTTTTTTTGCTCCATTTTTTGCTAAATGAGGTAAAAAACCAACATTTAACATTGCAAGTTCAAGTGAACGAAGTCTCCATTCAGTAACGTTATGGTAAATCTCTGGTTCTTTTTTTAAAATATTTTTGCGTAGCTTTTGATATTCTTTTTTAGTAAAATTTTTGAGCAATGGATGATATTTTTGTAAGGCAATATGAGATTCGTTAATTGTTTTACAAATAACTGAATGATTATCATAAAGAGTATCGTCAAGATCAAAGGTAATAGCATAAATTGGTCTTATTGAACGATAAAATTTCATGAAATTCTCTTAGTTTTTAATATATTATATTTATAATATACATTTTTATAAAAATAATGTTTATTTATAAATAAGTGAAAATTTATAAAAGATTAATAATTTTATATATATAATTTTTATATATTTAAAATTTATATATTGATATCGCCATCATATACATGTGTAGCACTTCCTATCATAAATAAAGGTTTTCCTAATCCCTCCCAAAAAATATCAAGGCTACCACCTAGTAAATCTACTTTAACTTTTTGAGATAAAAAACCGTTTAAATAACCATATGCAACACAAGCACAAGCACCGCTTCCGCAAGCTTGTGTTTCACCAATATCTCTTTCATATACACGTATTTTGATATGTTTATTATTGATAACTTCCATAAAGCTAACATTTATTTTTTCAGGAAATAATGCATTATTTTCTAATAAAGGTCCTAAAATTTTTATTTTAGATTTACTTACATTTTTTTCTTGTAAAATGCAGTGGGGATTTCCCATAGATAAAACACCACATGTTATAATATTGTTATTAACATGTATTTTATATCTTTTTTTTTTTTTATTACATAAAAATGGTATTTTTTTAGGATCAAAAATAGGTTCTCCCATATTAACAGATACATCATTATCGTTTAGTAAAGTTAAATTTATTATTCTATTTTTTGTTTTAACACATATATTTTTTTTTAAAGTCAATCCTTTTAAATAAACAAATCGAGCAAAACATCGTGCCCCATTTCCACATTGTTCAACTTCGTTACCATTCGAATTAAAAACACGATAATTAAAATCACAACTATTATTACGAGAACTTTCAACAAGCAATAATTGATCGAAACCTATACCAAAATTTCTATTAGATAATTTGCTAATAATTTTTGAAGAAAGATTAACTTTTTGATTAATACCATCTATGATCACAAAATCGTTACCTAAACCGTGCATTTTTGAAAATTTCATTTTTTTCTCTAATAGTTTAAAATCTTTTGTTTAAAATTATAATTTTCATATTTTTTACAAAATATAAAAATAAATCAATAATTATATATGTTAAAAAAAATTATTAGAATTGCTACAAGAAAAAGTCCTTTAGCTTTATGGCAAGCACAATATGTAAAAAAAAAATTGTTAAATTTATATAACTACACATTAGAAATTAAAATTATTCCAATTTTAACTGCAGGAGATAAACATTTAAATATCACTATTAAAAATAATATACATCTACATAAATCTTTTTTTACAAAAGAACTAGAAGATGCTATTACGAATAATTATGCAGATATAGCTGTTCATTCTATGAAAGACGTTCCTAATAAATTACCTAAAGGATTAGGTTTAGTTAGTGTTTGTAAAAGAGAAAATCCTTATGATGCATTTGTTTCAAATGATTATGCATCCATTAATGATTTACCGAAATCTGCAATTATCGGAACATCAAGTATAAGACGTCAATTTCAACTAAATAATTACCGTTCAGATTTAATTACAAAAACATTAAGGGGAAATGTAGAAACTAGACTTAAAAAACTAGATTTAGGAAAATATGATGCAATTATACTTGCAGTATCCGGTTTGAAAAGATTAGGAAAAGAAAAAAGAATTAAAGAAATATTACCAATAGAGTTTTTTTTACCATGTGCTGGGCAAGGCGCAATTGGAATAGAATCTCGTTTATCTGATATTGAAACTGTTAAGATTTTACGTCAAATTAATGATAAAAAAACAGCTTGTTGTGTACTTGCAGAACGTTCTATGAACAATTATCTTGGGACAGGCTGTCAAAGCCCTACGGGAAGTTTTGCTATCATTAAAAATAAAAAAATTTGGTTACGGGGTTTTATAGGTTCTGTGAATAATAAAAAAATTATTTTTGATGAAAAAAAAGGACCATTAAATCAACCTATAAAAGTTGGAATTAATTTAGCTAAAAAGCTTATTAAACAAGGAGCACATAAAATATTACATGAACATTATTTATAAGAATTTTAAAAAAAATTGACTATTCTAATTATGCGTCCTGAACCTGATGCAACAAAATTGGTGAAACTTTTAGAAAAAGCAGGTAAAAATGCATGGAGTTTTCCATTAATTAAATTTTTACCAGGGAAAGATTTACATAAGCTTCCTAAAATTATACGTAAACTAAATGCAGGATCTTTAGTCTTTATATTATCTAAGCAAGTAATTTTTTATATTTCGTTATTTATTAAAAAAAAAATTTATTGGCCAAAAAACATCAATTATTACGCTATTGGAAAAAATACAGCGTTAGAAATGTATAAATTCACTGGAATTCAACCAAAATATCCTAAAACACATGAAACTAGTGAAATGCTAATTAAATTTTTTGAATTGAAATCCATTTCTAAAAAACAAGCACTTATTCTAAAAGGAAATAGAAGCAGAAGTGTACTTTCCAATTTTTTAAAAATTCGTAAAACAAATATTAGTTTCTGCCAATGTTATAAAAGAATTTTTAAGCAACATATAACTAGTTATGATATAGAAAAATGGAAAATAATAGGTATAAAAACATTAGTTGTTACTAGTAGTGATATTTTGAAACGGTTATTTTTTTTATTTTCATCTACTAATAATAAAAAATGGCTTCTGAAATGTAATATTTTAGTAGTTAGCGAGCGCTTAGCAAAGTTAGCATTTAAAATAGGATGGAAAACAGTAAAAATTGCAAAAAATGCTAATAATAAAACTTTATTTAAAGAAATTTTATCAAATAATTTTTAATATAACTATCTTAATTTAATGAATCGGCGAGAGAGGATTTGAACCTCCGACCCACTGGTCCCAAACCAGTTGCGCTACCAAGCTGCGCTACTCGCCGTAAAAAATGCGAAGAGAGGGAGTCGAACCCTCATGTCTTTTTTTAGACTCTAACATCTGAAACTAGTGCGTTTACCAATTTCGCCATCTTCGCTTATAAAAAATTATAGCATTTATTAAACAAAACAGAACTAACATGATGCTATACGAAAAGTAAAAATTTGGGGTGACTAATGGGATTTGAACCCACGACCACTGGAGCCACAATCCAGTGCTCTACCAACTGAGCTATAGTCACCATTTTTTTTAGTGCGCCTGACAGGATTTGAACCCGAGACCTCTGCCTTCGGAGGGCAGCGCTCTATCCAACTGAGCTACAGGCGCTTATTTATAAAAATATAAGCACTAGTCGGTAGTTTACGAATTTATGATCATACTGTCCAGTAATTTTGTTTATTTTTTTATATTTTTTATAGCAAAAAGTATTTTTTTTAATAGTTTTATTGTTTATTAATAACTTTTTTAAATATTTTTTTAAAAAATCAGAACAATATATTAATGAATAATTAAGACTATGGAATAGTATTAAAATATAATTAGTTTTGAATGAAAAAAATTTATGAATAATATTAAAATATTTATTTATAATATAACAAATATTAGCTACTAAGAACGTTTCATCATATCAAAAAATTCATTATTTGTTTTTGTCATCGCTAATTTATTAATTAAAAATTCCATTGCATCAGTTTCATTCATTGGATGCATGATTTTTCTTAAAATCCACATTTTTTGTAATTCTTCTTGATAAGTTAATAATTCTTCTTTTCTTGTTCCAGAACGATTATAATCAATAGCTGGAAAAACACGCTTTTCAGAAATTTTTCTTGACAAATGTAATTCCATATTTCCTGTTCCTTTAAATTCTTCATATATTACTTCATCCATTTTTGATCCTGTATCAATAAGTGCAGTAGCTATTATAGTTAAACTACCACCTTCTTCAACATTTCTTGCAGCACCAAAAAAACGTTTAGGTCGATGTAACGCATTAGCATCAATCCCTCCTGTTAAAATTTTACCGGACGCAGGAACAACTGTATTATAAGCACGTGCTAATCTAGTAATAGAATCTAATAAAATAACTACATCTTTTTTATGTTCTACTAAACGTTTTGCTTTTTCAATAACCATTTCTGCTACTTGAACATGGCGAGAAGCAGGTTCATCAAAAGTAGATGCTACTACTTCCCCTTTTACTAATCGCTGCATTTCAGTTACTTCTTCTGGTCGTTCATCAATTAGTAAAACCATTAATACACAATGTGGATAATTATAAGCGATGCTTTGAGCAATATTTTGTAAAAGCATTGTTTTTCCCGCTTTTGGCGGAGCAACAATTAAACCACGTTGCCCACAACCGATAGGAGAAGCAAGATCTAATACACGAGTAGTAAGATCTTCGGTAGAACCATTTCCTCTTTCCATCCTTAATCTAGAATTTGCATGTAAGGGAGTGAGGTTTTCAAATAAAATTTTATTACGAGCATTTTCTGGTTTATCGTAGTTAACTGCATTAACTTTTAATAATGCAAAATAACGTTCTCCTTCTTTAGGAGGTCTAATTTTACCAGCAATAGTATCACCAGTACGAAGATTAAAACGTCTAATTTGACTAGGTGATACATAAATATCATCTGGTCCAGCAAGATAAGAACTATCTGAAGAACGGAGAAAACCAAAACCATCCTGTAACATTTCTAATACACCATTACCAAAAATATCTTCCCCACCTTTTGCATGTTGTTTAAGAATAGTAAAAATAATATCTTGTTTGCGCATACGTGCTAAATTTTCCAGTCCCATTTTTTCGCCAAGAATAATTAGCTCTGAAACCGGTTTATTCTTTAATTCCGTAAGATTCATAATAATAGATTCTTAAACTTTTGGATAATTTTAAACTTAATGAATATGACAAAATAAATTTTATTGCATATTTTTATGTGTATATATTATAAAAAATCAATTAATGATTTTTTAACTTTAGTATTAATTGGGTATATTTTTTAGTTTTAAAAAAAAATGTAATTATAATTATATTTTTTTAAGTAAGATTTTTTATTTATTATAAGTAATATACTTGTAATTTTTTAACGTTCAGCGGTAGATGTTTTTCCGCTGACGTTTTTTTGCATAAAAGGTATTAATCTAAGTTAGGACTTAAAAAACTTTTTAATTGACTTTTAGATAACAAACCAACTTTAGTACTAATTACTTGACCGTTTTTAAATAAAATTAAAGTTGGGATACCTTTAATATCATATTTTGGTGAAGTTTTAGGATTCTTGTCAACATTTAGTTTAGCAACAACTAGTTTTTCTGCGTATTCTTCTGCTATTTCTTCAAGAATAGGCGCAATCATTTTACATGGTCCGCACCATTCAGCCCAAAAATCTACTAAAATTAAACCTTGTGCTTTTAAAACTTTTTCTTCAAAGTTTTTATCGTTTACATGTATTATTTTGTTCTGACACATATTATACTCCAAGAAATTAATTTCTAGTAAATAATTTTATAGATATTTTTTTTTAATGATAAAATTTTTGTTTTAACGTATAAGTTTTTATATATAACAATATAATATAAATTTTTATTTTATTGTACTGCCATTATATATAAAAATTATAGATAAATTTTGTCAAAAATTTCATTCGTATAAAACATTAAAAGTGAAAAATATTATGAAAACGTTTAATTTTTTAATTTTGTTTTTTTAATTTTACTAACATCTTCGTACTATCTAATATATATTATTTATAAAAATCAATACTTTTAAAAAATTTTATTTATAAAGGTAATTTATGGAAACTTCTAAAAAATCATTTTTTCATGTCTTAGAATTTGTTCATATTTTTCGTCGCAAAAATAAATTACAACGAGAAATTGATGATAATGAAAAAAAAATTCGTGACAACCAAAAACGTGTTCTTTTATTGAAGAATTTAAGCGAATATATTAAAACTAATATGAAAATTGAAACTATTCAAAAAATTATTAAAACAATGCAAATTGATTATGAAGATCGTGTAGATGAATATATTATTAAAAACGCTGATCTTTCTAAAGAAAGACGAGAATTATCAGAAAAATTAAAAGATATGGATAAAAATTAGCAATTTTTATTGATAAATTAAATTATCTTTGTTTTTATTTAAAATTTACATAAAATAATTGGTAATTACTTAGATGTTACTTTGCAATTTAACTAATTAAAAAAATAAAAACTGAAAAAAATTTTTCTAATTATATCCCTTTTTTAATATTATATAAAAAAATATTTATAAGATATTTTATCATATTTTGTTATATTTTTATAAGGATACACTATTTTAGTAATAATTCGTATCTCAAAATGTGAGTAATAATTAAAGTGTTTGTTGATTTTTTTATATGTTTTTAATAATGAGTAAATTTAGCTGATAAGTGTATTAAACATAATAAGCTTTATTTGATATAATTAGCAATTATATCAAATATTTACATAAATCTATTCTTAATAAAATAGACATTTGTTTGTACTTTTTTTTCAAAAAAATTTGCACTAGTGAAATTAAGTTTTATTTAATAATTATTTTGAGTATATTTAAAATTATTTTAATAACCTGTTATTACTTCATCTAAGATAAATAGTATTTTGTATAATTTACTGTATATTTTTATAATACACATAAATGTTTTAAAAAAAAAGCACATATTTTAAAATTAATTTAATTATTATTAATATAATTTATACAAAAAATTCATAAAAATATAAAGTTATCAAACTTTATAAATACAAACTAAATTTGTATTTGCTTTTTTAAAAAAAGCAAGATTAGAATTAATTTTTGCCATAATTTTTATATTACTGACTAGAAAACTATTTATATATAAATAGTTGAATTTTTCAAAACATATAATTCTATACTTTAATAAATTAATTTATTACAAATTTATTTTTTACAATATAAAGATTTCATATAAATAAGTATTTTACTTAGCAAGTATAAAAATAATTTTTTCATAAAATTGGTAAATTTTATCTCTATGATGTTCAAAAAAACAAATTATCTTGTAAATTTTTTATTAAAAATTTTAATAAAATTGTTAATGGAATTTAAAAAATGAATACTAATCTTTCCCCCCATAAATTAAATTGTACTGATAATGCAATTAATAAACTAAAAAGCTTAATGTATAGTAAAAAAAATATGAAAAAAAAACTACGTATTGCCATTACTGGAGGTGGATGTAATGGTTTTCAATATAATTTTATTTTTGATGAAAAAATAAACGAGGACGATATAGTTCTTAAAATTTCAGAAGTATTCATAGTTATTGATTATATTAGTTTTCAATATCTAGATGGAGGCTCCTTAGATTATATTGAAAATTTTTCAGGATCACGATTTACTATTACTAATCCAAAAGCAAAAACTACTTGTAGTTGTGGTTATTCTTTTAGTCTAGAATAGACTGACTGATTTTTTTCTATATCTTTTAATAATTTATATATTACAGAAGATACATTTTTAATTCCAATATACATATCGTCTTCAAAAGATGTTAAATTATTTTTGATGGCAATATCAGATATTGATCGAATAACTAAAAACGGAACAGAAAAATGGTAACAAACATGAGCAACAGTACTTGATTCCATATCAACAGAAATAGCTTCTGGAAAATTTTTTAAAATTTTTGATACCATATCTTCATTGTAAATAAATTGATCCCCACTTGTCATTAATCCCTCTTGAAATTTTATTTGATACTTTTTCATAAAATTTTTTACTAAAAATAATATGTTTTTATTTATTAAAAATAAATGGGGATTATCTGGAATTTGTCCTAAAAAATATCCAAGTTTTACTAAGTTAACATCGTGGTATAATACTTTATTTGCAATAATAATATCTCCTTTTTTAGTTAAACTTTGAAGACTACCAGATATACCAAAATTAATTACCAAATCAGGTTTAAAGAAACTTAACAAAATAGTTGCGCCTATCGCAGATGATGTTTTTCCAATACCTGATTGGACTATAACAATTTTTAAAGTTTTTAAAAAAGTGCCTTTATAAATAACACATTTTCCTATTAAAATTTTTTTTCTATCAAAAATTGTTTTTTTAATAATAGCAATTTCATTTGCCATTGCTCCAATCAAACCAATAATCATATGTTATAATAGATAAAAATATTAAAATAGTGATATTTGTAATTTTGTAAAAAATTATATCATTTTTTAATTAAAATAAAAATTATATTGTAAATAAAATTTATTAAAAAGATAGAAGTTGAGAGTACTTCTGTTAAGAATTTACGTATTAAGTTTTTTTAATTTTTTTTTTGGTAAAGCTCCAAGTATAACAAATATTAAAAATAAAACGTTAATACGAATGCTCTAAAATAAATGTTTTAAAGTGCTCAAAATAACATAAAAACATCAAAAATTTAATATGTTCTATATAAATAAAAAAGGCGGATTACTTTCCCGCCTATTAAAAAATATGTTACAAGTGTTGTTATTAATTTATTATGATAATTTTTAATTAACATTACGTAGAATTTCATTAATATTGACTTTATTTCGTGTTTTATCATCTACTTTTTTTACAATTACAGCACAATAAAGGTTATATAAACCATTTTTAGACGGTAAAGTTCCTGGGACTACAACAGATTTAGCTGGCACTTTACCATAATAAATTTTTTCTGTTTCACGATCATAAATTTTTGTACTTTGTCCTATATAAACTCCCATAGAAATAACTGCACCCTCTTCTACTATGACTCCTTCAACAATTTCTGATCGAGCACCAATAAAACAGTTATCTTCGATGATCGTTGGATTAGTTTGTAGAGGTTCTAATACGCCTCCTATTCCAACACCTCCTGAAATATGAACGTTTTTTCCAATTTGAGCACAAGAACCAATAGTCACCCATGTATCTATCATTGTATTTTCATCAACATATGCTCCAATATTAACATAAGATGGCATTAATATTGAGTTTTTTCCAATAAAAGATCCATATCTTGCTATAGCAGAAGGTACTATACGTAACTGTTCTTTTCTGAATTTTTTTTCATCATAATAAGTAAATTTATTTGGAATTTTATCATAAAATCTTGTAAAAACACCTTCTACTACTTTTTCTTTATGAATCTTAAAAAATAATAATATAGCTTTTTTGATCCATTGATTAGTAATCCAACTTCCATTAACTTTTTCCGATACGCGAATCTCCCCCTGATTTAATAAATAGATTATTTTATTAATTATTTCACAAGTAATTTTATCTATTTTATATAATTTATTATGAATGCTTTGATCAAAAGCTATATCGATTGTTTTTTGCATTTCTTTCATATTTTTTCCGAATGATTATTTTATCGTTATTAAGAGTTTTCTTTGAAGAAAAATTGAATTGTATTGTAAATACAAAAAATTAAAATTGACTATTTATATATTCTCAATGTTAGTCGTTATTAATAATTTTAATATTTTTTATTAAAAATTTATTAACATAAATTAATGCTTTTATTGAATATATGTATAAATTTTCATAAAAATAATTTTAATTAATTAGTTGTGAATTAATTTTTTCTTCTTTACGTAAAGTAAGAATTTCACAACCTGTTTTTGTTACTAAAACAGTATGCTCATACTGTGCAGATAAACTACGATCTTTTGTTTTTACAGTCCATTTATCTTTCATAATACGAGTTAAATGATTACCAGCATTAATCATAGGTTCAACAGTAAAAACCATGCCAGGCTTTAAAATAATTCCCTTTTTTTGTGAAAAGTAATGTAAAATTTGTGGATCTTCATGAAAATTTTTTCCAATGCCATGTCCACAATAATTTCTTACTACTGAAAAATTATTTTTTTCAACATAATTTTGTATGGTTTTTCCTATGATACTAGTACAAATACCAGGTTTGATTTTTTTTAGTGCAAGATACAATGCTTCTTGTGTTATTTTACATAAACGTTCACCTAAAATTGTAGGTTTTCCTACAAAATACATTTTTGAAGTATCGCTGTACCATTTATTTTTTATAATTGCTACATCAATATTAACAATATCACCGTTTTTTAACAATTTCTTATTATTAGGAATACCATGACAAACTACATCATTAACAGAGATACACGTTGATTTTGGAAATCCTAAATATCCTAAGCATGCAGAAATAGCATTTTTTTTATATAAAATATAATTAGAACAAATAGTATCTAATTTTTCCGTTGAAATTCCAGGTTTAATATATTTTTCAATCATTTCTAAAACATCAGCAGCAATAGTACTTGCTATACGTATTTTTTTTATTTCTGCTTCATTTTTAATAAATATTGGCATATATAATTCATCTATTAAATTTTAAAAAGTTAATTTTAAAAGTTTATTCTAAATATTTTGAATATTTTAAATTTTTTAAAGTAAATCAGTAATTTATAAGTACAAATAAAATATTTATAATTTTTAGAACTATTAGCTTATAAAAAAACTTTATGGTATAAATATTATTGTAAATTATTTAAAAAATATTTCATCTTTAATAATACATTTTTATAAGCAAAAAAATTATTTATAATTTAATAAGAGAGATTATTATGCAAAACATTTCTATGCGAGATATGTTAAAAACGGGTGTACATTTTGGGCATAAAGCTCGATATTGGAACCCGAAAATGAAACCTTTTATTTTTGGTGTTCGTAACAAAGTACATATTATTAACCTTGAAAAAACTATGCCTATGTTTTACGAAGCTCTAATAGAATTAAAAAAAATTGCTGCTCGTCAAGGAAAAATTTTATTCGTTGGAACAAAAAATTCAGCAAGTGAAACAATTAAAAAAACAGCAATTGCTTGTAATCAATTTTTTGTTAACCATCGTTGGTTAGGTGGTATGTTAACTAACTGGAAAACTGTTCGTCAGTCTATTAAACGTTTAAAAGATTTAGAAATACAATCGCAAGATGGTACTTTTGAAAAGTTAACAAAAAAAGAAGCTCTAATTCGTCAAAGAGAACTATCTAAATTAGAAAATAGTTTAGGTGGAATAAAAAACATGGGTGGGTTACCAGACGCATTATTTGTTATCGATACTGCTCATGAAAGCATTGCAGTAAAAGAAGCTAATCACTTAGGAATCACTATTTTTGCAGTAGTTGATACAAATGCGAATCCAGATAATATTGATTATGTTATTCCTGGTAATGATGACGCAATTCGAGCAATACGATTGTATCTTTCAGCTATTTCATTTGCCATATGTAAAGGACAAGAAAAAAATTTAACCAATGTTTTTGAAAAAGATTTATTAGACAATTAAAAGATGATTATCGATTATCTTAGTCTTATATTATATATTATAAAGAAAAATATTTTTTGTTATGTTAGGTTTAGGAAAAAAGAATGAAAAACATTACTTCTTTAATTAAAGAATTAAGAAAAAGAACAGGCGCAAAAATTGTAGATTGCAAACAAGCGTTAATTAAATCTAATAGAAATATTGAAGAAGCAATAATTTTTATGCGTAAATCTGGATATATTAAATCAGAAAAAAAATCAATTAAATCCACTAAAGAAGGTTGTATTTTTTTAAAAATTGATGATACTTATCGTAATGGTATAGTTTTAGAAATTAATTGTGAAACGGATTTTGTTGCAAAAAACTCTGATTTTCTTACTTTCGGAAACAAAGTATTAAACACTGCATTTATTAAAAAAATTTATGATATCGAGATTCTAAAAAAAACTTTTAAAGATGAATGTTCTTTTTTGACTAACAAAATCGATGAAAATATTCAAATTCGTCGTATTAGTTTTTTACAAAATAATTTAATTAATTGTTATTTACATAGAAATCGTATTGGAGTACTAATTGCAGGAAATAATATTGAAAAAAAATTGTTAAAAAAAATTGCAATGCATATTGCAGCAAATAAACCAGAATATATTAAATCAGAAGATATTCCAGAAACATTAATAAAAAATGAACATGATATTCAATTAGATCTTGCGATGCGCACAGCAAAAACTACTGATATTGCAAAAAAAATTGTTGCTGGTAGAATAAAAAAGTTTATTGATAGTATTTCTTTATTAAATCAACCATTCATAATGGATTCAAGCAAAACAATTTCTCAAATTTTACAATCAAAACAATCAGAAGTAACAAAATTTATACGTTTTGAGTTAGGTGAAAAAATTAAAACTTTTTAAAAATCATCTTTACTATAAAACACACGAACCGTCGTTTAGAAAGGCGGTTCTAGATAATCAGTAAAAATATAAAATTTTTACAAAAAATTTTATACAATATATTTGGAAAATCATAAATAATGAAAACTCTTTCTTCCCAACTAATTTATAAAAGAATTATTTTAAAAATTAGTGGAGAATTGTTAACAGGAAATCAAAATTTTGGAATTGATGTTACAATTTTAAAAAATTTAGCACAAGATATAAAAAAAATAGTAAAATTAGGAGTTGAAATAAGTATAGTAATTGGTGGGGGAAACTTATTTCGTGGAGAATCTTTAGAAAAAAATGGCATAAAACGTGTTTTTGGTGACCATATCGGCATGTTATCAACTCTTATAAATGGATTAGCTATTTATGATATATTTAACGCGTATGATATTAATGTTTTTTTAATGTCTGCTATACCATATAATAACGTTTGTGAAACTTATAACTGTATAAAAGCAATAAAACTATTAAATGATAAAAATGTATTAGTTCTTTCTGGTGGCATTGGAAATCCGTTTTTTACTACTGATTCAACAGCATGTTTACGTGCAATTGAACTGGAAGCTGACGTTGTAATAAAAGCTACAAAAGTCGATGGAGTTTTTTCTAACGATCCAGTAAAAAAAAAATCTAATACGTTTTTTTATAAAAAACTAAGTTATCAAAAAGCATTAGATTTAAATTTAAAAGTTATGGATTTAACAGCTTTCATATTAGCACGTGATTATTGTATGCCTATAATTATTTTTAATATGTATAAACCAGAAGTATTATACAAAATATTAATAGGAGAAAAAGAAGGAACTTTGATCACCAATTAAAAAAAATTAAGATATTATATAAATTATTTTAAAAATTTTTAATATAAAATTTAAAAAGAGCATATATCGTTATGATCGAAAATATAAACAAGAAAAATGAAGAAAAAATGAAAAGCTGTCTGAATAATTTAAAAAAAAAATTAAATAAAATTAGAACAGGAAGAGCGTCAACATCGTTAATTGAAGATTTAGTTGTAGATTATTATGGTGTTCCAACATTTTTATATAAAATTGCAAATATTAGCGTAGAAAGTTCACATATACTTAAAATTAATATTTTTGATCATTCAATTATTTCTAAAATTGAAAAAGCGATTTCTTTATCTAATTTAGGCATTACCCCTAATATTAAAGGTAACGAAATTCGTCTAATTCTACCTTCTTTAACTGAAGAACGTAGAAAAAATTTAATTAAAATTATTCGTAATGAAGGAGAAAATAGTCGTATTGCTATACGAAACGTTAGAAGAGATGCTAATGAACAAGTAAAAAAATTATTAAAAAACAAATTAATTACTGAAGATAAAGAAAAAAAATTACAGGAAAATATTCAAAAACAAACAAACGATAATATCAAAAAAATTAGTTTTATTTTATCAGAAAAAGAAAAAGAACTAATGAATTTTTAATAAAAATATAATAAGTGCCTTCATAAAAACATGAAGAAAATAACTATACTAGGATCTACTGGATCTATTGGAAGACAAACTCTTGCTGTTATAAGAAAAAACCTCCAAACGTATCAAGTAATAGCATTAGTTGCAGGAAAAAATATATCTTTACTTACAAAACAATGTCAAGAATTTAAACCTACATATGCTGCTGTTTTGGATAAAAATCTTGCTGAAATTTTACGTAAAAATTTTAAAGAATTAAAACTAAAAACTGAGGTTTTTTTTGGTATTAAAAATTTTTGTAAATTAGCAGCTTTAAATGAAATTGATCAAGTAATGTCAGCAATTGTTGGTTTTGCAGGTTTACTGCCAACTTTATCAGCTATTCGAGCTGGAAAAACAATATTATTAGCAAATAAAGAATCATTAATTACCTGTGGAAAGTTATTTATTAATGAAGCAAAAATACACAATGCAAGATTATTACCAGTAGATAGTGAACATAATGCAATTTTTCAAAGCTTACCTTTTGTTCTGCAGTCCTCTTTATATAATATGAATTTAAAACTGCATGGAATAAATTCAATTATTCTAACAGGATCAGGAGGCCCCTTTCGTACTTTACCATTAAAAAAACTATCTTCTGTAACAGCAAATCAGGCATTTAAACACCCTAACTGGTTAATGGGAAAAAAAAATTCTATAGATTCAGCAACAATGATGAACAAAGGTTTCGAATATATTGGAGCATGCTTTTTATTTAATGCTAATATAAATCAAGTAGAGATTTTGATACATCCAGAATCCATTATTCATTCTATGGTTAGATATTGTGATGGTAGTATTTTAGCTCAACTTAGTGAAACTAATATGGAAATACCAATTGCTCATGCAATGGCTTGGCCAAATCGTATTTCTACAAAATTATTACCTTTAGATTTCACAAAAATTAGCTCATTAAACTTTGAAAAACCTGATTTTAAAAGATATCCATGTTTGAAAATCGCTTTAAATGCTTATTTATATGGTCAATCTGCTATTATTTCTTTAAATGCTGCCAATGAAATTGCAGTTGAATCTTTTATTAAAAATAAAATTAAATTTACGGATATTGCTATTATTATTTCAAATATTCTTAATACCATTAATTTTAAAGAACCTTCTACTATAGAAGAAATTATAGAAATTGATCTTATTATTAGAAAAAAAACTATAGAAATAGTAAATCAGTTGAATAAAAGTTATTAAATTTATATTTTTTATAAATTATTATATAATAATTAACGGTTTTTAAAAAATTTTACAAAAATGTAAAAAACATATATAGCACTTTCATTAAAAAATATGTAACATGTTATCTGATAATTTAAATAATACAAAAAAAATTCCACGTCATATTGCCATCATCATGGATGGAAATGGCCGATGGGCAATGAATCAAAAAAAAACACGCTTTTATGGACATAAAGCTGGAATAAAATCAGTACGCAGGGCAATAAATTTTGCGATTAAAAATAATATTTATGTCTTGACATTATATGCTTTTAGCAGCGAAAATTGGTCTCGTTCAATAAAAGAAGTTAATTCTTTAATAAAGTTGTTGTTTTCTACATTAGAACGTGAATTAGATCACTTAAATAAATATAATATTTGTTTAAAAGTTATAGGTGATATCAGTAAATTTGATATACAAATACAAGAATGCATAAAAAAGGCTGAACGATTAACTCAATACAATAAAGGTTTATTATTAAATATTGCTGTAAATTACGGAGGACGATGGGATATTTTACAAGGAATAAAGAAAATAATCTATCAAGTACAAAAAGGAAATATCAATCCAGAAAAGATTACTGAAGAAAGTTTAAATTCTTTTTTCTCTTTAAGAAAAATTGTTCCGGTTGATTTAGTCATCAGAACAGGAGGAGAGTTTCGTATAAGTAATTTTTTATTATGGCAAATTGCTTATGCAGAATTTTGGTTTACTGATGTACTCTGGCCAGATTTTAACGAATATATTTTTAAAAAAGCACTATATGCGTTCTCTTTAAGAGAGAGAAAATATGGCGGTAATATCTAAACAATTAAAGTCACAAAGTTATTGGAGATTATTTTGACAAAATCACGTATTTTTACTGCGTTAGCTTTAACTCCAATAATATTGTATATAATGTACTTTACACCTTATTTTTTCGTTTCAATGGTTTTTTTATTTTATATAATAGCAGTTTTTGAATGGATAAAATTAATACAAGTAAATCATTTAACTAAAAAAATAACATTATTAATGTTAGATATTTTTCTTTTTGTATTAATAGCTTTTTTACTACTAAATAGCAATTTAAAGATTTTTTATATACAATTTTTATTTATTGTAATGTTTTTTTGGTTATTTTTTTTAGTATATTTAGTTGTTTTTTATCCATATTCTATACACTTTTTAAAGAAATCATATTTAGCTAAAAATTTTTTTGGTTGTCTTATTATCATTCCTTTATTTATAAGCATCATAAAACTTCGTTTTTTACATTATGAATATGATAATTTTTTTGGATTTTGGAAGTTGTTTTTTATTTTTTCATTAGTATGGGCTACAGATTCGGGTGCATATTTTTTTGGAAAATTTTTTGGGAAACATAGCTTCTTTAAAAGAATATCACCAAAAAAAACTTTAGAGGGATTTATAGGGGGAATAATATCTTCAATATTTATAATGTACTCTTTTGTTTACGTTTTTCCATTTTCAATAAATTTTTTAAAATTTCCTATTTTTTATGCAATTGTTATTGCATTTTTTTCAACTTTAGGTGATCTTATCGAAAGTATGTTTAAAAGAGAAGCTCAAATAAAAGATAGTGGAAAAATTTTTCCAGGGCATGGTGGAGTTTTAGATCGTATTGATAGCTTAACTCTTTCCGTTCCTTTTTTTACTTGTTTGACTTTTTTTAATGAAAGCTTTTAAAATATATAGTGTATTTTTTGTTTTTTAAAAATAAAACATTATGTATTTTTTAAAAAATAATTTTCTAAATTATTTTTTTAAACATTATTTATCTTATCAAGATAATACATTTATAGAACATGGATTATTTATAGATAATATATTTAATTTATTTACTTATCTTAACAGGAACTACTTTTATAATGCATTTTTTAACAAAAAAAATAAACTATAAAAGTATAAAAAAATTATGTTAATAAAAAAATTTTTAATGACTTTACTACTATTTTTTACAAGTAGTTATAGTTACTCGTTTGATACATTTGTAGTAAAAAACATTAATTTTAATGGTTTACAAAGAGTATCAAAAAATTCTGCTCTTACATATTCAGCAATAAATATAGGTGATAAAATAGATCAAAAAAAAATAAAAAGTATTATTCATCATTTATATTCTACAAAAATTTTTGAAAATATTAGCGTATCCCGTGATAAAAAAAATTTAGTTATTAATGTAAAAGAAAAACCAATAATTTATGATATTGTTTTTTCAGGAAATAAACTTATTAAGAGTGATGTTTTGAAAACAAATCTTGTAAAAATAGGTTTAAATAATGGTGAAATATTAGATCGTAGCTTGTTATTTTCTTTTAAAACATATTTAAAAAATTTTTACCATAACCAAGGGAAATATGGTACAAATATAACAACGAAAATTGATTTATTACCTTTTAATTACGCTAAAATAACATTTAATTTTAATGAAGGAATATCTGCAAAAATAAAAAATATAAAAATATTAGGAAATTCTCGGTATAATGTTAACGATTTAATTCCTTTGCTTAATATTTATCATCCTAAGTTTTCATTCAGAAATATTTTAGCTAACAATGATTATAATAAGCAAAAATTAGCAGACGCTTTAGAAAATTTACGTAATTTTTATTTGAACAATGGATATATTAAATTTAAAGTTAAATCTGTTAGAGTACGTTTAAGTTCAAATAAAAAAGAAGCATATATTACCATTAATATTCATGAAGGTGATCGTTATAAAGTTGTTAGTTTTAAAACAAATAATGATCTCATAAAAAATGAATTAATGAACAGTAAACAATTTCAAAAAGACTTTATTAACCAATATTACAATCAAGAAAATATTATTAATTTTCAAAAAAAAATAAAAGATACTTTAGATCAATTAAATTACCCTAATCCAAAAATCAATATTAATTCTACAATCAATGATTCCAAAAAAAATATTGATTTATACTTAGATGTGGATTTAAGAAATAAATATAAAGTACATAGAATATCTTTTAAGGGTAATTACTTATCACAAGATTCTGTATTAAGAAGAGAAATACAACAAAAAGAAGGAGACTATCTAAAAAATAAATTAATTCAACAAGGTGAAACGTCTTTAAAAAACACCGGTTATTTTGAAACAGTCAATACAATAGTAAAAAAAGCAAATAAAAGTAATGATTCAGTAGATATCATATATCAAGTAAAAGAAAAAAAAACTGGTTTATTTAATCTTGGATTAGGTTATAGTAAAGGACAAGGTGTTAATTTTGAATTAAATATTTTAAAAGATAACATTTTTGGATCAGGAAACTTAATAAGTTTTGTTGGAACAAAAGATAGCAATCAAAAATATGGAGAATTTTTGTTTAAAAAAAACGGCTCTATTTTTTCTAAAAATTTTAATATTGAAAACCGAATTTTTTATAATACTTTTCAAGGAAATCATAAAACTTTTATTGATTACGAAAAAGATAGTTATGGTGCAAATATAAATTTAAACATGCCAGTTTTTAATAACACTCAACAAATAAATATTGGTTTAGATTATTTACATAATCATTTAAAAAGTATTAGTTTTCAAGTTCCTATGTGGTATTATTTACAGACGTTTAGACATCTTAATCCTGATGAGAAAGCTCCTGAACTAATCACAAAAGATTTTTTAATAAATTATGGTTGGCATGTTAACATGCTTGATAATAAATTTTTACCTAATTCTGGTTCTGAAATTGGATTAGATGGTAAAATTACTTTACCATATTCAGATAATAAATTTCACAAAGTAGAATTAAATTTTAAAAATTATCTTCCATTGAACAAAAAAAATGAATGGATATTATTTAATCATGGACATGTCGGATATGGTTACGGATTTCAAAAAAAATTCATGCCATTTTATGAAAATTTTTATATTGGAGGATTTAAAACAATTCGAGGTTTCCGTACTAATTCATTAGGACCTAAAGGTGTCTACTTTCGTAAAACACCTGGTTGTACAAACGAAAAAAACAAAGATAGTGCTTTTTGTTTGACTAAAAATGCTGTAGGCGGTAACGCTGTATTTTCAAATAGCTTTGAATTAATATTTCCTACTCCTTTTCTTTCTAATCAAGATCTTTATCCTTTACGTACTTCATTATTTGTAGATTTTGGAACTATATGGGATACTCAATGGGTTAATACAAAAACAGCTAAAGACGCTCAAATACCAAACTATAATAATGAGTATAAAAAAGTTCGTTGTTCAGCTGGAATTGCAATAACATGGATTTCTCCTATCGGACCTTTATCTATGTCTTATGCTAAACCTATAAAATATTATGAAGATGATGCAATAGAGAATTTTCAACTAACCCTTGGCAAAACATGGTAAAAATTTATTATAAATAAATTATAAATTTTATAGGACACTAGCAATGAAAAAAAAGTTTTGTATGATTAGCATTATTTGTTTTTTATTTTTTTCAAAGATCTCTATCGCAAGCAATAAAATAGTGGTTATAAATATGTTAAAAGTTTTTCAAAATATTCCACAACGTGTTATTGCAGATAAAAAGATAAAAAATGAATTTAAAAATCGGTTTAATGAACTTAATAAACAAGAAAAAATTTTACAAAAAAAAATGCATGATTTGGAACGCGAAAAACTTATTTTAAATAGAAAAGAACGTCAAAAAATAGAAGAAAATATTAATGAAGAACGTAAAGTATTTGCTTCTAATGTACAAAACTTTATTAATGATAATCATATACGTCAAATGGAAGAACAAAGCAAAATATTAATAGATATTCAAAAAATCGTAAAAAAAATAGCACAAGTTAATCATTATCAAACAATATTTGATATAAACTCTATAGTTTATTCATCTAACATGAAAGACATAACACAAGACGTGATTAAAAAAGCGACTAAATAAATATGTCATCAATTAGGATTTATGACTTAGCAAAAAAAATAAAGGCAAAAATATATGGTGATAGGAATACTTTAATTTGTGGAATATCTTCTATACGTTCAGCTAAATCAGGTCATATAACTTTTTTTACAAAGAATACTGATAAAAATCAGTTAGATCATTGTCAAGCATCAGCAATTATTCTAGATCAAAAATATTTAAAATTTTGTAAAAAAACAGCATTAGTAGTAAAAAACACTGATTTAGCTTATGTATATATAGCAAATTTTTTTAAAGAAAAATGTAAATCTGTTGCATGTTTATCTTCTACTGCAAATATTCATGCAACAGTAAAAATTGGAAAAAATGTTACAATTGGAAGTAATACAGTTATTGAATCTAATTCAAGAATCTTTGACAATGTTAATATAAGTCCAAATTGTTTTATTGGAAAAAATAGTGTTTTAGGAAAAAACACGTTTTTATGTGCTAACGTTGTTATTGAGTCAGACACTATTGTTGGTAACAATTGTTATATACAAGCTAATACTGTTATTGGTTCTGACGGTTTTGGTTACGTGCAAGATAATAATCGTTGGGTCAAAATCCCTCATTTAGGACATGTAAATATTGGTAATGATGTTGAAATTGGTTCTTGTACAACAATTGATCGAGGAACATTTGATAACACGATCATTGGTAATAATGTAATCATTGATAACCAATGTCATATCGCTCATAATGTTATTATTGGCAAACATACTGCTATTGCAGGCGGTGTAATAATAGCAGGTAGCACAAAAATAGGTATAAATTGCAAAATTGCTGGTGGTGTTGTTATTAATGGACACATTAATATATGTGATCAGGCAATTATTACAGGTATGACTATGGTTATGCGTTCAATAAAAAAAGCTGGTATATACTCTTCTGGAATACCAGCACAAAAAAATAAGAATTGGAGAAAAAATACAGTTATATTAATGAATATTAATGATTTATATAAAAAAATAAAATCTTTAATATATATACAAAAGAACTAATTTGTTATATGAAACAAGTTTTTTTTTAAAAAAGTACAAATAATTAATTCTTATTAAAAATTCTATTAGCGTTCTTTCTAAAGAAAAATTAAAATTTATTATACTTCAATTGTCTATATATGAACGTTCAAAAGTAAAAAATTTATTTAATAATTCCGTTATATTCCTAGAATAGGAACAAGTGTTTTGAATACAGATATGCACATTTTAAATATTGAAGAAATTTTAGAACTACTTGCACACAGGTATCCTTTTCTATTGGTAGATCGTGTAACAGAATTCAAAAAAAACAAATATCTTCGTGCAATAAAAAATATTTCTTTTAATGAGCCTTTTTTTCAAGGACATTTTCCAAATAAACCTATTTTTCCAGGGGTATTAATTTTAGAAGCAATGGCTCAAGCTACAGGAATTTTAGCGTTTAAAAGTGTAGGAAAATTAAAAGACGGTGAACTTTATTATTTTGCAGGAATAGATAAAGCAAGATTCAAACGTCCTGTAACACCAGGTGATCAGATGGTAATGGAAGTATATTTTGAAAAAACTTGTCGTGGTTTAACTCGTTTTAAAGGATTGGCTACTGTTGACAATAAAGTGGTATGTCAAGCAACTATGATGTGTGCACGTAGCCGCGAGACTTAATCAGTGATTGCAAAAACAGCTAAAATTCATGCTAGCGCAATTATTGAAAAAGGTGCTATTATCAAAGAAAATGCTTTTATTGGACCTTTCTGTTATATTGGTGCTAACGTTAAAGTAGGTGAAGGCACGATATTAAGATCTCATGTTGTTATAAATGGTCATACTAATATTGGTAAAAATAATTATATTTATCAATTTTCATCCATTGGCGAAGCTAATCAAGATTTAAAATATTCTAATGAACCTATGCGTGTTGAAATTGGTGATAACAATCAAATTAGAGAAAGTGTTACCATTCATCGTGGAACCTTAAAAGGCGGTGGCATAACTAAAATTGGAAGTAATAGCTTGTTTATGATAAATGTGCATATTGCGCATGATTGCATTATTGGTAATAATTGCATTTTTGCAAACAATGTAATTTTAGGAGGACATGTTACTGTTGATAATTTTGTTGTGATTGGGGGACTAACAGCAATACATCAATGGTGTACTATAGGGACGCATGTAATGATAGGAGGTTGTTCTGGAATTGTAAAGGATATTCCACCATATATCCTTGCTCAAGGAAACCATGCTACACCTTTTGGAATTAATAGCAAAGGGTTAAGGAAAAGGGGGTTTAGTAATGAATCTTTATATGCTATTTATACAGCATATAAATTACTTTATCGCAGCGGAAAAAAATTAAATGAAGTAAAACCAAAAATAAAAGATTTAGCAGAAAAATTTAATGAAATTCAACCTTTTTATAATTTTTTTGATCGTTCTACTAGAGGAGTAATTAGATAAAAAATTTAAAAATAGCTATAGTAGCTGGAGAGAGTTCTGGAGATGCTTTAGGAGCAGGACTAATGAGTACCATAAAAAAAAAAATAAAAAACGTTCATTTTGTGGGTATTTCTGGACCAAAAATGAAAAAATTAGGATTTGAAAGTTGGTACAATATAAGTGATCTCTCAGTTATAGGTATTTTTGAGATATTTAAACATATTCTACATATTTTAAAAATACGTAAAATTCTTTTTGAACGTTTAAAAATATTTAAACCAGATGTTTTTATAGGGATAGATTCGCCAGATTTTAATCTTCCTTTAGAAGGAAGACTAAAAAAAATAGGTATTCCAATTGTACATTATGTAAGTCCTTCAATTTGGGCATGGAGAAAGAAAAGAATAAAACAAATAGTAAAAAATACTAATTTAGTTTTATTACTTTTTCCGTTTGAAAAACAACTATATATTAATTATAATATTCCGCATTGTTTTGTAGGACACGCTATAGCAAATAAGTTTGCATTAAAACCTAATAAAAAACAAGCAAGAAAAAAACTAGGATTAAGTTCTAATAATTTATATTTAGCAATTTTACCTGGAAGTCGATTATCTGAAATAAAAATGTTAAGTGTAAGTTTTATTATTACAGCAAAAACGCTTTGTGAAAACGATTCTTCCTTAAGAATTTTGTTAGTATTAAATAATGTTGAATTATTAAAAAAATTTAAAAAAATTCAACTAAAAACAGCTCCGGAACTATTTTTTAAAGTTTTTCTGAATAAAAGTTCTCAAGTATTAATTGCTAGTGATATAGCATTAGTTGCTTCTGGAACAGCAACTTTAGAATGTTTATTAGCAAAATGTCCTATGGTTATCGGATATAAAGTAAATATATTAACTTTTTTTATAGTAAAAAGTTTAATAAAAATACCCTATATTTCTTTGCCAAATATTTTAACCAATAAAAATATTGTAAAAGAGTTTATACAAAATAAATGTACTCCTTTAAATTTAACAAAGGCTTTGCAATATCTTTTATACAATGTAAAAGAAAAAAACATACTATATAATATTTTTTATAAATTACATAAAAAACTTCGTTGTAATTCTAATGAAAAAGCAACTCAAGTAATATTAAAATTAATTAAGAATCATCAATATTTTTAATATAAAAACTAATACTTTTTTTTTAAAACTTATTATTAACATTTTTAAATATGATTAATCCTCGTTTTATACATTTAAATTTACATAGTGATTATTCAATCACTAAGGGTTTACCTAAAATAAATTCTATAATCAAAAAATTAGTAGAATTAAATATGCCTGCAGTAGCTCTTACAGATTTCACAAATCTTTTTGGGGTAATAAAATTTTATAAATTAGCTTATCATTTTGGAATTAAATCTATTATTGGTGCAGAATTTAGTTTAAACAATGATATATTTAATATACAACCAACAAAATTGACTATATTAGCAATTAATAAAGTTGGTTATCATAACTTAATCATGTTAATTTCATATGCATATCAATATGGATATACTATAAAAGGTCCAACAATTAATCGCGATTGGTTAATAAAATTTAAAAGCGGTTTAATTATTTTATCTGGTGGTAGAAAAGGAGATTTAGGAAAAGCACTGTTATCTAATAATTTACAATTATTAGATAAATATTTACTTTTTTATAAAAAATATTTTTTTGAACATTATTATCTTGAGTTAATACGTACGAATCGTAAAAATGAAGAAAAATATTTACAGATGGCTTTAGAAATTTCTGCTTCGGAAAATATTCCTGTAGTGGCAACTAATGATGTTTGTTTTTTAAATATGGAAGATTTTTCAATTCATGAAATACGTATAGCAATAAATTATGGTTATACTATCAATGATAAAAGAAAATCTAATTTTAGTTGTCAACAATATCTACGTAATGAAAAAGAAATGTGTAAATTGTTTTCAGATATTCCTACAGCTTTAGAAAATAGTGTAGAAATTGCTAAAAGGTGTAACGTTATTATGCAATTTAATGAATATTTTTTACCTAAATTTATTGATCAAACAGTTACTGAAAAAGAACTATTGATAAATAAATCTCGTGCAGGGTTAGAAAATATTCTTAAGGTTTTATTTCCAAATGCTAATATCAGATCGCGTCAACGTTTAAAATATGATCAAAGATTAAAAAAAGAATTAAACGTTATTAATCAAATGGGTTTCCCAGGATATTTCCTTATTGTTATGGAATTTATTCAATGGGCAAAAGAAAATGGAATCCCTGTAGGTCCAGGAAGAGGTTCTGGTGCTGGTTCTTTAGTAGCTTATGTATTAAAAATTACTGATATTGATCCTTTAAAATTTGATTTAATTTTTGAACGTTTTTTAAATCCCGATAGAATATCAATGCCCGATTTTGATATTGATTTTTGTATGGATAAACGTGATAAAGTTATTGATCATGTTGCACATGTATATGGTCGTGATTCTGTATCACAAATAATAACTTTTGGAACTATGACAGCTAAAGCTGTAATACGTGACGTAGGACGAGCATTAGGCTACCCTTATGGTTTTGTTAATAATATTTCAAAACTGATTCCTTCTGATTTAGGTATTACTTTAAAAAAAATTTTTTCTACAGATTCCAAAATATCACAAATCTATGAAAGAGATGAAGAAATAAAAGTATTAATTGATATAGCACGCAAACTAGAAGGCGTGACTAGAAATGCAAGCAAACATGCAGGAGGACTTGTAATTTCGCCTAGCAAAATTACTGATTTTACACCTCTTTATCGTGATGAGAATCACAAGAATACTGTAACTCAGTTTGATAAAAATGATATTGAACATATAGGCTTAGTTAAATTTGATTTTCTTGGATTACGTACGTTAACAATTATTCAAAACGCATTAGATATGATTAATTTACGTCTAAAAAAATCAAATAGCGATAAAATTAATATTTTAGATATTTCATTAAATGATAAAAAAAGTTTTGATTTATTAAAAAGCACTAAAACTATCGCTGTTTTTCAATTAGAATCTACAGGGATAAGAAAACTTATAAAGCGATTACAACCAGACTGTTTTGAAGATATTATAGCATTATTAGCACTTTTCAGACCTGGACCATTACAATCTGGAATGGTAGATAACTTTATTAATAGAAAACGTGGTTATGAAAAAATTGCTTATCCCGATATAAGATGGGAACATAAAATATTAAAACCAATTTTAGCGCCGACTTATGGTATCATTCTTTATCAAGAACAAGTCATGCAAATAGCTCAATCTTTTGCTGGTTATACGCTAGGAAGCGCTGATTTACTTCGTCGTGCAATGGGTAAAAAAAAACCAGAAGAAATGGAACAACATAGATCTATTTTTAAAAATGGTGCAAAAAAAAAGGGGATTGATACTATTTTAGCAATGAAAATTTTTGATTTAGTTGAAAAATTTGCAGGCTACGGATTTAATAAGTCACATTCTGTTGCTTATGCATTTCTCTCTTATCAAACATTATGGTTAAAAGCAAATTATCCTGCTGAATTTATGGCAGCAGTTATTAATGCAGATATTGATAATACTGAAAAAATAGTACGTTTAATTGATGAATGTAAAAATATTGGAATAAAAATATTACCTCCAAATATTAATATCAGTATGTATTTTTTTCATGCAAAAAAAAATAATGAAATTTTTTATGGAATGGGAGCAATAAAAGGAATAGGAAAAAGTGTTATTGAAACTATTTTAAATATTAGAAAAAAACAATCTTTTCAAGATATTTTTGATTTTTGTCAACGTATCGATCAAAAAAAAATAACAAATAAAATAATAGAAAAATTAATTAAATCAGGATGCATGGATACTTTAGGTTTACACCGTGCTGCCTTAATAAGCGTTTATCCCCATGCTTTAAAAGCAGCTTATCAAAACGCTAAAAGACAAGAAGTAAAACAAGTTGATTTATTTGATTTTATTTCTCCAGATAAATTTCAACAAATAAAAGGTTTCTATAGTAACGTTGCATTATGGTCTGATGAAACTCGATTAAAAGGAGAACACGAAACACTTGGTTTATATATTACTGGACATCCCTTTACGCAATATATACAAGAAATTAACACTTATATTAATCATATTCCTTTAAAAGATATTAATGCTTCTTTTATAAGAAGTACAAAAAATATCGTTGTAGTAGGGTTAGTAAAATCTATACGTTTTTTAGAGACAAAGTTTGGTAAAAGAATTAGTATATTAATACTTGACGACTATTCAGCTCATTTAGAAGTAGTAGTTTTTTCAAAAAATTTAGAAAAATATCAAAAATTTTTAGAAAAAAATAAAATACTAGTAATACAAGGTAAAATTGATTTTGACACATATAATAATATTAAAATGAAAGCATACGAGATAGTTGATATTGAAAAAGCTCGTGAACGTTATATAAAAAGCATTTCTATTAATTGTTCTACAAAAAAAATTAATGCTTACATTTTAAACCAATTTTATCATATTATAAAACCTTATAATATTGGAAGTGTTCCAATAAAATTTTTTTATAAAAAAAATAACATGAAACAAGAGTTTTTTTTAAAAAATATTTTTAATGTAGTTCCAAGTAATCTATTAATTGATGATTTACGTTTGTTATTTGGACATACAAAAATAGAGTTTACATTTAATCCAAAAGGACAATTATGAGTTTCAACTACTTGGATTTTGAATACCCTATTTTGGAATTAGAAGAAAAAATTCGTTTATTAATTTCAGTTAATAATAAAAATGAAATCAATGTAAACGAAAAAGTTTCTTTTTTAGAAAAAAAAAGAATAAAATTAATAAAAAAAATATTTTCTAATTTAAATGCATGGCAAATAACCCAATTAGCTCGTCATCAATTACGTCCTTATACACTTGATTATATTAACAAAATATTTCATGATTTTGATGAACTATCAGGTGATCGTGTTTTTGGTGATGATAAAGCAATAATAGGTGGACTTGCCCGTTTAGAAAATTTTTCAGTTATGATTATTGGACATCAAAAAGGACGCACAACAAAAGAAAAAATTTATCGAAACTTTGGAATGCCAGTACCAGAAGGATATAGAAAAGCTTTACGGTTAATGAAAACTGCAGAACGTTTTAAAATACCGATTATTACTTTTATTGATACGCCAGGTGCTTATCCAGGAATAGGTGCTGAAAAAAGAGGGCAGTCTTTAGCAATTGCAAAAAATTTAAGTTACATGTCTAAATTAAAAGTGCCAATTATTTGTACAATAATTGGAGAAGGTGGATCGGGTGGAGCTTTAGCTATAGGAGTTGGAGATAAAATTAACATGCTACAATATAGCATATATTCTGTAATTTCTCCAGAGGGTTGTGCTTCAATATTATGGAAAACAGTTGAAAAAGCTCCTATTGCTGCAGAATCAATGGGTATCACAGCAGAACGTTTAAAAGAATTAAAATTAATTGATCGAATTATTATAGAACCATTAGGTGGAGCTCATAAAAATTTGAATCAAATGGCAAACAATTTAAAAGAAATATTACTATTAGATTTAAACAATTTTAATCAAATGGATATAAAAGAAATATGTAAAGATCGTTATGAACGTTTAATGAGTTATGGATACAACTAAATTTTAATAAAATCGTATTTTTTTTTTTGCATAGTTATCATATAAAAATGTTTATTAATTACTTAAATAAATTTTTAAAACCATATAGTTCATTTGTAATATCATTGAGCGGTGGTCTAGATTCAATGGTACTTTTGCATCAGTTAATCAAATTAAAGAAAATTTTTCGTCCAGAAATTAGTTTACGTGTTTTACATATACATCATAACTTAAGCATACAAGCAAACGATTTTGTACAACATTGTATTGTTATTTGTAAAAAGTGGAAACTCAATTATAAAATAATTTATATTAATGTTCCTAACAAAAGAAATATAGAAGCTATTGCACGTGATATGCGTTATACAGCGTTATTGAAAGAACTACAAGCACATGAAAATCTTGTTACAGCACATAATTTAAACGATAAATGCGAAACATTTTTTTTATCTTTAAAAAGAGGGAGTGGACCATCAGGGTTATCTAGTATTCAAAAAAAAATTGTTTTTAAAAACGGTATAATTTTAAGACCATTTTTAAATTTTTCTCGTGATCAATTAGAAACTTATGCGAAATTATATAAAATTAACTGGATTGAAGATAAAAGTAATAAAAATATTTACTTTGAACGAAACTTTATTAGACATAAAATTATTCCGTTGCTTACCAATAGATGGCCTTTTTTTTTAAAAGCAATATCTAGGAGTGCAAGTTTATGTCAACAACAAGAAATATTATTGAATCAATTATTATCTCATAAATTATCCGGTTTAATACAAAAAAATGGTAGTCTCTACTATATACCATTCATGAAAATGACTATAATAGAATGTAAATTTTTAATACGTCGCTGGATTTATATAAAAACTGGCATAATTCCTTCCTATAATAATATTTTACATATTTATCAAGAAATTATTCATAGCAAAAATAACGCAAATCCTGAATTAAAAATTAAAAATTTTGTTATAAGGAGATATCGTGATTTTATCTGGTTATTACCATATTACTCTTCACTTAAACATATAATTTTGCCATGGGATAATTTAAAAAAACCATTAATTCTTCCTCAAAATCTCGGTATAATATCTATAAATAATGAAATACAACAAACATTCATACGTCAACCAAAAAAACACGAAACTGTTAGCATCAGATTTCAAGCAAATGGGTACTTTTTATTTGAAAATAAAAGTAAAAAATGTAAACTCAAAAAAATATGGAACGAAAAAAAAATTCCACCGTGGGAAAGAAGTCGTATTCCTATGCTTTACTATAATGATGAATTAATTTCAATTATTAATTTTATTAATACAAAAAAAAGTATCATAAAAACAGAAAACTTAAGTTTTAAAATACAATGGAAAAAAAACATAATAAATAGTTAATTTTTTAACTGTTTATTTAAAAAATTTAAGATACAATGATAGTCTATAACTTTTAATTTATTGGAAACACGTGTTTTATATTCTACTTTATTTAAAGAAATATTTTTTTCACCTATAATAATACAATGAGGAATACCAATTAAATCAATATCTTTAAAAAGAACTCCTAATCTTTCTTTACGATCATCAAATAAAACTTCAATGTTATTGAAACATAACAAATCATATAGTTCTTCAGCAGCTTTTTTTACAGCACTACAATGATACATATTAACAGGAATAATTGCCACTGTAAAAGGAGCTATCTTTAAAGGCCAAATAATTCCATTTTTATCATGATTTTGTTCAATAACAGCTGCAATAAGACGAGTTATACCTATACCATAGGATCCCATTAATATTTTTTTATATCCGTTTTTATCTTGAAGAGATAATTTAAATAATTTTGAATATTTATCGCCTATCTGAAAAATATGTCCAATTTCTAATCCTTTTTTTATTTTGATTATACCCTTTCCCTCTGAACTCAAATCTCCATCATTTACTTTACGAATGTCGGCTAATTGAGGAATAATTAAATCACGTTGCCAGTTAACATTGATATAATATTTATTTTTTTTATTAGACATAATAACAAAATTATTCATTTGAACTACTGCGTAGTCAGCAATTATTGGTAACTTAAAGTTAATTGGACTAATTAATTTATTTGATATTTGTAAATTTTTTAAAACAACATTTTCATTCACAAAAGTTAATGGAGAATAAATTATATTTATTTTTTCTAATTTATATTTACTAATTTCGTGATCATTACGAAGTAAAATTAATACAAATTTATTTTTACTTTTTTCATTAGCCTTAACAAATAATGTTTTTATCAAACTTTTTGTTGAAATTTTATAAATTTTTATTAAATCAATAATAGATTGATTTGACATCAGCTCAATTAATGTCATTTTTTTCATACTTTTTTTTTGTTTTTTTTGTTTTAAAGATATTTCAACCGAATCAGCATCACAAGTATCAGTAGATTCTGTAAAAGTTGCTATGTCATTTTCTCCATTTTTTACAAATGCATGAAATTCATGAGATACAGTGCCACCAATAACACCGGGGTCTGCTTTAATGACACAATAATTTAAACCAAGACTAGAAAAAATTTTATCATATGCAAAATACATGTTTTTATAGCTTTTTTTTAAACATTCCAAAGAAATATGAAAAGAATATGCATCTTTCATTAAAAATTCACGAGAACGAATAACGCCAAAACGTGGTCTTATTTCATCACGAAACTTTACATTAATTTGAAACAAACTAATAGGCAATTCTTTATAAGAATGTAATTCATTACACATAATTTTCGTGATTAGTTCTTCATGTGTAGGACCTAACAAAAAATGATGTTTGTTTCTATCATAAAAGTTTATTAATTCAGAACCAAAAGATTCTATACGTTTACTTTTTTTCCATAAATCTATAGGTTGTATTAATGGTAAAAATAGCTCTATAAAACCTATATTATTCATTTCTTTTCTAATGATTTTTTTTACTTTTTTAATTACCAATAACCCTATTGGCATCCAAGTATATATTCCCGAAGATAATTGACGAATCATTCCTGAACGTAACATAAGCTCATGACTAATTGTTTCAATTTGTTTTGAAGTTTTTTTTAGAGTAGACAAAAAATACTGAGTAGTACGCATTAAATATTATTTCCAGCTAAAAATTTTATTAAAGAAAAATTTAATTATATGACAAAATTATATTTTATTTATAATAAAATATAATTTTTTTAAAAAAAATAAATTGACTCTTTAAAAAGAGCGTGTAATATAAGTTGTTTATATTTAAATAATCTAATATTTTGTTCTTTTATAATTAACTAAATAATTTGTGTGGGCATTTTTCAAGGAAATATCTTCATAAAAACAGATATTTTTAATGCATGTTAAAGTTACGTTATATAGTAAGTTTAAAAACATGAATTAAAAGAAAAGTCAATAAAAATTGAAGGGTTTGATCATGGCTCAGATTAAACGCTAACGGTAAGCTTAACACATGCAAGTCGAACGGCAACGAAAAGAAGCTTGCTTCTTTGTCGGCGAGTGGCGAACGGGTGAGTACAATCTGGGGATCTACTTAATAAAGGGGGATAACCATTAGAAATGATGGCTAATACCGCATAATGTCGTTTAGACCAAAGTAGGGGATTATTATTTTAACAAATAATAACCTTATGTTATTAAATGAACCCAGACGAGATTAGCTAGTAGGTGGGGTAAAGGCTCACCTAGGCGACGATCTCTAGCTGGTCTGAGAGGATGATCAGCCACACTGGAACTGAGACACGGTCCAGACTCCTACGGGAGGCAGCAGTGGGGAATCTTGCACAATGGGCGCAAGCCTGATGCAGCTATACCGTGTGTATGAAGAAGGCCCTCGGGTTGTAAAGTACTTTCAGCACGAAAGAAAAATATCAAATATAATACGTTTGATACATGACGTTACGTGCAAAAGAAGCACCGGCTAACTCTGTGCCAGCAGCCGCGGTAATACGGAGGGTGCGAGCGTTAATCGGAATTACTGGGCGTAAAGAGTACGTAGGCGGTTTATTAAGTCAGATGTGAAATCCCTGAGCTTAACTTAGGAATGGCATTTGAAACTGATAAACTAGAGTCTCATAGAGGGGGGTAGAATTCCAGGTGTAGCGGTGAAATGCGTAGATATCTGGAGGAATACCAGTGGCGAAGGCGACCCCCTGGATGAATACTGACGCTCAGGTGCGAAAGCATGGGGAGCAAACAGGATTAGATACCCTGGTAGTCCATGCTGTAAACGATGTCGACTTGAAAATTGTGGGCATGACCTGTAGTTTTCGAAGCTAACGCATTAAGTCGACCGCCTGGGGAGTACGGCCGCAAGGTTAAAACTCAAATGAATTGACGGGGGCCCGCACAAGCGGTGGAGCATGTGGTTTAATTCGATGCAACGCGAAGAACCTTACCTGGTCTTGACATCCACGGAATTTTATAGAGATATAGAAGTGCCTTCGGGAACCGTGAGACAGGTGCTGCATGGCTGTCGTCAGCTCGTGTTGTGAAATGTTGGGTTAAGTCCCGCAACGAGCGCAACCCTTATCCTTTTTTGCCATCGGTTCGGCCGGGAACTTAAAGGAAACTGCCGGTGATAAACCGGAGGAAGGTAAGGATGACGTCAAGTCATCATGGCCCTTATGACCAGGGCTACACACGTGCTACAATGGCGTATACAAAAAGTAGCAATCTCGTAAGAGCTAGCAAATCTTATAAAATACGTCTTAGTCCGGATTGGAGTCTGCAACTCGACTCCATGAAGTCGGAATCGCTAGTAATCGTGGATCAGAACGCCACGGTGAATACGTTCCCGGGCCTTGTACACACCGCCCGTCACACCATGGAAGTGGATTGCAAAAGAAGCAAGTTACTTAACCTTCGGGATGGTGCTTACCACTTTGTGATTCATGACTGGGGTGAAGTCGTAACAAGGTAACTGTAGGGGAACCTGCGGTTGGATTACCTCCTTAACTTTGTTAAAAGGTATTCCTGAAAAGTGCTCACAACAAATTATTTAGTAAATATATTATAAATATATAAAATATATATTTTTTTATTAATAAAAAAAAGTTTAGTCCCCTTCGTCTAGGGGTCTAGGACATCGCCCTTTCACGGCGGCAACAGGGGTTCAAATCCCCTAGGGGACGAATAAACTTTTTAGTACACGATCTTTAACATTTTTGGCAAATCAAAATATTCAACAAAAAACGCTGTATAGATAAATGTTGAATAGCATACAACATATTAAAAAGAAATTTTTGAGTTGTAAGATTAAGCAATTAAGCGTATACGGGGGATGCCTTGGCAATCAGAGGCGATGAAGGACGTGCTTATCTACGAAAAGAATCGGTAAGGCGATAAGATCCGTTAATAACCGGTAGTGTCCGAATGGGGAAACCCGATGTAGTAACATACATCATCATTATACGAATATATAATATAATGAAGCAAACCAGGAGAACTGAAACATCTAAGTATCCTGAGGAAAAGAAATCAATTGAGATTCCCTTAGTAGTGGCGAGCGAAAGGGGAAAAGCCCAGAGTTTTATCAAATTATTTTGTTAGTAGAAGTGTTTGGAAAATCACACGATACAGAGTGATAGTCTCGTATATAAAAACATATAATTTGTGTACTCAATGAGTAAAACGGGACACGTGATATCCTGTTTGAATACGGGGGGACCATCCTCCAAGGCTAAATACTCCTGATTGACCGATAGTGAACTAGTACCGTGAGGGAAAGGTGAAAAGAACCCCTAAAGGGGAGTGAAAAGATACTGAAACCGTATACGTACAAGCAGTAGGAGCATTTTTTTTATAATGTGACTGCGTACCTTTTGTATAATGGGTCAGCGAGTTATATTCTATAGCAAGGTTAACTGTATAAGGGAGCCGTAGGGAAACCGAGTCTTAACTGGGCGTTAAGTTGTAGGATGTAGACCCGAAACCCGGTGATCTAACCATGAGCAGGTTGAAGGTTAGGTAATACTAACTGGAGGACCGAACCAACTAATGTTGAAAAATTAGTGGATGACTTGTGGTTAGGGGTGAAAGGCCAATCAAACCGGGAGATAGCTGGTTCTCCTCGAAAGCTATTTAGGTAGCGCCTCGTAAACTCATCTTTGGGGGTAGAGCACTGTTTTGGCTAGGGGGCTACTCCAGCCTACCAATCCAATGCAAACTCCGAATACCAAAGAATGTTATTACGGGAGACACACAGCGGGTGCTAACGTCCGTTGTGGAAAGGGAAACAACCCAGACCGCCAGCTAAGGTCCCTAAGTCATAATTAAGTGGGAAACGATGTGGGAAGGCTTAAACAGCCAGGATGTTGGCTTAGAAGCAGCCATCATTTAAAGAAAGCGTAATAGCTCACTGGTCGAGTCAGCCTGCGCGGAAGATGTAACGGGGCTAAATTATGTACCGAAGCTGCGGCAACAAATAATTTTGTTGGGTAGAGGAGCGTTCTGTAAGCTGAAGAAGGTAAGTTGTGAAATTTACTGGAAGTATCAGAAGTGCGAATGCTGACATGAGTAACGATAAAATGGGTGAGAAACCCATTCGCCGAAAGACTAAGGTTTCCTTTTCGATGTTAATCAGAAAAGGGTAAGTCGAATCCTAAGGTGAGGCTGAAAAGCGTAATCGATGGAAAAACAGGTTAATATTCCTGTACTTTATATTATTGCGATGAAAGGACGGAGAAGGCTAGATTAGCCGAGTGTTGGAAATCTCGGTTTAAACATGTAGGTTAATTTTTCAGGAAAATCCGAAAAATAAAAACTGAGGTGTGATGACGAAATTCTTAGGAATTGAAGTAATTAATGCCATGCTTCCAAGAAAATCTTCTAAGCTTCAGATAATATAGAACCGTACTACAAACCGACACAGGTAGTTAGGTAGAGAATACTAAGGCGCTTGAGAGAACTCGGGTGAAGGAACTAGGCAAAATGGTGCCGTAACTTCGGGAGAAGGCACGCTAGAAGTAAGTAAAAAGACATGCTCTTTAAGCTGAAACTAGCCGAAGATAATAGCTAGCTGCAACTGTTTATTAAAAACACAGCACTGTGCAAACACGAAAGTGGACGTATACGGTGTGACGCCTGCCCGGTGCCGGAAGGTTAATTGATGGGGTTATCTTTTTTTTTTCTAAAAGAAAAGCTCTTGATCGAAGCCCCGGTAAACGGCGGCCGTAACTATAACGGTCCTAAGGTAGCGAAATTCCTTGTCGGGTAAGTTCCGACCTGCACGAATGGCGTAATGATGGCTAGGCTGTCTCCACCCGAGACTCAGTGAAATTGAAATGGCTGTGAAGATGCAGTGTACCCGCGGCAAGACGGAAAGACCCCGTGAACCTTTACTATAGCTTGATATTGAAGATTGAACATCGATGTGTAGGATAGGTGGGAGGCTATGAAGTATAAACGCTAGTTTATATGGAGCCGTCCTTGAAATACCACCCTTTAATGTTGAATATTCTAATGTTACTCCGTCATCCGGAGTGCAGACAGTGTCTGGTGGGTAGTTTGACTGGGGCGGTCTCCTCCTAAAGAGTAACGGAGGAGCACAAAGGTCAGCTAATTACGGTCGGAAATCGTAAGTTTAGTGCAAAGGCATAAGCTGGCTTAACTGCGAGCGTGACAACGCAAGCAGATGCGAAAGCAGGTCTTAGTGATCCGGTGGTTCCGAATGGAAGGGCCATCGCTCAACGGATAAAAGGTACTCCGGGGATAACAGGCTAATACCGCCCAAGAGTTCATATCGACGGCGGTGTTTGGCACCTCGATGTCGGCTCATCACATCCTGGGGCTGAAGTAGGTCCCAAGGGTATGGCTGTTCGCCATTTAAAGTGGTACGCGAGCTGGGTTTAGAACGTCGTGAGACAGTTCGGTCCCTATCTGCCGTGGGCGTAGGAGAATTGAAGGGGGTTGCTTCTAGTACGAGAGGACCGAAGTGAACGTACCGCTGGTGTTCGGGTTGTCATGCCAATGGCATTGCCCGGTAGCTAAGTACGGAAAAGATAAGAGCTGAAAGCATCTAAGCACGAAACTTGCCCTAAGATGAGTTCTCCCTGACTCTAAGAGAGTCCTGAAGGGACGTTGAAGACAACGACGTTGATAGGCTAGGTGTGTAAGCGTAGCGATACGTTGAGCTAACTAGTACTAATGACCCGTGAGGCTTAATCTTACAACATCAAAAATTTTTTATGTTATTTTGATTTGCAGAAATGTTGTTCGCTTACTATAAATGATATAGATAAGAATCTATTTATGTTTTACTTGGTAAAAATAGCGTAGTGGTACCACCTGATCCCATTTCGAATTCAGAAGTGAAACACTATGGCGCCGATGGTAGTGTGGGGTCTCCCCATGTGAGAGTAGGAATTTGCCAAGTAAAACTAATTCTTGTTAATATCTTCTTCATTCATTCCTTCTTATTTCATTTTTTATCAACGAGTGATTATCTTATTTTTTTTTCTTATATAACTTATATTTAAATTATTATAGAAATAATAGTTAACGATTTTTATATTAGTAATTTTTCTTATAAACATATTTTTTAAATTAATGTTTATTGAATAATAAGATTAAAATTTTATGTAAATATTATAATAATTTTGCTTAAAAGTATTTTAATAATAAAGTTATATCTAAAATTTATTTATAAAAAAAATTTTTATTTAATATGTTTAAAATAAAACAAATTTGTATTGATCAGAAAATATAAATTATATTTTGTATACTTTTTTACAAATTATTAAATTTCATTAAAAATATAAGAATATTTTATTTAAAACATAAGTATTTTTTTAATTTTATAAAAAATTATTAAAATATAAACAAAAAGAAAATTATTACCAGTTTTAATTGATATGTCATTAGGAATAAATATAAATTATGATAAAATATCGTTCTTCAAAAGTTACACATGGTCGTAACATGGCTGGTGCTCGTTCTTTATGGCGTGCAACAGGTATGAATGATGAAGATTTCAAAAAACCTATTATAGCTGTAGTTAATTCTTTTTCTGAATTTGTTCCAGGACATATACACCTTCGTGAAATAGGAAAATTAGTTAGCAAAGAAATTAAAAAATCTGGTGGGATCGGTAAAGAGTTTAATACTATTGCTATAGATGACGGGATAGCTATGGGGCATAGCGGTATGTTATATTCCTTACCATCACGTGAACTTATTGCAGATTCTATTGAATATATGATTAATGCACATTGTGTTGATGCAATGATTTGTATTTCTAATTGTGATAAAATTACACCTGCTATGTTAATGGCATCATTACGAATAAATATTCCCACTATTTTCGTTTCAGGTGGGCCAATGGAGTCTGGAAAAATCGTTATTAATCAAAAAAAAATAAAATTAGATTTAGTAGACGTAATAGCTCATAGCGTTAATCCAAATATTAGTAATGATGTTAGTAAAGATTTTGAAAAATTAGCATGTCCTACTTGTGGTTCATGTTCTGGTATGTTTACTGCAAATTCTATGAATTGTTTAACAGAAGCTTTAGGGCTTGCACAACCAGGTAATGGATCATTATTAGCAACTCATTATGATAGAAAAAAATTATTTATTAAAGGCGCTAAAAAAATTGTTCAATTAACAAAATTATTTTATGAAGAAAAAAATGTTGATATTTTACCTAGAAATATAGCAAATAAGTTAGCATTTGAAAATGCAATGATGGTAGATATAGCAATGGGTGGATCTACAAATACCGTTTTACACCTTTTAGCGGCAGCAAATGAGGGAAAAATTTGTTTTAATATGCAAGATATAGATAAAATATCTAAAAAAATACCTCATTTATGTAAAGTATCTCCTAGTACAAATAAATATCATATGGAAGATGTTCATAGAGCTGGAGGCGTTTTTGGTATTTTAGGCGAATTGGATCGTTCTGGATTTTTAAATCATAATGTAAAAAACATTTTAGGATTAACTTTAAAAGAAACTTTAAAAAAATATGACATAATGCTCACTAAAAGTAAATCTATAAAAAAAATGTTTCGTGCTAGTCCTGCTGGGATTAGTACAACACGTCCTTTTTCTCAAAATTTTAGGTGGAAAACATTAGATAATGATAGAAAAAATGGGTGTATTCGTTCTTATAAATATGCTTTTTCAAAATATGGTGGATTAACTATACTTTACGGGAATTTAGCAAAAAATGGATGTATATTAAAAACTGCAAGTATTAAAAAAAACCTTTTTATTTTTAATGGGCCAGCTAAAGTTTATGATAGTCAAGAAAATGCAGTAGATGCTATTTTACATGGAAAAATTGTAGCTGGAGATGTTATTATTATTCGTTATGAAGGACCAAAAGGTGGACCTGGTATGCAAGAAATGTTATATCCTACTACTTATTTAAAATCAATAGGATTAAACGAAAAATGTGCATTAATTACTGATGGTCGATTTTCTGGAGGGACATCTGGATTGTCAATTGGGCATGTGTCTCCAGAAGCATCCAATAAAGGTAATATTTCTTTAATAAAGAATGGAGATTTAATAGATATTAATATTTTTAAAAGAACAATTAATGTGCTGATTACAAAAAAAGAAATGAATAAAAGACGTTCTTTAGAAGAAAAAAAAGGAAGATACGGGTATCAACCTTGTATGCGTAATAGAAAAGTATCTTTTTCTTTATATAACTACTCTTTATTTGTTAGTAGTGCAGATAAAGGTGCAATACGTGAAAAAAATTGAGGTTTTTTAAAAAAAATGATTGATTCTCAATCAAATAATAACCATTTTATATCGGAATCTGGTTATTTATCTTCTATATTACGTGCTCCAGTTTATGAAGTAGTACAAATAACTCCTTTACAAAAAATGGAAAAAATTTCATTACGTTTTAACAATATAATTTTAGCTAAACGAGAAGATATGCAACCTGTGCATAGTTTTAAACTTCGCGGCGCGTATTCTATGATATCACAGCTTAGCATAGAAGAAAAAAAAAGAGGTATAGTTACTGCTTCAGCAGGAAATCATGGACAAGGAGTAGCGTTTTCTGCAAAAAAATTAGGAATAAAATCACTAATTGTTATGCCAGTTGTAACAACAAAAATCAAAATAGATGCAGTACATAGAATGGGAGGAGAAACGTATTTATTTGGATCAAATTTTGATGAATCTAATAAAAAAGCAATAGAAATTGCAAAAAAAAATAATTATATATTTATCCCACCTTTTGATCATCCATCTATCATAGCTGGACAAGGCACTATAGCTATGGAACTCTTACAACAAGATGCTCATATTGATCGCATATTTGTGCCGGTAGGAGGAGGAGGTTTAGTCGCAGGTATTATAGTATTTATTAAACAATTAATGCCACATATACAGGTAATTGGTGTAGAAGCAGAAGATTCAGCTTGTTTAAAAGCTGCTCTTTTAAAAGGAAAACCAGTGAGTTTATCATGTGTCGGTTTATTTGCAGAAGGTGTTGCTGTTAAAAAAATAGGATTAGAAACTTTTCGCTTATGTAAAAAATATCTTGATGATATTATTACAGTAAATAATGATTCTATTTGTTCTGCAATAAAAGATTTATTTGAAGATGTCCGTGCTATTTCGGAACCTTCGGGTGCATTAGCTTTAGCTGGTATGAAAAAATATATTTGCAAAAAAAAAATAAAAGGAGAAAAATTAGCTCATATTGTTTCAGGAGCTAATGTTAATTTTCATAGTTTACGTTATATATCAGAACGTTGCGAATTAGGAGAAAAACAAGAAATATTACTAGCTGTTATGATTCCTGAAAAAAAAGGTAGTTTTTTAGATTTTTGTAAAAAAATAGGAAAAAAAATTATTACCGAATTAAGCTATCGTTATTTCCATAAAGAAAATGCATGTATTTTAATAGGTATTAGCTTAGCTAACAGATTAAACGAAAAAAAGAAAATTATAGATAATTTAATTATAAATAAATATAAAGTAATAGATTTATCTAAAGATGAAATGGCAAAATTACATATTAGATATATGATTGGAGGATATCCTTCAAAAAATATTTTAGAAAGATTATTTAGTTTTGAATTTCCTGAATCACCCCTTGCACTACTAAAATTTTTAAAAAATGTTAGCACATATTGGAATATTTCTTTATTTCATTATCGTAATTATGGAACGGATTATGGTAGAGTGCTTACAGCTTTTCATACTACAAAAAACTCACCAAAGTTTGAGGAATGTTTAAACAATCTTGGTTATCGTTTTCATGAAGAAACAAACAACCCCGCATTTTGCTTTTTTTTAAAAAAATAATAATAAAGTTTTATAAATTGTATTTTATTATGCTGATAATTTTTAAAAAATTATTATTTTTTTCATACATTTTTGTAAATTAATATCATTTTACTATCTAATAAAATCTATAAAAACTAATTAAGGCAATATTAAATATGAATAACTATTTTAATAAATTAACGTTTCGAGAACAAACTGTGCAGTTAAGTAAATGTCGGTTAATGAAAAAAAGTGAATTTTTTGATAGATGTAATGCATTAAAAAATAGCAAAATAGTTATTTTAGGATGCGGTTCGCAAGGTTTAAATCAAGGGCTGAATATGCGTGATTCTGGTCTGCAGATTTCTTATGCATTACGTCAAGAATCTATTGATAAAAAAAAAGATTCCTGGAAAAGAGCAACTAATAATAATTTTTTAGTAGGAAATTATAAGGAAATTATTCCTAACGCTGATTTTATAATAAACTTAACTCCTGATAAACAGCATTCTCATGTAATAAAAAATATAATACCATTAATGAAAAAAAATGCTTTTTTTGGTTATTCACATGGTTTTAATATTGTTGAAATGGGAGAAAGCATCCGAAAAGATATTACAGTTATTATGGTGGCTCCAAAATCTCCTGGAACAGAAGTAAGAGAAGAATATAAACGTAATTTTGGAGTACCAGCTCTTATTGCTGTACATGAAGAAAATGATCCAAAAAGAGAAGGTTTTAAAATTGCTAAAGCATGGGCTTTTGCCATAGGTTGTCATCGCGCAGGAGTTTTAGAGTCTTCTTTTATTGCTGAAGTCAAATCAGATTTAATGGGAGAACAAACTATTTTATGTGGAATGTTACAAACTGGTTCTTTACTTTGTTATGAAAAATTATTAAAAGAGGGTTATGATTGCAAATATGCTGGTAATTTAGTTCAATTAGGTTGGGAAAAAATAAGTGAATCTTTGAAGTTAGGTGGTATAACTTTAATGATGGATAGACTAAGTAATCATGACAAAATACGTGCTTATAAACTTTCAGAACAACTAAAAATTATTATGAGACCGCTATTTGAAAAACATATGGATGATATTATTACAGGATCTTTTTCTGAATTAATGATAAAAGATTGGAATAACAACGATAAGCAACTATTAAAATGGCGGAAAGAAACTCAACAATCAAATTTCGAGCAAGTTTCAGCATATAAAAAAGAAATTTCAGAACAAGAGTATTACGATCACGGGATAGTAATGATAGCCATGTTAAAATCTGGAATTGAGTTATCTTTTGAAGTAATGATAGAAACAGGCATAAAAGAAGAATCTGCATATTACGAGTCCTTACATGAGTTACCATTAATAGCTAATACTATTGCACGTAAGCGTTTGTATGAAATGAATACTATTATTTCAGATACTGCAGAATATGGTAATTATTTATTTTCAAATTCAGCTTTTACTTTGCTTCAAAAGTTTATGAACCATTTAAAATCTACAGATTTAGGTAAAAAAAACAAAAATTCTGCTCATATTGATAATTTTTTATTAAAAAATATAAATGAATCTATTTATAATCATTCTATTGAAAGAATAGGACGTAAATTAAGACAATATATGGATGAAAAAAAAGTTTAATAAAAGTTTAATTTTTTCTCAAGAATCAATATAATATATATAATTTATATCAGTTCTTGAGAAATATTTTTTATGATTAAAAAATGAGAATTTTTAAAAAAATTAATTTTTAATTAATTTAATTTTTAATTATACTTAATAATTTTATAAAAATATTTTATTGACATTTATAATTTTTTTGTATAGAAATGGAGAAATTAAGTTTTAATTATTTTAAAAAAATGCTTTACACAATAAAATTATTATTAGTGATTTCATCTTAATATAAAAATGATATTTTATTCAATAGTATAAAACGCATTAAGTTTAAAACGTACACAACAAAAATCAAAAAAATTCTCATTTTTTTTATTAAAACAGAATAATTTTTATCAATTATTTTTTCATATTAATTTAATATAAAAATTTATATCAATAGTTGGAAAAAAAATGAAAAATAACAATTTAATAAAATTTGTTTTACCATTTATTTTACTTACTGCCTGTCAACCTAATTTAAAAAACAATGAAGTTAAAAAATCAGATGTAAATAAAACTGATATCAATAAAGTTATTGATATCAATAAAAATACTCAAAATAAAAAAGAACCTCTTCAAAAATTTTCTACAAAAAAAATAGAAAAAATAATAAAAAATAAACAAGAATCTTCTATCGAAACAATATATTTTGATTTAAACAAAGCTATTTTAAAACCTCAATTTAAAAAAATCTTAGATGAACGTTTAAAATTTTTAAATGATAATCCTACAAAAAAAATTGTTATAGAAGGATATACAGATGAAAGAGGTACTTTTCAATATAACATTTATCTTGGGACAAAACGAGCAAATGCTGTAAAAGAATATTTTAATAAATTTGGAATAAAAAACAATCAAATTTCAATTATTTCATATGGTAAAAAAAATCCAGCGGTCATAGGACATGATGAAACTGCTTATGTGAAAAATAGACGTGCAGTTATTATCATTAAATAACAAGATTAATATATTTTATTTATAATCTTTTAATACACAAGTTATTATCAATTTGTTTAAATATATACTGCATTAGTTATTGTGATCAAAATTTTTTAATATGCTCAAAAGTCAACTTTATAAGAAAAATTTTGACTTTTGAGTAATAAAAAACGAACATAAACAAACACATAAACACATATTATTAAAAATATTTCATAATTTTTATATAAAAATAAAAAAGTTATTTTTAATCAAGATAATAATATTTTGCAGAGTGAAAATTTTTATGAAATTCATAAACAATTGGAATACCAGTAGGAATATCTAATTCAGATATTTCTTGTGCTTTTATATTACTAAGATATTTAATTAATGCACGTATCGAATTACCATGAGCGACAATAAGAATTTTTTTACCTTCTTTTATTCGAGGCAATATACAACATTCCCAAAATGGAATTACTCTTTTTGCCGTCATTTCTAAACTTTCACCTAACGGTAACATATTTTTATCAACATCATTATAGCGAATATCTTTTCCTGGAAAATAAATGCTATTTTGAGTAATTTGAGGAGGAATAGTTAAATAGCTACGTCTCCATTGTTTTATTTGTTTTTTGCCATATTTTTTTTCTATATCTGTTTTATTTAATCCTTGCAAAGCACCATAATGTCGTTCATTTAAACGCCATGATTTTTCAACATTTAACCAGGTTTGATCAATTTCGTCTAATACGTGCCATAAAGTATGGATAGCACGCTTTAACATAGATGTATAAGAATAATCAAAAGAAAAACTATGCTTTTTAATTATTTTTCCAGCCTTTTTAGCTTCATCATGTCCTTGTTCAGATAAGTCAATATCACACCATCCAGTAAAACGATTTTCTTTATTCCATTGACTTTCTCCATGACGTATTAAGATAATCTTATTTCCTAAATTATTCATTTTTATCTCCAAAAATATATTTTAGCATTTGTTTAACTCTTCTCATATTTTACTTTATAAGTATTACGTTTTTATTTTTTAATATTCATATTAAATCTTTAAGAATTACAGTAATAAAAACCTGTAGTATGTGTTAAATCAACAACACTTTTTTTGTTAATTATTATTAATAATATTAATAGCAAAATTTATAGATAGAACTATAATTTTAAAATCATATCTCATAAAGAGATGTTATTTTTTGATAAATTTATGAGTTATTTTTTTATTATTGCTTTTTAAGAACAAAAAAATTTTAATATTCCAATATTTTTTAATTGAAGTATAAATAATTAACTAATAAAGTTATTTTATCAATTTTTCTGATTTTTTTTAAACTTGTTTTAGACAAATTTTTCAGATTTTTTTAGCAAAAAATTTTAAATCTTTTGAAGATAAAACATACTTTTTAATTAACAATTCAAAATCTAATAAAATTACGTAACTTTTTTATTAAAAGCTAAATTTATTTGTTCTATTCGTAGAAAATTGGATTATAAAAATTCGTTGATATTTAAAAATTTTTAAAAAACTTTTAAAGATATTTTTCTATATTCATAATTGAATTTTATTAAAATGAACATAATAGTTTGGTATATGCAAATCAGGAGTTACCTGATATGGTATTAAATATATTTAAGTTTTCTGAAAAAATATTTAGTAACATAATTTTTTTTTATTTTTTTGATAAATCACTTGTTTTCAAAAAACCAAGATTATCATAATCTATTCACATGTTTGTTTAGATAACATTAAAGTTTTAAATAAACATAAAGTTACTAAAAAAAAGATTATTAATTGATGTTCGTTCTGATTTACAATACAATTTTTTCTCTAAGTTTATGATTTTACAATATAATAATAAAGGTAATTGATATTTAAAAAAGACTTATATATATTTATTAGTTTTTTAAGATAAGAATTTATTTACCAAAATTTACTCATAATAAGAACTAGAAAAATTTATATTAATATTTTTATTATCAATGAATTTAAATCTAATGATATTTTTGCTCAGTGTATGAATTTATTCTATCTAAATGAAAATAATTGATAGAACATTTGTTAAATAAATATTTGGAAAACAATGATTATAATAACTTAAGAAGTTGATAAAATAACCAACATCTTAAAATTTTTTATAATATATTATATATATATTTATTATTTTTATATATTAATATAATTATTCTGAAAAAATGAAAAAAGTTATTAATAAAAATTTTTTTTGCTGTTTGTACGTTTATTATCTGAATATAAAAATCAAGAAATAATTATAGATAGACTATTATTTTGCTTGATCTAAAGATAGATAATTATTTTATACCCCAATTCTAGTCCTTTTTATATAGAAAAACTAAAATTTATTGATTATTTAAAGAACTATATTAAAAAAATATATCTTTAAATAAATCAAAGATTTTTATATTTACTTTTATTCTATTTTAAATAATATAGAAAAAATTTTTTTAATAAACTTTGTATTATAAAATAATTATTAATACTAATAAAATTAGAGTATAAAAATGAAACAATTTTTTTATATTACAAGCGTAGATAGTCAAGAAATACATGTTTTTCAAATGAAAAAAAATGGATATTTAACGCTATTACAAATATTAAAGGAAGACGAACAAATACAACCAATATGCGTTAATTATATAAAAAATAAGATGTATGTTGGAACAAAACCAAATTTTTATATTATAACCTATAATATTAGATTAGATGGCACATTAGAGAAAATTGAAAAAAAAATTATAGATAGCAGTCCAACGTATATTTCTATTGATCCAATTAATAATTTTCTGTTTTATTGTTCTTATAATTATAATTGTTTTAATATTTATAAACTTAATGACATTAGTGGATTACTAGAATCAAGTATACCTATAAAAAATATTAAAAATATTCAAGGATGTCATTTTATAAAACCTGATTTAAAAAAATTAAGTATATTTGTAACATCCTTAAAGAAAGATTTAATCTATGTTTACAGTAATAAAAACAATTGTTGGCATATTTCTGAAAAAATCGATGTTAAAAAAAAATCTGGGCCTAGGCATATTGCTTTTCATCCCAATAATAATTATTTCTACTCTATAAATGAATTAAATGCAACAATTGATGTTTTTAAAAAAACAGAAAAAATATCTTTTTTAAAAACAGTAAAGATGTTTGATTCAATTAAAAAAAATCAAAGTTATTGGTCTTCTGATATTCATATCACTCCTACAGGAAAATATTTATATGCTTGTGATAGATATTTTAGTAAAATTTCAATATTCTCCATTATAAATAATGGATCTGATTTAAAATTTAATAAAAATAAAAAAACAGAATCTCAACCTAGAGGTTTTGAAATTGATTTTACAGGACAATATTTAGTTGTTGCTGGACAACTTTCTCATCATATTTCAGTATATAAAATCAATCAAAACACTGGCAACTTAGATTTTATTTATCGATATAAAGTCGGTAAAAATCCGATATTTGTTAAAAGCTTTTTTTTTCAAAAATAATTATTACATAAAAAAATTAGCTGATGGCGATCATTATTTCATTTATTTTTAATTACTAGTTTTTCTTTATAAAACTAATTATGCCATCAGCATATTGAAAATATTACAAAAAAATAATAGTTAAAAAATTAATCTTTAACTAACATAATCAATGTTTCCCCTGCTATAACAGAACCAGAAAATTTAATTAAATCTTTAAATTTATCTAAATTTGAAATCACAATAGGTGTCAATATAGATTTTGCTTTTTTTTCAATAATTGACAAATCAAATTCAATAATTAATTCTCCTTTTTTTACTTTTCCTTCTTTTCCTATACGCTTAAAACCTTCACCTTTAAGATTTATAGTATCTATTCCAAGATGTACAAAAAGCTCAATACCAGTATATGATTCAATAGAAAAAGCATGATTTGTTTTAAATATTTTTCTGATAATTCCGTCAAATGGAGCAAGTATCTCTTTTCCGTTAGGTTTAATAGCAACACCATCTCCTACAATTTTATCTGAAAAAACAACGTCTGGTACATCTTCAATTTGAACAGTTTCTCCTGAAATAGGTGCAAAAATTTTAGTTTCTTGAGATAATTTTTTTTTATCATTAAAAATTTTTGAAAAAAGACTCATGTTAACTCCTAAAAAATTTAAAAATTCATGATTTCAGTTAATTTTTTATCTTTTATAAAAGTATCAATTAAATTCATAATATCTTTTGATGTAGATTTTTTTAATGCTTCCTTGGCAAGTTTTTTTACATCTTTAAAAAAAACATTACGAATAATTTTCTTTATATTTGGAATTGAAATAGCACTCATACTAAATTCATCTACACCCATACCTAATAACAATAAAGAAGCACGTTGATCGCTAGCTAATTCTCCACAAATACCTGTCCATTTTCCTGAATTATGAGAATCATCAATAACTTTTTTAATTAAGTTCAATACTGCTGGATTCATTGGATTATATAAATGTGCAATTAAATCATTACCACGGTCTACAGCAAGTGTATATTGAGTTAAATCATTCGTTCCAATACTAAAAAAATCTATTTCTTTTGCCAAATGCTGTGCTATTATTGCAGATGCTGGTGTTTCAACCATAATTCCTATTTCAATTTTTTTATCAAATTTCTTTTTTTCTTGTATTAATTGTTTCTTCAGTCTTTCAATTTCGCATCTTAAATATCTAACTTCTTCTATAGAAATAATCATTGGAAACATAATACGTAATTTTCCAAAAATAGATGCTCTTAATATTGCACGTATTTGATCATTAAAAATATTTTTCTGATCCATTGCTATTCGAATAGCACGCCAACCAAGAAATGGATTATCTTCCTTTGGAAGATTCATATATGGAATATTTTTATCTCCTCCTATATCCATAGTTCGTATGATAACGGATCTAGGATTCATATCTTCAGCAATTTTTTTGTATATTTTATATTGTTCTTCTTCTGTTGGAAAGGATTCGCGATTCATAAAAATAAATTCTGTTCGATATAAACCTATTCCTTCTGCTCCATTATTATTAATACTTTCTATTTCTCTTAGTGTACTAATATTTGCACATATTTCTATCTTTTTACCGTCTTTTGTTATAGCAGGCAAATTTTTTAGTTTTTTTAGTTCATTTCTTTGAAGGAAATATTTTTTTTGAAAAATTTTTAATTTTTCTAATTTTTCTGTATTAGGATTAAAATATATCTTATTATTTATTGCATCTAGCACTAAAAAATCATTTTTTTTAATTAAACTTGTTATTTTTCCTGTTCCAACAATCGCTGGTAATTCTAATGAACGAGCCATAATGGAAGTATGTGATGTTTGTCCTCCTAAATCAGTAATAAAACCAAGTATATTTTTTATGTTAAGTTGAGCAGTTTCTGAAGGAGTTAAATCTTTTGCAACTAAAATAAATTTTCCTTGAATAGCGTTCAGATCAACAAAATGCAGATTAAGAATATTTCTTAATAACCTATTTCCAATATCTTTAACATCTAAAGCACGTTCTTTTAAATACTCGTCTTTAATATTTTCTAAAGCTTTTACTTGCGTATTTATTACTGAATATACTGCTGCATCTGCAGTATATTTTTTATTTTTTATCAAATCAATAATATCTTGTTCTAATTCTTCATCTTCTAATAACATAATATGACCATCAAAAATATCTTCTTTTTCTTTACCTAAAATTTTTTTTGCTCTATTTTTGATTTGTTCAAGTTGTTTTGCTGATTTACGACGAGCTTCTAAAAAACATAAAATTTCTTTATCAATGTTTTCTTTAGATATTTTTTTATAATTAATAACAATTTTATCTTCTTTCAATAATAAAGCTTTACCAAAAGCAATACCTGGTGATGCTAAAATTCCAGCAATCATAATTACACCTTACTTATAATAATAAATATTAATTATTTTTATATATCAAGCTAGAAATATCGCGAACAGGCGTTCGCGATTTTTTTATTAAATGATATAAAAATCTTTATTCTAAACTTCCAAGTAATTTCACTAAATGCTCTATTGCCTCTTTTTCATCTTTGCCGTCAGCAGATAAAGTTATAGTAGTTCCTTTTGTTAATCCTAACATTTGTAATTTAAATAAACTTTTAGCACTTGCAATTTTACCATTAGAAGTTATTAAAATTTCAGATTCAAACAACTTTGCTTCTTTTACAAATTTTGCCGCGGGACGAGTATGTAAACCATGACTAGCATTAATAATAACTGTTTGCTGGAACATTTTATTTCTCCAACTTAAAACAAAATAAATAAAATAAATAATATCAATATCACTTAAATATTTTTATACTTATTTCAGTTGTTTTAAAAAAATAATTAATATCTATAATATAAATCGCTATTCATTAATTTTTATTTTTATATAATAAAAAAATTTATAACAGAAATTTTCGTTCTTTTACATCAATTTGCATGTAATTATTTTTTTAAAAAAAACATTTTCTACAAAAATTGTATTTTATAAAAAAAATATTAAAGATATCTTCGGTAGTAAAATTCTTTTATTTTTTTAATGATAAAAGTTTTTTGCTACATTATTTCGCTATTATTAATATTAGAAAATAAACAAGTACTTAAATAACGTTCAGAAGAAGATGGAAATATTATTACAATTCTTTTATTAGTAAAATTTTTATTTTTTTGTAATTTTAATGCAGCAGATAATGCTGCTCCAGATGATATTCCTGCAAGAATTCCTTCTTTTTTCATTAACTGACGTGCACATTGAATTGCTTCTTCATTTGAAATTGTTATAACTTGGTCAATTAAACTTAAATCTAAATTTTTAGGAATAAAACCTGCACCAATACCTTGAATTTTATGCGGTCCTGGTTGAATTTTTTTTCCATTTAACGTTTGAGTAATTACTGGTGAATGAATAGGTTCAACTGCAATAGCAACTAAATTTTTCATATTTTTTGTTTTTTTTAAAAATTTAGTAACGCCAGTAAATGTTCCACCAGTGCCTATACCAGAAATAAAAACGTCTATTAGACCTTTTGTATCATTCCATATTTCTGGCCCAGTAGTTTTTTCATGAATTTCTGGATTGGCAGGATTATTAAATTGTTGCAACATAATAGTCGTTTTATTTTTTTTTTCTAAAATTTCTTTTGCTTTAATGATTGAACCTTTCATTCCTTCTTTTCCATCTGTTAATTCTAAATTTGCTCCTAATGCTCTTAATAACATTTGTCGTTCTTTTGACATAGTATCTGGCATTGTCAATGTAATTTTATAACCTCTAGCTGCAGCAACATAAGCTAGAGCAATTCCAGTATTTCCGCTAGTTGGTTCAACTATATCTATCCCCGGTTTAAGCAATCCTTTTTTTTCTGCATCCCAAATCATATTAGCTCCAATACGGCATTTTACACTGAAACTAGGATTTCTTGATTCAATTTTTGCAAAAATTTTACCTTCTCCTATATGATTTAATTGAACTAATGGTGTATTTCCAATGGTTAAAGAGTTATCTTTATAAATTTGATTCATTTTTTTAACAGTATAAATAAATTTGGAAGGATAGCTTTTATTATAAAGCAAGGAAGTAAAAAAATGATATATCTATATATTAAGATATAAAAAATAAAACACTTTATTTCTTTATTTTTTTATATAATTGTTTAACATTTAAAAAAGAACTATATATTATTGATAGTAAGAAATGTATTTAAAATAAATTATCAATAGTTTATGTAAAAAAACTAGATTTTTATATATTCTCTAAGAATTTATGACAGATATTGTAAAAAAAATTAATAAATTGCGTGATATAATTAAATATCACGAATATCTTTATTACGTATTAGATCAACCTAAAATTTCTAATTTCAAATATGATGAATTAATCAGTACTTTACAAAAATTAGAAAAAGAAAATCCTGAATTAATTGCTAAAAATTCCCCAACACAATCTGTTGGAGGATTTCCTTTAGAATCTTTTAAGAAAATTAAACATAAAAGTCCAATGTTATCACTTGATAATATTTTTCATAAAGATGAATTATTAAAGTTTTATCAAAATACTTTAAAAAAAATAACTACAAATCAAAAAATTTTCTTTTGTTGTGAGTTAAAAATAGATGGTTTAGCAGTAAATATTTTTTATGAAAATGGTTTATTAAAGTTTGCTGCTACTAGAGGAGATGGAATTTTTGGTGAAGATGTAACTGAAAATATTAAAACAATAAAAAATGTACCTTTACAATTAAAAGGAGAAAATGTTCCTCAAAAATTAGAAATACGCGGTGAAGTTTTTATGACAAAAAAAACGTTTAATGATTTAAATAATTATAGGAAAAAAATAGGAAAGAAAACTTTTTCTAATTTAAGAAATGCAGCAGCAGGAGCTTTACGTCAAATTAATTCTAAAATTACTGCCGAACGTCCATTAAATTTTTTTTGTTATGGATTTGGAAAAGTAGAAGAAACTTATTTTTCTTATAGTCATTTTTATAGCTTAAAACAGTTTAGATATTGGGGAATACCTATTAGTTTTTTTACAGAACGTATCTCATCTTTGAAAAATATTTTTAAATTTTATAACAAAACAAAAAAAATACGTTCAATTTTAAATTTTGATATTGATGGCATTGTTATTAAAATTGATAATATTCAGCAACAAAAAATTTTAGGATATTCGTCAAAAACTCCTAAATGGGCAGTAGCATTAAAATTTTCAGCTGAAAAAAAAATAACGATTTTAAAAAGTATTACATTTCAAACAGGACGAACCGGTATTATAACCCCTATAGCACACGTTTTACCAATACAAATAGGAGGCGTTATTATAAAAAATGCTAATTTATATAATATTAAAGAATTAGAACGATTAAAGTTAAGAATAGGAGATAAAGTACTAATTTGTCGTTCTGGAGATGTTATTCCAAAAATAATTGATACTATTTCAGTAACAGAAAATAGAAAACATTACATTAATTTTCCTTTAAAATGTCCATACTGTTATTCAAATTTAAAACGTATACCAGAAAAAACATTAATTTATTGTACAAATGGTTTGATATGTCATCCACAAATAAAAGAACGTTTAAAACATTTTATTTCTCAACGTGCTATGAATATTTATGGCATAGGCGAGTATATTATTGATGCATTAATTCAAAAAAAATATATATGCAAGCCTTCTGATTTTTTTTCTTTAACATTTGAACAACTTATTAAAATTGAAAAAATTGGTGATAAATTAGCAAAAAAAATTTTATTATCTATAAAAAAAATAAAAAAAATAACACTATCACGTTTTATTTATTCTTTAGGAATTAAAGGAGTAGGAGAAATAATCTCCAATAATATTGGAAAAAATTTTTGTTCTTTAAACAATTTTTTAAAAGCTCAAAAAAAAGATTTTATATCAATTAATTATATAGGAAAAGAAATAGCAACTTATATTGATCAGTTTATTCAAGAAAAAAATAATATTGATGAAATTTTTAGATTAAAAAAAATCTTATATATTACATCTGAAAATGTAAATATATCAAATAAAAATAGAAAAAAAAATCAATTTTTTAATAAAACAGTAGTATTTACTGGAACTTTAGAAACAATGAATCGACAAATAGCGAAACATAAATTAATGGAAATTGGAGCTAAAGTTAATAGTAAAATTTCAAAAAAAACTGATATATTAATTATAGGTAAAAAATACGGGAAAAAGTTTGAAGAAGCAAAGAAAGCTAACCTTCTTATTCTTGATGAAGAAGAAATGTTAAAAATTTTAAAAAAATGAATATACCTTTTAGATTGATGTAAACTGATAATTTTTTTATTAAAAAAAATATAAACATGGTTAATATGTAAAAAATATTGCAATTTGATAAAGATTTAAATGTGCGAAGCTAATGAATTATGCTAAATTTTTTACAAAATTCGAGAGTTTTATAAAAAAATTTGTAATTATAAGTGTGGGTCGTGCAGGAATTGAACCTGCGACCAATTGATTAAAAGTCAACTGCTCTACCGACTGAGCTAACGACCCTTTTTTTTTAACCTAGAATAAAATAAGTTAAATAATATGCGTATATTGGTAGGTGATGACGGATTCGAACCATCGACCCTCTCCTTGTAAGGGAGATGCTCTACCAACTGAGCTAATCACCTAATAATTTTAAATAAATATAATAAAATATATCTAAAAATTTTAGATAATTATAATATACAAAAAAAACAAATAGTCAATATTTTTTATACTTTTAGTATTAAATGTTAATATACTCTTATAATAATTTTTTTTAATATTTTATTAAAGGATAAAATATATGATTGTTAGAACTCGTTTTGCTCCAAGTCCTACTGGAAATATTCATATAGGCAATATTCGAACTGCACTCTATTCTTGGTTATATGCACGTCATAACCATGGAAAATTTATTTTAAGAATAGAAGATAGCGATTCACAACGCTCTCATCAAAAATCAATTGATACTATTATAAAAAGTATGAAATGGTTGAATTTAGATTGGGATGAAGGTCCTTATTACCAAAGTGATCGATTATTTCGTTATAAACAAGTTATAGATGATATGCTAAAATTAAAAGTTGCATATAAATGTTATTGTTCTAAAACAAGACTAATGCAATTAAAAAATACACAAATTGCTCGTAAAATAAAACCTCGATATGATCGACTATGTCGTAATATCTTATATGATAACAAAAAAAATGAACCTTATGTTATTCGTTTTAAAAATCCTTTAGATGGTCTAATAACTTTTCAAGATGAAATTAGAGGATTAATTCAATTTAATAATAAAGAGCTAGATGATCTTATCATTTATCGTAGTGATGGTAAACCAACATATAATTTTTGTGTAGTAATTGATGATCTAGATATGAATATTACTCACGTTATTAGAGGAGAAGATCATATAAATAACACGCCTCGTCAAATTAATATACTTCAATCAATTGGAGCAAAAATTCCTAAATATGCTCATTTACCTATGATTTTAGAAAGTGATAAAAAAAAGATCTCTAAAAGAGGAAATGCCAAAAGTGTTTTAGAATATAAAAATGATGGATATTTATATCAAGCAATTTTAAATTATTTAGTACGTTTAGGTTGGTCTCATGGTAATAAAGAAACTTTTACTATTAATGAAATGATAGATCTTTTTAACTTAAAATCTATTAGTAAATCTCCAAGTGCTTTTAATATTGATAAATTAAATTGGTTAAATCAATTTTATATTCAAAATTTACCTCAAAAAGATATAATAGAAAATTTTAAAATTTTTTTTCAAAAGGAAAAAATTAACTTTAAAAATGGCCCTAAATTATCAAATATTATAAATTTGTTTAACAAAAGATGTAAAACTTTAAAAGAAATTTTTATTTCTTCTAGATATTTTTATTTAGAAAATATTGAATATAATTTAAACATACTAAAAAAACATTTTAGTACTCATATTATAGAAAACTTTAATAAAATAATTATATATTTAAAAAAATTAGATTTATGGACATCAAATACAATTCGCCTTTATTTAAATAAAATATTAATAGAACTAGGATTAACGCTGAAAGAAATCGGTATTCCCATGCGAATTGCATTAACTGGATTTACATGTACTCCAGAATTAAATATTATTATGGAACTTATAGGAAAGGATAAAAGTATTACACGTTTAACAAATGTGTTGTCAATTGTTTCAACATTATAATAATTAAATTAATTTTAAAAAAATATCATAAAAATCACTATAAAGTAGATAGAAAATTTTTGTATTATATTAAATGATCAAAAAATTGCTATTTTTAATAGTTAAAATATTTATTAAATTTTGTATTTTGTTGTTAATAGGAATTAATTTATGCAAAATCCACTTCTACAAAAATGGAGTTTACCCCCATTTTCAAAAATAAAATTAGAACATATGTTAATTGCTATAGAAGCAACATTAAAACATTGTTATTCAATAATAGATCAAATCAATAATGAAAAAAACTTTCCAACATGGGATAACACTTGTCAAGTATTTGAAGAAATTAATGATGATTTATACTCTATTTTTGGTATTATAGAACATCTACACGCAGTAAAAAATAGCAAACCTTTAAGAAAAATTTATCAAAAATCTTTAATTTTAATATCTAATTATCATAATTTTATTTATCAAAATAAAATTTTATATAAAAGATTTTTATTACTAAAAAATAGTGTCAATTGTTATAATATGCTCAATATTGCTCAAAAAAAAGTGTTAAATAATGTCTTAGATAATTTTAAATTGTCTGGTATTGATCTTTTAGAAAAAGAAAAAATTTTGTATAAAAAAATTTATAAAGATATTATAAATTATGAAAACATTTATGAAAACAATGTAATGGATTCTACTAAAAGCTGGAAAAAATTAATATTAGATAAAAAATTATTATCTGGTCTTTCTTCCGATACAATCAATCAAATTGAATTGCAAGCAAAAAAAATTAATGAAAAAGGATGGTTACTTACACTCGATACACAAATTTATCATCAAATTATCAATAATTGTGATAATGAACGTTTACGTAAAGAAATTTATTATTTTTATTCAATTCGTGCTTCTGATGAAAAATTAAATGATAGCAAATGGAACAATAGCAAAATTATTATAAAAATAATTAGTTTACGTCATAAATTATCTCAATTAACTGGATTTCAATCATATGCAGAAAGATCCTTATCAAAAAAAATGATAAAAAATGTTACAGTTGCTACAAATTTCCTGTATGAATTAGCAAAGAAATCTAAAGAAAAAGCAAAAAAAGAAGTTAATGAATTGCTTAAATTTTGTCGTAATAGATACTCTTCTCAAATTAAATTTTTACATCCTTGGAATTTTTATTATTTTAGCGAAAAAAGAAAAAAATACATGTATGGATTAAATGATGAAGAATATCGTCCATACTTTCAAGAAAAATATGTAATTCAAGGTTTTTTTGAAATATTATATAGAATATATGGAATTTTTATTCAAGAAAAGAAAGTAGAAACATGGAATAATGATATACGTTTTTTTCAAGTGTTTGATAAAAAAAATAAAATCGGTGGATTTTATTTAGATTTATATACACGTAAAAATAAGAGAAACGGGGCATGGATGAACGAATGTATAAGCATGATGCGAAAAAAAGATATGAGTGTAAAAAAACCAATAGCTTATGTTGTTTGTAACTTCTCTAAACCTATGATCGGAAAAAAATCTTTATTGAATCACCATGAAATAATTACTTTATTTCATGAACTTGGTCATGCTTTTCATCATATTTTAACTAAAATAGAAATTTCTTCTATATCAGGTATAAAAAATGTACCTTGGGATGTAGTAGAATTACCTAGTCAAATTATGGAATATTGGTGTTGGGAACCAGAAGTATTGAAACTTATTTCAAAACATTATAAAACAGGAAAATCATTACCTGATTCTTTTATATGTAATCTTATAAAATCAAAAAATTATAACTCAGCTCTTTTTATATTACGTCAAGTAGAATTAAGTTTATTTGATTTATTAATTCATAACACGTTTATTCCTGATAATATAAACCAAGTGATTGAACTATTTGAAAACATCAAAAAAGAAATTACTATTTTGCCAATACCTAGTTGGACTAGGTTTATGCATTCGTTTACACATATTTTCTCTGGTGGTTATGGAGCTGGTTATTATAGTTATTTATGGTCTAATATGTTAGCAGCAAACGCTTATGCACGATTTGTAAAAGAAGGTATTTTTAATAGAAAAACAGGAGAAGATTTTATTAAGAATTTTTTACAAAAAGGTGGGTCAGAAAATCCTAAAACAATGTTAGAAAAATTTATTGGTAAAACTCCTAACATAAATCAAATGTTAAAATATTATGGAATTATTTAATAAAGAAAATATTGCAATCAGGAAAACAATAATATCTGTTTTCCTGATATACTTATTTTTATAATGTTTTTAATTTAAATTATTTTTAGTGTGCACCAAAAAAATATACTAGACAAAAATATACAAATAGGAAGAGTAACTATCCAAGCAATAACAATATTTTTAATTGTATTAATTTGTAACCCACCTTTATCTAATAAGATACTACCTACTACAGAAGATGATAAAATATGTGTAGTAGAAACAGGTAAACCAGTATAACTAGCTATACCAATTGATACAGCAGCCGTTAATTGTGCTGACATGCCTTGAGCGTAGGTCATTTTATTTTTACCAATTTTTTCACCAATTGTGACTACTACTCGACGCCATCCAATCATTGTTCCTATACTTAATGCTAATGCTATAGAAAAAATAATCCATATTGGAGCATATTCAACTGTATTAATTAAATCTTTTTTTAAATTTTTAAGAAATTTTTTGTTTTCTATTGAGACGTTCAACGATTTTCTAACTTTTTCTACAACATCAGAAATGCAAAGCAAAAAATGTCTTATTTGTACTCTTTTATCTATAGATAATTCATCATATGAATGTAAGTTTTTTAACAAAACTTTTGTGTTTTTTATTTTTTCTAAAACATCATTATCTTCACATTTTAAAAATAGTTGTTTATTTTGTTTTTTTTGAAAAATAGGTTTGTTATCTTTAATAACAATATTAAATTGAGTAGTATGTTCTTGATAATATTTTTCTAAATGATTAATAGCATCACGAGTTTTTGCTATATCATATCCTGATGCATTCATATTTACAGCAAAACCTCCTGGAACTAAAGTAATGAGAACCAACATTATTAAACCTATACCTTTTTGTCCATCGTTTGCTCCATGAGAATAACTTACTCCCATTGCCGAAATTATTAGCGCAATTCTCGTCCAAAAAGGAGGCTTTTTTTTTCCATCAATTTTTTCACGCATACATGGTGTCATATGAATTCGTGCACGTTTTTTAGTATTACTCCAATAACGACGCAATAAAAGAATTAATGCTCCAGATATTAATAGTCCAAAAATTGGTGAAATAATTAAAGAAAGAAAGATATTAGCAATTTTTTTAAAATTTAAAGCTTCAAAAATAGAATCGCCATTTATAAAAGCATTAGTTAAGCCAATTCCAATGATTGCACCAATTAAGGTATGGGAACTAGAAGCTGGTAGCCCAAAATACCACGTTCCTAAATTCCAAATAATTGCAGCAGACAACATAGAAAAAACCATAGCTAAACTATGATTATAATTTAAATTTAATAATAAATTAGTTGGTAGCATATGCACAATAACATATGCAACACTTAAACCACCAAATAGAACTCCTAAAAAATTAAAAATTCCAGACATAAAAACAGAGAGTTGTGCACGCATCGCTCGAGTATAAATAATAGTCGCAACTGCATTAGATGTATCATGAAAACCGTTAATTGCTTCATAAAATAAAACAAAAAAAAGAGCAATAAACAATAATAAACTTGTACTTAAATTCAAATGGGAAAAAAATGAATTCAACATAGTAATTACGCCATTTTAAAAAAACTATTATAATTTTAAACTTATAAAAATAAAAATTTTACTAACTTTTTATTGCTATAAAAATTAATTATTGAAAAAGTACTATTTTTGTATAAAGATAAAACTATTCGTATCAACATTAAATGTTACTTAAATGATATTTAACATATTTTATTAATTTAACAAAAAATAATTATAAGAATATATTAAAAATATTACTATTTAAAATAACTTATAAAACTTTATAAAAAATTTTTATAAATGTAACTAACTTAAAATATATTAATAAATTTTTAAAAAAGTAATTATTAATTCAATTTTATAAAACAGGTAATAAATTATTATGATTAAAACAGTTGGCGTATTAACAAGTGGCGGTGATTCTCCAGGAATGAATGCTGCAATTAGAGGAGTTGTACGTTGTGCAATACAAGAAAACTTAAAAGTATACGGTATTTATGATGGATATTTGGGACTTTACGAAAACAGAATGATAAATTTAAATCGATATAGCGTATCTGATGTTATTAATAAAGGAGGAACGTTTCTTGGCTCTGCTCGTTTTCCTGAATTTTGTTATAAAGAAATACGAAACGTTGCAGTGAACAATCTGAAAAATAAAAACATTGATGCGTTAGTAGTAATTGGTGGGGATGGAACCTATATTGGTGCTAAACGCTTAACTGAAATGGGTTTTCCTTGTATTGGTTTACCTGGAACTATTGATAACGATGTTGCAGGAACTGATTATAGCATTGGTTATTTTACTGCTTTACAAACTGTAGTTGAAGCTATTGATCGTCTTCGTGATACATCTTCTTCGCATCAAAGAATTTCTATTGTAGAAGTAATGGGCAGATGTTGTGGTGATTTAACTTTAGCATCAGCAATTGCAGGTGGATGTGAATATATTGTTTTACCTGAAGTTTCTTATTCAAAGGAAGAATTATTATTAGAAATAAAAGCAGGAATTTCTAAAGGAAAAAAACATGCTATTGTAGTTATTACAGAACATATATGTAATATAGAAGACTTAGCTCATTATATTGAATTAAATACGAAACGTGAAACACGAGCTACGGTTTTAGGATATATTCAAAGAGGAGGATCTCCATGTGCATATGATAGAATTCTTGCTTCAAGAATGGGTGTATATGCAATTGAATTATTATTGCAAGGGCATGGTGGAAAATGTATAGGTATAAAGAACGAAAAAATGGTATATCATGATATAATTGATGCTATTAAAAATATGAATCGTTCTTTTAAAAAAGAATGGTTAGAAATTGCAAAAAAGCTTTATTAGCAAAATTTTTAAAAAAAATATTTTATTCATTGACTATTATAATATGTAAAACTATAATAAAAATTCAGCTTTTTATTAATTATTTTTTCTAGTTTTATAAAGTATATTAGCATTAACATTTTATTAAAAATCAATCAAATTTTATTTTATTATATCTTTAATATTAAAAAGATAAAAAAAACACGTATACCAGACTAATTTATTTTAAAAAGATACTGACTGGCATATGCAAATTAATATTCCAACATACATTACTTTTTTTCGTATAGCTCTTATTCCTTTTTTTGTTTTAACGTTTTATTTACCCTTTACATGGGCAAAACTTGCGACAATATTAATATTTAGTTTAGCAGCTATTACAGATTGGATGGATGGTTTTTTAGCACGTTATTTAAAACAAATAACTCATTTTGGAACTTTATTTGATCCAGTTGCTGATAAAATAATTGTAACTATTACTTTCTTTTTAATTGTTGAACACTTTCATTCATTATTTGTGACAATACCATCTGCTATTATTCTTATTAGAGAAATTATTGTTTCTGCTTTACGAGAATGGATGGCTGACGTTGGAAAAAGAAAGGTAATTGCTGTTTTTTGGATGAGCAAAATAAAAACATTTATACAAATGTTATCATTAATAATTTTACTTGCTCGCCCAAATAATTTTGATATAATGTTTTCTGTTGGTATATTTTTTTTATATATTTCTGCATTTATTACTGTTTTTTCAATGTGCATATACTTAAAGACAACATTTAGACATTTATAAGAAATAATTTATTGACTGCGATTATTTGAATGGTAAAATAAAATATATTAGAAAATATATAGAATGCGGGAATAGCTCAGTTGGTAGAGTACGACCTTGCCAAGGTCGGGGTCGCGAGTTCAAATCTCGTTTCCCGCTCAATTATTATAACAATGGCGCGTTGGCAGAGGGGTTTATGCAGCGGATTGCAAATCCGTTTAGCTCGGTTCAATTCCGAGACGCGCCTATTAAGCCCAGGTGGTGGAACTTGGTAGACACAAGGGACTTAAAATCCCTCGGCTTTTTAAGCTGTGCGGGTTCAAATCCCGCCCCGGGCATATTAATTAAGCAGAATTTTGATATATTTATTAACACAAAGAAGCAGAATTAGGATCAATTTCTAAAGGGAAGGATAAATAATTTTTATAAAATAAAATTGAAAATTTCCAATGATCATTGGAAAGCTTTTTGATAAATTTTTCGTCTTAAAAAATTTGCTCCTCCGACTGGGCTCGAACCAGTGACATACGGATTAACAGTCCGCCGTTCTACCAACTGAACTACAGAGGAATAATATCAAAAATCTCTATTATAATAACAATTTTGTTTTTTTTGTCAACTAATATTGCTGAATAAGTGCTAAAAATTTATTTGTTGTTAAAATTTTTCTTAATATATTTATAAATGCTAATTTGTGCTCTTACTTTATGATTTTTTCCTCTTAATACATATTTGTTACTCATTTCTTTATCAAGAATACGAGCCTTAACAGTATCACTAAATAAAATTTTAACAATATCTAAAATTTGATTTTTAATGCGATTATCAAGTATAGAAACAGCTACTTCTATGCGATAATCAATATTACGTGTCATCCAGTCAGCAGATGAAATAAATACTTTTTTGTTTCCTTTGTTCTCAAAAGCATAAATACGATCATGTTCAAGATAACGATCAATAATACTGATTGCATAAATATTTTCACTGATTCCTTTTAATTGAGGAATTAATGAACACATACTCCTCACTAATAAATAAACTTTTACTCCTGCTTTTGACGCCTTATATAATCTATTAATTAAACCTTGATCAGATAAATTATTTAATTTTAATATAATAGATGCTTTATAACCTTTTTTTGCAAAGTTAATTTCGTTATCTATTAATTGATATAGTTTATTTCTTGAATTTTGAGGAGAAACTATTAAATAATCAAATTGAACTGGACGATAAGGATTTTCAATAAAATGAAAAACTTTACGTACCTCATTAGTGATTCTAGAATCAGCAGTTAATAATGAATAATCAGTATAAGATTTAGCTGTTTTTTCATTGAAATTTCCTGTTCCTATATGAGCATAATGTACAATTTGTTCTTTCTCTCGACGAGAAATTAAAAAAAGCTTAGCATGTATTTTTAACCCAGGAGCAGAAAAAATAACGTGCACACCTGCTTCTGTTAGTTGTTTTGCCCAATTTATATTAGCAGCTTCATCAAATCTTGCTTGTAGCTCAACAACTACAGTTACTTTTTTTCCATTATATGCAGAATGAATAATAGAGTTAATTATTCGTGAATTTCTTGCTACTCGATAAATATTAATTTTAATAGCAATAACATGAGGATCAAACGAAGCTTGTTGTAGTAATTCTAAAACATGTTCAAAAGTATGATATGGATAATATAATATTATATCTCTCTTTCTAATAGCATTAAATTTATTACGAAATTTACGAAAATCAATATGATGAATTTGAGGTAAAAATGGATTGATTATTTTTTTTTTTAATATACTTGGAAATTTTATAAAATCTTTAAAATTATGATATCGATTTCCAGGTAGAATTGAATCGTAATTAGAAAGAGAAAGTTTATGACATAAAAGTTTAATCATATCTAATGGCATATCTTTTTGATATATAAAACGTACTGGTTTAGCTGTCAAGCGTTTTTTTAAACTGGAAGACATTAGTTCAATCAAACTAGACTCCATTTCTGCAACTAAATCATATTCTGCATCACGTGTAATTTTTATAGAATAAGCATTTATTTGATCATAATCAAAAAAGCTTTTAAATATATCTTCTAAAAAATAGCGTATAATATTATCTAATAAAATGATAGGTTTATTTCTAAATGGAGCTTTTGTTCTTAATAAAATAAACCTAGATATTTTATCTGAAGGAATCTCAATTAAAGCATAACGTATTTTTTTATCTAAATTCTTTATAATTTCAATTGCTAAATAAGTGTAATCATCTTTTAAAAACTTAGTTAAATTAGTATCATCATTAATAATAATCGGTATTATGTATTTCTTTAATTGATTATTAAAATACTTATGTAACCATTTTTTTTGATTATGTGACAGTTGATTTTCATTAATTAAAAAAATTTGATTACGTGCCATTTCTAATAACAAATTGTTATAAAGTAAATTAAATTTTTTATCAGAAAGTAAAACTTTTTCTTGTATTTTTTCTAATAAACAATTGTTAAAATTGCATGGAGATTGTTCTTCTTTGATAAGAATATTACGTTTAAGTTCAGAAAAACGCACTTTATAAAATTCGTCTAAATTGTTTGAATATATTCCTAAAAAATATAATCGTTCTAGCAAATCATTTTTTTTATCTGCTACTTCCTGTAATACTCTTTCATTGAAAGATAACCAGCTTAGTTCTTTTTCTAAATATTGTTTTTTTTGAATCATCTATTACTCATTTACTCTACAAATATTAATCATAAAAATGAATATTTTTGATTGATATTTATTAAAAATTTACAACTATATTAATATAGTTATTTTTGCTAAAAAAACATTAAAGTAGTAGTTAGTAATAAAAACATTTATCAAATAAAAAACAGTAAATAGTTATTAAAAAATCTATATGAATTTAATTTTTGATTAATTAAGTAATAATTATTCTTTTTTCAGAAGAAGCAAGTTTAACCATTCCTATTTCAAATATTTTTTCATTTATTGATTTACCAATATTTATTAATTTTTTTACTTCATTTTTATTAACAATAATTATCATTCCAATGCCACAATTAAATGTACGATACATTTCATTATTAGAAATGTCACCTATTTTTTTTAACCACGTAAAAATATTAGGCCATTTCCATTTTTTTTGATTAATAATAGCTTGTGTGTTAATAGGTAAAACTCTAGGTATATTTTCAATTAAACCTCCTCCAGTAATATGAGCTATTGCATTAATTTTTACATTATTTTCAATTAATTTATGAATAATTTTTACGTAAATTTTTGTAGGATTTAGTAATATTTTTTTTAATAAATGTTTTTTTATTGTTGTAGTATTTATATCTATATTACAGTCTTTTATTATTTTTCTAACTAAAGAGTATCCGTTTGAATGTAATCCATTTGATTGTAAAGCTAATATGATATCACCGTTTTTGACGTTTTTTTTATTAATTATTTTAGATTTTTCAACTATTCCTACACTAAATCCTGCTAAATCAAAATCTTTATTTTGATAAAGATCAGGCATTTCTGCTGTTTCACCTCCTACTAAAGAGCAATTAGATTCTATACAACCTTTAGAAATTCCATCAATAATTTTTTCAGCAATTGTTATGTTTAGTTTACTTACAGAATAATAATCAAGAAAAAATAGTGGTTTAGCACCATATGTTAGTAAATCGTTAACGCACATTGCTACTAAATCAATTCCAATTGAATCATACTTATTCAATAAAGAAGTAAAACATAATTTAGTACCAACTCCATCAGTACTAGAAACTAAAATTGGTTCACAATATCCTTTAGGAATTTGAAAAAGTGAACTAAAGTTTCCAAAATCACTAAAAGATTCTTTTTTTTTAGTTATATTAACAATTTTTTTAATTCTTTTAATAAATTTTTTTGCGGTATCAATATTTACGCCTGCATTTTTATAAGTCATGTTTTTATACAAAGTTTAATCCCTTTTATAAAAAATTAAAGATTCTAATAACAATATAAATATTTATTAAACTAATTTTTTTAAATTGCATTATAATTAATTTAAAATTAAATGATTATAGTTGAAATTTATAAAAATAAGCAAATAAGATCTTAATAGAATAAAAAATAGTTATAATTACACATTGATATTAAGATTATTTACTTTATAAGTATAAAACATGCAGGCAAATAAAAATAAAAAATTATTTTTCATAAAAAAATTTTTATAAATTTACAAAAATTTTTATAAAATAAATTGCTTAAAGGTTTTTTATATTTTTTTGGAAAAAATTTCATATGAATACATTTTATAAACGTCATTTTCTTAGATTATTACAATTTAATGCACAAGAAATTCAATACTTAATTGATCTTGCTTTTAAATTAAAAAAAGCTAAAAAAAAGAATCAAGAAATTCAATATTTAACAAGAAAAAATCTTGCATTAATTTTTGAAAAGGATTCTACTCGTACTAGATGTGCTTTCGAAGTAGCTGCATATGATCAAGGTGCAAATGTAACTTATCTAGGACCCATTGGCAATCAAATTAATTATAAAGAATCAATAAAAGACACTGCACGTGTATTAGGTAAAATGTATGATGGTATTCAATATAGAGGATTTAAACAAATTCAATTAAAAATTTTATCTAATTATGCTGAAATTCCTGTATGGAACGGATTAACAAATGATTTTCATCCTACACAAATTCTTTCAGATTTGTTAACTATGCAAGAATATTTACCAGAAAAAAAAATTAAAAACATCACTTTATCATATATTGGAGATGCAAGCAATAATATAAGTAACAGTATGCTTGAAGCAGCTGCTTTATTTGGTATGAATTTTAGATTAATTTCACCTAAATTTTGTTGGCCTAAAAAAAGATTATTTAATATTTGTAGTATATTAGCAAAAAAAAATGGAGGTAATATTAAATTAACAGAAAATATTGCTGAAGGAGTTATAGGATCAGATTTTATATATACAGATGTTTGGATATCAATGGGAGAAAATAAAAGTTTTTGGGAAAAAAAAATTAATTTTTTACGACATTATCAAGTTAATAAAAATGTGTTAGCACTTACTTATAATCCTAATGTAAAATTTTTGCACTGCTTGCCAGCTTTTCACAATAAAGAAACCGAATTAGGAGCGAAATTAATGAAAAAATATTGTTTAACGGAAGGAATGGAAGTAACAAATAACGTTTTTGAATCTAAAAATAGTATAGTTTTTGAACAAGCAGCAAATAGGATACATGTTGTTAAAGCAATAATGTTATCTACATTATTAAAAAATTCTTTCTAAATAAATATTATTTTCAATAAAAAAATTAAAACATTTTTAATAAAAGGTTATACATCGAATGATTCATTCGTTATATCGAAAACATGTCATTTCTATTAATGATTTTAGTAAAGAAGAAATAAAATTAGTTTTAAAAACAGCTAAAAAATTAAAATATCAAAGATACCAAGATTTATTGAAATATGATGTTATTGCTAGTTGTTTTTTTGAAGCTTCAACACGCACAAGACTTTCTTTTGAAACTGCAATCCATCGATTAGGAGCTTCAGTTGTTGGTTTTGATGATGATAATAATACTTCTATGAAGAAAAAAGGTGAAAGTCTTGCTGATACAATTTCAGTTATTAGCACTTATGTAGACGCAATTATTATACGTCACCCATTAGAAGGTGCAGCACGTTTTGCAACAAATTTCTCTAAAAATATTCCAATTATTAATGCAGGTGATGGATCAAATCAACATCCAACGCAAACTCTTTTAGATCTTTTTACTATTATGGAAACACAAAGTAGATTACATAACTTAAACATAGCAATGGTAGGTGATTTAAAATATGGCCGTACTGTACATTCTTTAACACAAGCGTTATCAAAATTTGAAAATAATCATTTTTTTTTTATTTCTCCTGACGCATTATCCATGCCTACTTATATAACTGATATGCTTTATGAAAAAAATATTGTATGGAAAAAAAATTTATCCTTAGAAGAAGTTATACCTAAATTAGATATTTTATATATGACAAGATTGCAAAAAGAAAGATTAGATTCATCTGAATATGCTAATATAAAAGAACAACTTATATTAAGAGCATCTGATTTAAAAAATGCTAAAAATAGCATGAAAGTTATGCACCCATTACCACGAATTGATGAAATTAAAACTGATGTTGATAATACACCTCAAGCATGGTATTTTGAGCAAGCTAAAAATGGAGTTTTTGTACGTCAAGCTTTGTTAATACTAACTTTAAGAAAAAAAATAATGTTGTAAAAATAACTTTATGCAAGATAAAAAACTTCAAGTAGAAGCAATAAAATGTGGGACTGTTATTGATCATATCCCTGCAAGAAAAGGTTTTAAATTATTATCACTTTTTCGTTTTACTGAAACTCATAAACGTATTACAATTGGTTTAAATCTACCTTCATATATTATGGGGGTAAAAGATTTAATTAAAATTGAAAATACTTTTTTAAATAATGATCAAATTAATCAACTTGCTATATTTTCTTCACGAACAACAGTAAATTGTATATCAGAATATAAAGTTGTAACAAAAATTAAACCAATTTTACCAAAATTTATTGAATGGTTATTAATATGTCCAAATATTAATTGTATTAGTCGTGTAGAATCAATATATTCTTGTTTCTTAATAAGAAAAAAAATGAATAAGGTGTACTTGCTTTGTAAGTATTGTGAGAAAGAATTTTTTTATCAGATAGTTATGAATTATTTATAATATTTTATATACAAAAAATTTATGGTATAAACTATGTCCAATTTTATTATTAGTACAGATAATGCACCAAAAGCTATTGGACCTTATGTTCAAGGTTTAGATTTAGGTCAATTTGTTATCATTTCTGGTCAAATACCAGTAGATCCGAAAACTAATACTATTCCCAATAAAATAGAAGATCAGGTTTGTTTATCTTTAAATAATATAAAGGCAATATTAGAAAAAGCAAAACTAAAAGTAAATAACATTGTTAAAATTAAAATTTTTATGATAAATCTTAATGATTTTGAGATAATGAATAAAAAATATCAACAATTTTTTTTAAAACATAAAGCAACTTATCCTGTCCGTTCATGTGTAGAAGTTTCACGATTACCAAAAGATGTAAAGATCGAAATTGAAGCTACTGCGGTACGTTTTTTATCTCAATTTAAAGAGTATTAATAATTTTAAAAAAAACTAAACAGGACAATCAAATGTCCTGTTATTAATAAATATCAAAATATGTTTTTTTTAATTTATTTTAATATTTTTAAAATTATTATTTCGATTGTTATACTCGTGATTAGAACGTTTAATTTTATTTTTTTCAAAAATACGACGATTATATACACGATTTTTAAAATTTTTCAGATTACTGTCTTGAATTTTTGATTCACTCAATAACTTTATATTTATTGGTTTATTAAAGATACGAATTCTAGCAAAATTTTTTAAAATATTATTAGATTTTCCTTGTGGTAACTCAATTGTAGAGTGAGTATTAAATAATTTAATATTTCCAATAGATCGATTATTCATATCAGCTTCATTTGTAATAGCACCAACAATATGACGCACTTCTACCCCATCATTTCTTCCAATTTCAATACGATAAATATCCATTTTTCTTTGATTCTTACGAAAATCATAATTTGTTTTTCGTTCCCGACGTTGAAAATATAAAGAATCAGGAGGTAAAATTAGTGGACGTTCACCTTGTGCAATTTTTAGTAATGCAGCAGCCAAAATTTTAATATCTAAATCTTTTGTAGGTGATAGCCGTTCTAAAAGTTTGCAGTATTTTTCTAAATCACTGCTTTCAAGTTGCTTTTCTATGCGTATTGAAAATTTCTTTTGACGACAAGTACTTAATAAATTAGCATCAGGTAATTTTGCTTCTGAAATTTTAACTTTCATAATACGTTCAATGTTGATTAGCAATCGTCTTTCACGATTTTCAACAAATAACAATGCACGACCTGCACGACCTGCTCTTCCGGTACGCCCAATTCTATGAACATAAGATTCTGCATCTAATGGGATATCATAATTAATTACTAGACTAATACGTTCAACATCTAAACCACGAGCAGCTACGTCGGTAGCAATTAAAATATCTAAATTTCCGTTTCTTAAACGCTCCAAAGTTTTTTCACGAAGAATTTGATTCATATCACCATTAAGAGGTGCGCTATTATATCCATTTTTTTCCAATACCTCATTAACTTCTAAAGTCATACTCTTCGTACGTACAAAAATAATTGCTGCATCAAAATTTTCTACTTCAAGAAATCTCATCAAAGCATTTTTTTTGCAACCATATACATACCAATAAGATTGGCTAATATCTGGTCTAGTAGTTAAATTTGATTTTATCCTGATTTCTTGAGGGTTTTTCATAAAACGTCGAGTAATCCTTAAAATAGGATCTGGCATAGTAGCAGAAAAAAGTGCTGTTTGATGATCTTTAGGTAATTTTGACATAATTGATTCTACATCTTCAATAAAACCCATACGTAACATTTCATCTGCTTCATCTAAAATTAAACCAGTTAAATTTGAAAAAACTAAGGTTCCTCTTTTTAAATGATCTAAAAGACGTCCTGGAGTACCGACAACTACTTGAGGCCCATATCGTAACGCTCGTAACTGTATATCATAACGTTGTCCTCCGTATAGAGCAAGCACACGAATATGATTCATATTTTTTGAGAAATCATTAAAAGCTTCAGATACTTGCAAAGCTAACTCTCTAGTTGGAGTAAGAACTAAAATTTGAGGAGATTTTAACAACGGATCTATTTTGTTTAACATAGGTAGTGAAAAAGCAGCTGTTTTTCCACTTCCAGTTTGAGCCATTCCTAAAACATCACGTCCTGATAAAAGATATGGAATACAGGCTGATTGAATAGGAGATGGTTTAATATATCCAATATCTTTTAAAACTGATAAAATGGACTGTTTAAGTCCTAAATCAGTAAAATTGATTTGCATATTAGTCATGTAGTACTTTATGCCTCTTGATTTCAAGAACTAGTCTCTATTTTTTTTAATTGTAAAGAATAGTTTTAACTATAAAATTAAAATAATAATTATGTTGTTTTAAATTTTTATAATGAATTAATTGAAAAAATGAAATAACTTTTTTTAAAACACTATATTGAATTTTAAATTATAATATTCGAATAGAAATAAATAGTTAAAAAATAAATACTACTAATCATATTTTAATAAAATACTCGATAAACAAATAAATTTAACTATTTTTATTTCTACTATTCAATTTTATATTAAAATTTTATAAGCGAGTTTAATGTAAAAAAATATTTACATTATTTTAAAATTTTATTATATGAATAAGAATAAGAGAGAATGATGAAAATTATAAATTAATTTAATATTTATACTATATTAAGCAAATCTTGTTTAATATAAAAAATAATAAAAATCTAACATTATCAACATTATATAATGAGTTAAAAAAAATTAAAAAACATCTAACACCAATTATTAAATATATACTTTAGAAAAAACTGTTTTTTTTTTTAAAAGTTATATTTATGTTTTTTGCAGTTCTTTAATACTTAATCTAATTCTGCTATTACGATCTACTTCAATCACTTTAACTAAAACTTTTTGACCTCTTTCTAAAAAATCTGTAACTTTTTCTACACGTTTATGAGTAATTTGTGAAATATGTACTAATCCTTCTTTTCCCCCCTTAATAGCAACGAATGCTCCAAAATCAACAATCCTTGTTACTTTTCCTGAGTAAATATTACCAACAATTATCTCAGCTGTAATTTCTTCAATTCTTCTAATAGCTTCTTTAGCTGTAATATCTTGATTAGCAGCAATTTTAATTGTACCATCATCCTCGATTTCTATTGTAGTTTTTGTTTCTTCTGTTATAGATCTAATAATTGATCCTCCTTTTCCAATTACGTCTTTAATTTTATCTGTATTAATTTTTATAGTATAAATTCTTGGGGCAAATTCAGAAATTTCTTGACGAGGATTACTAATTTCTTTATTCATGATATTTAAAATATGTATTCTTGCTTTCTTTGCTTCTGTTAACGCTATTTTCATAATTTCCCGAGTGATACCTTTAATTTTTATATCCATTTGTAGTGCAGTAACCCCAGAATCACCTCCAGCTACTTTAAAATCCATATCTCCTAAATGATCTTCGTCCCCTAAAATATCAGATAAAACTACAAAATCTTCTTTTTCTTTAACTAACCCCATAGCAATTCCAGCTATTGCTGTTTTAATAGGTACTCCAGCATCCATCAAAGCAAGTGATGCTCCACATACAGAAGCCATTGATGATGATCCATTAGACTCAGTGATTTCAGATACTAATCTGATTGTATACGGAAAGGATTCTATAGTAGGCATAACAGCTAAAAGACTTCGTTTTGCTAGTTTTCCATGTCCAATTTCCCGACGTTTTGGAGAACCAATATTTCCAGTTTCTCCAACAGAGTATGGAGGAAAGTTATAATGAAATAAAAAATTTTCAGCACGTTCTCCTATAAGTTCGTCAACGTTTTGTGCATCACGTGAAGTTCCTAAAGTAGTTGTAACTAATGCTTGAGTTTCTCCTCTTGTAAAGAGAGCAGAACCATGCGTTCTAGACAATATTCCAGTTATTACGTTAATGTCTCTGATTTCATTTTTAGATCTTCCATCAATACGTTTATTACCTTTAATGAGGCTTTTGCGCATTATTTCTCTTTCAATATTTAAAAGAAAACGAATAATTTTATTTTTTTCTAATTGATCATCTTCTTTTAATACAGTTTCTAAAATATGATTTTTAATTTCATTGATTCTTTCACAGCGTTTATTTTTTTCTTTTATTTTATACGCTTTTTTTAAGTTTTTTTCAACTAAATCTTTAATTGTTGTTTTTAATGTTTTACTAATATGTTCTGGACTCCAGTCCCATACTTTTTTTCCTGCTTTTTCAACAAATTTATTGATGTTTTTTATAACTTTTTGTTGTTTTTCATACCCATAAATAATAGCATTTAATATTGTTTCTTCTGTTAAGAGATTAGCTGATGATTCTACCATTAAAATTGCATCTTTTGTACTAGAAATCACTAGATCTAAATCTGATGTTTTCATTTGATCAATAGTAGGATTTAAAACATATTCTTTGTTAATATAGCCTATACGTGCTGCTCCAATAGGACCTGCAAAAGGAATACCGGATAATGATAAAGCTGCAGAAGCTCCAATAATAGCGACTATATCGGGATTTATTTGAGGATTTAAAGAAACGACAGTAGCAATAATTTGAACTTCATTTATAAAATCTTCTGGAAACAAGGGACGTAATGGACGATCAATTAGACGAGAAACTAATATTTCTGTTTCACTAGGACGACCTTCTCTTCTAAAAAAACTTCCTGGGATACGTCCAGCAGCATAAGTACGTTCCTGATAAGTAATTGTTAATGGAAAAAAATCTACATCTGAGTTAATGTTTTTTTGACAAACTACAGTAACAAGAACAGAAGTATCGTCTATACTAGTCATAACTGCTGCTGTTGCTTGACGAGCTATAACACCAGTTTCTAATTTTATGGTATGTTGACCATATTTAAATGTGCTGATAGTAGGATTTAGCAAAATTTAAAATCCTTAATTTTTCAAAATAGATAAGATAAAATTGTAATTTTTCAATAGTTTTGGATTTTATTAAATTTAAAATTTTTTATGTTTTTTACTAAAAATTAAAAATAATAAATAATTAATGACGAAGTTTTAAACTTGCAATTAATTTACAGTATTTGTCAAAATTTGTTTTTTTCAAATAATTTAGTAATTTTCTTCGTCTAGAAACCATTCTTAGCAATCCTCTACGACTATGGTAATCTTTTTTATGGTAAGAAAAATGATTTTTTAAATGATTGATTTGATTTGTTAACATAGCTACTTGAACTTCGGTGGAACCGCTGTCATTTTTATGATATCCATATGTGCTAATAATACTTTCTTTTACTTTTATACTTAGAGACATATATTGTCCAATAGTTTATTAATGTAAAGCCAATCTCTAACTCAGCGTTTTTAAAATTGTTTATAAAACTTATATTTTTAACAAATTTTTAACTTATTGTTTTGATTGATACTTTTAATATAAATTAATTGTATCAGATATTTATAGCAATATCAAAATGCATAAATTTTTTAAGTATTTAGCAAACGAATAGGAATTATTTCTTCTTTGTTATTAATTTTTCCTACTCCTATAAATTTTTTTTTCTTTCCTTCAGTAATTCGTATAAATCCAGTATAAGAACTATTTTTTTTATACTTTATTATTTTTCCATTTTTTAAAATTATAGTAAATTTTTCTAGTAAATTATATTCAGGAAACATTATTAATAATTTTTCTATTGGAAATATCAATCTATCAATTAAATGATACTTATCAATACCATTTTTTTCAGAAAAGGAATATATTTTTTGTAATTGGTCAAAAGAAGTCATTTCATGATGAATAGATGATATTTTTATGCGATGTAACATAATTACATGTGCACCACAACCAAGTTTTTCACCAATATCTTCAATTAATGTACGAATATAAGTACCTTTTGAGCAATGAATTTCGAGTTTTAAAAATTCTTTTTTCCAAAAAATATATCGTAGTTTATAAATATTAATTAAACGAGGTTGCCGAAAAATTGTAACTCCTTTTCTTGCATATTTATATAAAGGAATTCCATTTTTTTTTATAGCAGAAAACATAGAAGGAGTTTGTAATATTTTTCCAGTAAAACTTTTAAGAACGTCTAATAAATATTTTTCATTAAATTTTATTAGACGTTCTTTAATCACTATACCTTCTGAATCAGATGTATTAGTTGTTTGACCTAACTTTGCTAAGACTTGATAATGCTTGTTAGCATTTAATAAATATTGAGAAAACTTAGTAGCTTCTCCTAAGCAAATTGGTAACATACCAGTAGCTATTGGATCAAGCGATCCAGTATGGCCAGCTTTTTTTGCTTGAAATATATTTTTAATTTTTTGTAAAATTTGATTTGAGGAACATCCTCTTGGTTTATTTAATATAAAAAATCCATTTATTATACGATGTTTTTTATTTTTCATTAATGTATCTTTATTCTCTTTACAGTTATTTCTTATCTTTTTCGTAACGTAAAAGGTTAGATAGAATATTAGAAATATTTATTCCGTTTGTTAGTGAATAATCATAAAAAAATTTTAATTCAGGTAAAATACGTAAATGCATTGATTTTCCTAATAAGTATCGTATATATTTTGAGGAATTTTTTAGACCTTTTAACGTAATTTTTATTTTTTCTTGATTTTTATATTCAAAAATTGTAAAAAAAATTTTTGTGTAAATAAGATCATTTGATACGATAACATCGGATATTAAAACAGTTTTACTAATACGAGGATCTTTAATTTGATGTTGAAGAATAGTAGAAATGTTTTTTCTTAATTCTTGGCTAAATTTTAAAGAACGTAATGTTTTTGGTTGTTTTTTTTTCATATAATAAATTAACCTAAAAAACATTATAATTTTGTTAAGAAAACTATTTATAATATTTTTTAATAAATGTTAGAAAATATATCATGATTAATTTATATTTGTTAAATTTTAAGAAAAATCGAACAAATATCACCATTTTAAAAATTTTTCAATAATTTTTTTGACTTTATAAAAATATTTTTTTTATTTTTATAAAAAATTTCTAGTTATTATAAAATAATAAATAATTGTTTGAATTACACAATATTCAAGAAAAATCCTACATAGAATTAAATAAATTATACATTTTAAGATTAAATGTATCATAATTTTTACTATTTTTTATAATACAACCCATGTTATTTTAGATATTTTTTTATATACAATACGACTTGTATTAATTTTAATATAATTTTTAAAAAAAATTTATGCTAACATAGAATATTTCGTTTAGTGTATAGATAAAATTTATTTTTTATAAAAATAAGCTGTTTTTATCTTTTTAATATCTACTAATGATTAATTTAAAATTTTTTTTATAACACAGCGTATTTTTTTTTATATTAAAAAATCATTAAATAAATTCTATGAATGATTATAAAGTAGTTAAATAATACTTAAAAGATGTAAAAAAATTTTAGTTTTTTATAATTAAAATGACTTAAAAAGTTTACAAGTTGTTATAAATTTAACTTTATACAATTTTATATTTCTTTATTTTTTAATAAAATCAGTAAAAAATATTTCATAATTAAGTGTTTATAAAAAAATTATTAAAAATAAGTAATGTTTTTACAGAAAATTTAAGATAAATAAAAATAACTAGTTTAGATATTATTTTGATGTTTTATTTGCAATAAAAAAATAATATTACAATAATTTTATTCAAAAATTTTTATAACAAAAATTTATTGATAATAATTTTTACCTATTTGAATTTTGTTTCGATTATTCTTTATTCTATGTTTATTAGTATCACGAAGCGAATAAACACAACCACAGTATTGTTGTTGATAAAATTTTTCACGTTTACTAATTGTTATCATATTTAATGAACCTCCTTTTTTTCTCCAATTAAAGGTCCAGTATATCATATTAGAATATCGTGAGACTGCTTTTAAACCAGATTTATTAATTTGGTCTAAATCTTTCCATCGAGAAATTCCTAAAACACTAGTAATTATTGAAAAATTATTTTCATAAGCATATAAAGCTGTTCTTTCAAAACGCATATCGAAACATAAAGTACATCGTTTTCCTCTTTCTGGTTCAAATTCAAGTCCTTTTATACGATTAAACCAATTATTTTTATCATAATCAACATCTATAAAAGGAATGTTTAATTTTTTTGCGAAACGTATATTTTCGTTTTTACGAAGTATATATTCTTTTTTTGGATGAACATTTGGATTATAAAAAAAAATAGAAAAGTTAATATTAGAGTTTTGTAATAATTCCATAGCATAACATGCACACGGTGAACAACAAGAATGTAATAAAAGTTTTTTATAACCTTTAGGAAGAATTATTGATTTTTTTTTGAAAATTATTAACATATAATTATTTATTCCATAGTTTTTTTAAAATATATAATATTTTTTATTATTTAATTTTTATCAATTAGTTATAAAATTTATAAAAATATTATTTTTTCTCAAAAATAATTAGTAAAATTTTGTAAATACTTTTTATAAAATTAATTAACTGATTTTATAAAGTGAAACAATATATTTATTTAGAGGTTATTATGAAGGAACGTACCACTGAATTAGTTCATGGTTTTCGTCATGCAGTTCCATATATTAATACTCATCGTAACAAAATTTTTGTGATTATGTTAAATGGAGAAGCAATCAAACATAAAAATTTTTATAACATCATAAATGATATAGGATTATTACATAGTTTAGGTATTCGTTTAGTAATAGTATATGGAGCCCGTCCTCAAATTAACACTAGCTTAAAAAAAAATAATATTCAAGCCGAGTATTATCAATACAATCGTATAACAGATATATATTCTTTAGAACTAATCAAAAAAGAAGCGGGTAGTCTTCAATTAGAAATTATAGCTCGTTTATCTATGAGTTTAAACAATACACCATTACAGGGTGCTAATATTAATGTTGTTAGTGGTAATTTTGTTATAGCTCAACCGTTAGGTGTTAAGGATGGAATAGACTACATATATACTGGCTGTATAAGACGAATAGAAAAAGATGCTATTGTTCATCAGTTAAATAACAAAAATATTGTATTAATAGGACCAATAGCAGCATCAGTAACTGGTGAAAATTTTAATTTGTTATCTGAAGATATTGCTACAAAAATAGCTATTTCTTTACAAGCTGAAAAAATGATTGGTTTTTGCAATGAGCAGGGAATCACTAATAGTTATGGAGAAGTAATTTCAGAAATTTTTCCTAAAAAACTAAAAGAATTTTTAAAAAATAACCAGGAAATTAAAAAAAGCACTGTTCTCTTTTTAAGAGGAGCAATAAAAGCCTGTCAAAATGGTGTTAAAAGAAGTCACTTTATTAGTTATCAAGAAAACGGAGCATTACTACAAGAACTTTTTTCTAGAGAAGGTATAGGAACTCAAATTGTTATGGAGTCTTCCGAAAAAATACTACATGCAAAAGTTAATGATATAGGTGGTATTATAGAACTAATACGTCCTTTAGAAAAAGCAGGTATTTTAGTATATCGTTCACGTAAACAATTAGAAACAGAAATTGATAAATTTATTATTATTAAACGGGAAAATTTAATTATTGCTTGTGTTGCTTTATATGTTTTTAAAAAAGAAAAAATAGGAGAAATGGCTTGCCTAGCTGTACATCCTGATTATAGAAAATCATCAAGAGGGCAATTATTATTACGTGCTATAGAAAATCAATCATTAAAAATTGGATTAAAAAAAATTTTTGTCATGACTACATGTAGTATACATTGGTTTCAAGAAAATGGTTTTGTTCCTGTGAACATTGATTCTTTACCAAAAATTAAAAGAAAAATATACAATCACCAAAGAAAATCAAAAATACTTATGTTGTATTTATAATATATAAGTCCGATATCATTGTAGTAATATTTTATTTATATAGCAATTTCAGCTTTAATTGAAGGATGCGGTGTATAGTTTTTTATTAAAAAGTCATCAAAGCTATAATCAAAAATAGATTTAGGTTTTCCTTGAATAATTAGATTAGGAAGGGGTTTTGGTTCACGTTTTAATTGTGTGTTTGCTTGTTTTAAATGATTAATATATAAATGTATATCCCCTCCGGTCCAAATTAATTCGTGAGGTTTTAAATTAGTTTGTTCAGCGAACATATGTAATAAAAGTGCGTAGCTAGCTATATTAAATGGCAAACCAAGAAATACATCACAAGAACGTTGATAAATTTGACACGAAAGTTTTTTGTTATTAACATATAATTGAAAAAGTACATGACAAGGAGGTAAAGCCATTTTTTCTATATCTCCCACATTCCAAGCTGATACAAGCATTCGACGTGAATTTGGATTATATTTTAAAGCGTGTACCATAGAACTTATTTGATCTATACTTTTTCCGTTATCACTTGTTTGCCAAAAACGCCACTGTTTTCCATATATAGGTCCAAGGTTTCCAAGTTTATCTGCCCATTCATTCCAGATTGTAATATTTTTTTTCTGTAAATAACGTACATTTGTTTCTCCTTTTAAAAACCAGAGTAATTCATGAATAATTGCAGGAATATAACACTTTTTTGTTGTAATTAATGGAAATCCTTTTTTTAGGTTAAAACGCATTTGATGAGCAAAAATGGATAATGTGCCTATTCCAGTTCGATCTTTTTTTTTTGTACCTTTACTTATAACTTTTTTTACTAATTCTAAATATTGTTTCATATTTATCACTTATTTTTGTAAAAAAAACCATTTAATGAATATATTAAAATAAATATTCCAAAAAAAATCATTGGTAATGATAAAATTTGTCCCATACTAATAGTCTTTAAAAAAAGACCAAGTTGAGGATCTGGTTCACGAAAAAATTCTGAAAAAATTCTAAAAATTCCATAAATAATCATAAAGGTTCCTGATGTTATTCCAGTTTTTTTATATTTTTTAGCAATAATATTCATAATAAAAAATAACAAAATTCCTTCTAGAAAGAATTCATAAATTTGAGAAGGATGTCTAGGTAATACTCCGTAATTTTTCAATAAAATTTGGTATTGTATGTTATTCTTAGCAAGAATTAAATCAATTTCACGTGATTTTGGAAAAAGCATTGAAAAACAAGAACTTGTTGAGACTCTACCCCATAATTCTCCATTAATAAAATTTCCTAATCGACCTGCCCCTAAACCAAAAGGTATTAAAGGTGCAATCAAGTCAGTAATTTTTAAAAAACTTTTATTTGAATTTTTTGAAAAATAAAAAGCTATTACAATAACACCAATTAAACCACCATGGAATGACATCCCACCTTCCCAAATTTTAAATAAATAAAAAGGATTATTTAAAAAGAGTTGAATATTGTAAAAAAGTACATAACCCAAACGTCCTCCTATAATTGCACCCCAAAAACTCATATGAAATAGATTATTTATTTCTTCTTTTTTCCAGACACCTAATGATTTTTTAGATTTTTTTTTTCCTACATAAATAGCAAAAAAAAAGCTTAATGCATACATCAATCCATACCAATAAAAATTTATAGGTCCTATAGAAAAAATTACAGGATTAATTTGAGGAAAATGTAAATAATTATTATATATCATAAATAAACTCGTTTTTAATCTTAAAATCGGTAAATATACTATAAAATAGCTAAATAATTTAAAAAAAATTAAATTCTATTTATATTATAAAATAAAACTTTTATTTTTATAGAAAACTAAGTTTTATAAAGTTTGATGAATCTCCATAAAAAGTAATTTAACAATTTTAGCGTTACCAGATATTAAACTTTCTGATTGCAAATAATTATTAGAACCTCTAAAATCTGTCACTAAGCCACCAGATTCACGTATTAGTAGTTCACCTGAGAAAATATTCCATGGAGCCATGTCCATTGCAATGTCTGCATCTATTCTACCAGCTGCTAAATATGCAAAGTTTAAAGCAGAAGAACCAGTGCAACGTAAATCAATATCTTTATCTAATAATTTTTTAACCAAATTAAATTTAAAAATATATTTTTTTTTACTATTTACTAAAAAATTGATTGCGACAATAGCATGCTTTAATTCTGTAGACTTACTACATCGCAACCTAAAACCGTTAATCTGTGCTCCTCTTCCTCTTGCAGCTGTAAATAATTCATTGCGTATTGGATCATAAATTACAGCAGCTTCAGTTTTATTTTTCATTTGTATAGCAATTGAAATAGCAAAATACGGAAAACATTTAATAAAATTATTAATACCATCTAATGGATTAATAATCCATGTGAAATGAGATTTTTTTTCAATTTTTTTATTAATTTTTGCATAAAAAAAGTTATGATGAGGATAAGATCTTTGAACGATTGTATTAATAATAGTTGCTACTTTATAGTTAATATTAATAAAATATTCATTTTTAAGATAGATATTTTTTCCACGTGCATCTGCTAATACTTCATAATTTTTTGCAATTATAGTTCCTGCTTTACGTATTGCACGTATAGCTATATTAAGCATAGGATGCATTTTATTTTCTCATTATAAATTTATTTTTGGTAATAAAAAAAATAGACAATTTATTAGTTATCGCAAGTTATTTCTAATAGATTTTTTGCTAAAATAATATATATTATATACTACTAAGAAAAAATAAAGATATCTTTTATTATAAATTAAAATAAATACTTTTTTAAAAAGTATTAGTTTAATTAACTTTAAAAATCAATGAAAAAACTTATAAAATTACCTATTTATTTTGATTATGCTTCAACGACTCCTATTGATCCTGAAGTTACTCAATCAATGATTCAATATTTAGGTAATAGCGAAAAATTTGGAAATTCTTCCTCACGATCTCATCAATTTGGATGGCATGCAGAAGAAGCTATTGATATAGCTAGAAATCAGGTAGCTGATTTGATTCATGTTAATACAAACGAAATATTTTTTACTTCTGGGGCGACTGAATCAAATAATTTGGCTATTAAGGGATTAGCATACTCTCATAATAACAAAAAAAAACATATTATTACAAGTTCTATTGAACATAAATCAGTAATTAATACTTGTCTTTTTTTAGAAAAAAAAGGATTTAATGTTACTTATATTAAACCATTAAAAAATGGTTTAATAGATATAAAAGAAATAAAAAAATCCATTAAAGAAGATACTTTTTTAGTTTCTATTATGGAAGTTAACAATGAAATTGGAGTAATTCAAGATATTAGTGCTATCGGAAAAATTTGCAAAAAAAATCATATATATTTTCACGTAGACGCAACCCAATCTATTGGAAAATTTACTGTTGACTTAAGAAAAAAAAATATTGATTTAATGTCTTTTTCTGCACATAAATTTTATGGACCTAAGGGTGTTGGTGTCTTGTATATACGTCAAAATCTACACCTTATTATGGAGCCTCTCATACACGGAGGTGGACAAGAAAAAAAAATAAGATCAGGTACTTTAGCTACACATCAAATTGTTGGAATTGGTAAAGCATCCGAAATTATCCAGAAAAAAAAATTTTTCTCAGAAGAAAAAAAACGTCTAAAAAAATTTCATGATATTCTATTTAATAAAATCAAAAACATTAAAAATATTTCTTTTAACGGTGACTTAAAATTAAATGTCCCGAGCATAATTAATATTTGTTTCTTTGATGTAAAAAAAACCTTTTTTGTAGAAATTTTAAAAACATTAAGTATGTCTTATGGTTCTGCTTGTAACTCTTCTGTAAAAAAATCACATGTATTAAAAGCAATGGGATTAAACGAAAAAATTGTAAATAGTTCCTTACGTTTTTCTTTTGGACGTTTTACTACTGAAGAAGAAATAAATTATGCAACTAAGTTTTTAAAGAAAAATATTGTTTATTTTTATAAAAAAAATTAAAACAAAGTATACATGTTTTTTATTAATGTCTTCTATATTAATGATAATATTTTTATGTTAGAATCCAGGGAATAATTCTTAACAAGAAAATCGTTAATTTTTTATATTATATTAATAAAAAAAACAATAAAAATTGCTATGTTTTTTTCAAAAAATCATCTAAAAAACGAACAACCGATAAATTTACTTGATCTCACTCGTGATCAAATGAAAAAATTTTTAGTTGATATTAATGAAAAACCTTTTCGAGCTAATCAAATTATGAAATGGATTTATCACAATTTTTGTGATGATTTCGAAAAGATGACAAATATTAGTAAATCATTACGTAATAAATTAAAAAAATTTAGCGAAATTAAAATACCAAAAATCATAAAAGAAGAAAAATCGATTGATGGTACTATAAAATGGCTAATTCTTATTAGTACTCAATATATTGAGACAGTTTATATTCCTGAAAAAAATCGAGGTACACTCTGTGTATCTTCTCAGATTGGTTGTCCTGTAAAATGTTCTTTTTGTGCTACTGGACAACAAAAATTTTATCGTAATCTTTTAACATCTGAAATAATTGGTCAAATTTGGTTAATTAAAAATATACAAAATAAAAAAAAAATTCTTCCCATAACAAATATTGTGTTTATGGGAATGGGTGAACCTTTATTGAACGTAAACAATGTTGGCCAGGCTATTTTAATAATATTAGACGATTATTGTTTTGGTTTTTCTAAACGTCGTGTTACTATTTCTACTACTGGTATTGTTCCAGCTTTTAAAAAATTAAAAAAAATTGTTGATGTAGCATTAGCAATTTCATTGCATGCGTCAAATGATGCATTACGAAATAAAATTGTACCTATTAATAAAAAATATAATATATGTAACCTTTTAAATGCAATAAAAGAATATACTAAAAATTCATATGCAAATAAAAAAGGAATTACTATTGAATATGTTATGTTAAATAATATTAATGATAGCGAAGAAGATGCTCATAAATTAATCATTCTTTTAAAAAAAATTCCAAGTAAAATTAATCTTATTCCTTGGAACTTTATAAAAGGATTACCTTATAAAACTAGTTCTTATGAAAAAATTTTTCGTTTTTCAGAAATTTTAATGAAAAACGGATTTTTCACAGTAATACGTAAAACAAAAGGATCTGATATTAATGCTTCTTGTGGTCAACTAATTGGAGAAAAAAATAGCTAGATAATATAAACTCGCATAAATAACTGATTATTTATAAGATTATTACTGCTAACTATTAATAATGATGTAATTTCTTGATCGAATGCTTTAAATAAATTATTTTATTTTAAAAAAAATAATTTGATTGTTTAATACATATTAATATTCAATAATATCAATATTTATATATAGATACATTTATTCTATATATTTTCACAAAAACTTTCATGTATTTTGAAAGTGTAATAAAAACTTTATTTTTGTATAAAATTGGCATAATTTAGTTAATGAACATTAACTCTAATCAAAATGAAATATCTGTAGACTCTATAGGTAACAGATTAAAAACAGCTCGTAAAAAAATAGGCTTAACTCAACAAGACGTGGCTGATAAATTATATCTAAAAGTTTCAATTATAAAGGATCTTGAGGAAAATGAACTACCTAAAGATATATCTTTAACTTTTTTAAAAGGTTATATACGTTCTTATGCTCGTTTAGTAGAAATTCCAGAAGATGAACTGTTATTAAAAATAACAGAAGAAACTCCTATAAAACTTTCAACATTAAAATCAAAAAAAATAGATTCTATATCTCATAGAGATTATTCGATTATTGATAATTGGTTAAAAATATTTACTTGGTTCGTTATATTTATAATATCTGTTTTAGTTGGTATTTGGTGGATAAAAACAACTAATCATCTTTCGAAAAAAGAAGTTATTTCTGTTGTTGATCAAAGTAGTTTAAATGAAAATAAGGATATTGCTGTTTAAAAATGAATTTACAGCAGTACAGTAGATAGTTATTTTTTTAAGGTTAATAAAAATTCATTTTTTAAATATATATGTTAAAGTATAATTACTAGAGCTATTTATATTAATTTTTTTCTCAAAAATAGTATAATAGTAGAATAATCTTTACATTGTTATCGAAAAACGTGTTTGTTAAGATTTATAGATAAATACTATTAAAAATTTTAAAAGATGAATGAAGAAAAAAATATTAGTCGTCGTCAATCAAGACGTATTTATGTTGGTAATGTCCCTATTGGAGATAATGCGCCTATTAGTGTTCAATCCATGACGAATACAAAAACTATTGATATAGTGAATACTATTCATCAAATTAAACAACTAAAAAATGCAGGCGCTGATCTTGTTCGTATTTCTATTCCTGATATGGCTTCTGCTGAAGCATTTAAAATTATAAAAAAAAGAGTTAATATTCCTTTAATAGCTGATATTCATTTCAATTACCAAATTGCATTGAAAGTTGCAGAATATGGTGCTGACTGCTTACGCATTAACCCAGGAAATATTGGAAATATTAATCATATTAAACAAGTTGTTAGTTGCGCGCGTGAAAAAAATATTCCTATTCGATTAGGTATAAATTCTGGTTCTTTAGAAAAAGACTTACAAAAAAAGTATGGAAATTATCCTAATTCACAAGCTTTATTAGAATCAGCCATGAGACAAATTGATTATTTTGATAATTTAAATTTTTATCAATTTAAAGTTAGTATTAAATCATCTGATGTACTCATTACTATTGAAGCATGTCGTCTTCTTTCAAAAAAAATTGATCAACCTTTACACTTAGGTGTTACAGAAGCTGGAGGTCTAAACTCAGGAATAGTAAAATCAGCAATTGGTATTGGAACACTACTTTTAGAAGGAATTGGAGATACGATTCGTGTTTCTTTAACAGATAATCCAATTCAAGAAATAAAAATTGGATTTGATATTCTTAGAGCATTAAAAGTTCGTTTTCGAGGAATTAATTTTATTGCTTGCCCAACGTGTTCTAGACAAGAATTTGATGTTATCAATACTTTAAAATATTTAGAAAATAAATTAGAAGATATAATTACACCTTTAAACATATCAATAATAGGTTGTATTGTAAATGGTATTGGAGAAGCTAAAAATGCTGATATTGGTATAGTGGGTGGAAAAAAATTTAGTCGAATTTATGAAAACGGTAGCCCAAAAAATGAACGCATAAAAAACAAAAATATTTTAAAAGAAATTGAAGAACTAGTTCGTAACAAAATAAAATAATTAATTTTATTAATATCATATAGTATAAAATATTAAAAAAATAAAATCTTTTATTATAAAGAGATATTATATGAAAAATAATAAAATTTCCGCTGTTCGTGGAATGAATGATTATTTACCTCAAGATACTATAATTTTACAAACAATAGAAAATGTTTTAAAAAAAATATTAAATAATTATGGATATTCTGAAATTAGAATGCCTATTTTAGAAAAAACGATATTATTCGAAAAAGCAATTGGAACATTTACAGATTTAATCAATAAAGAAATGTATACATTTAGTGATAAAAAAGGAAAAAGTATTACATTACGACCAGAAGGAACTGCTGGGTGTGTTCGTTCAATTATTAAAAATTATCATATTTTAAATAATTATTATAATCGTTTATGGTATCTAGGACCAATGTTTCGTTATGAACGTCCTCAGAATGGAAGGTATAGACAGTTTCACCAATTAGGAGTAGAAGTTTTCGGATTAGAGGCACCAATGATTGATGCAGAATTAATTATGATGAGTTCTCGATTTTGGAAACAGTTAAAAATTTTAAATTATGTTACTCTTCATTTAAATTCTATTGGATCCATAGAAATAAGATTGAAATATCGTAATGTTTTAATTAAATATTTAAAAAGCTATGAGCATAAATTAGATAAAAAATATAAAGAAACAATACAAAAAAATCCATTACGAATATTAGATAGTAAAAATCCATTAGTACAGGAAATCGTTAGTAACGGTCCTATTCTTCTTAATTATCTTGATAAAAAATCACATAAAAATTTTGATGAATTATGTAATTTTTTAAATACAAATAATATTTTCTATAAAATAGATCCTTATTTAGTTAGAGGATTGGATTACTATAATGATACAGTGTTTGAATGGAAAACTGAAAAACTAGGTTCACAAAATGCTATTTGTTCGGGAGGAAGATATGATAACTTAATTCAACATATTGATCAAAAAAAATCTATTTCGGCTATTGGGTTTGCTATAGGAATAGAAAGATTATTTCTACTGATAAAAAATATAAATAATGCTTTTAAATATAAAAAAAATATTAGCATTTATATTGTTTCCCTCAAGAAAGAAAGCAACTATTTTGCTATTCAATTAGCTGAAGAAATTCGTAATATGAAATCAATGTTTAAAATATTTACAGATCTTAGCGGAAAAAATTTAAAAAAACAGCTCATATATGCAAATAAATTTAAAATAAATTATATTATAATAATAGATGATAAAAATATAAAAAAAAGTAAAATTTTATTTAAAGATTTAAATTTAAACAGTCAATTTTTTCTATCAAAAAATGATCTTTTAAAAAAAATTTTCTTGTTGTAAATATATTACAAAAGTTTTTTTGTAAATAAATATCAATGAAAGAAATAAAAATTTTTTTTTTAATTATTTAAAATATGCTTATAAATTCAGTATTTATTTATACTAGTCATTAATTTGTTATTATTCTTTTATAAAAAAATCAAAAATTTTAAAAAATATTACTTTTTTAATATAAGATATTTTGTTAATTGAATTATAAAAATTTTTGTAAATAAAATTAATTCATTTAAAAGGTATGTTTAATGATTCCAATCATAGCTTTAATTGGACGTGCTAATGTAGGAAAATCTACATTGTTCAATAATCTAATTGGTAAAAATTGTTCTTTAGTTTCAGATAGTGCAGGAACGACAAGAGATAGAAAATATAATTTTTCTATTATAAAAAACAATTATTTTACGATTATTGATACAGGAGGAATTAGTTATAAAAAAGATGAAATGAGCAAAAATGTTTTATATCAAACTAATATAGCAATTAAAAAAGCAAACTTTATTTTATTTATAACTGATGGATCTACCGGAGTATTATATGAAGATAAAAGAATTGCAAAATATCTTTCCTTACAAAATAAAAAAACTTTTTTGTTAGTAAATAAAATTGATAAAATTGATAATTTTGATAGATTAAAATATGATTTTTATGCATTAGGTTTTGAAAAAATTTATCCTATTTCTTCTATAAACAAAAAAGAAGTTATGGTTTTAGCACAACAAATATTTTTTCAATCGCATTTTCCAAAAAAAAAATTTTGTCAAAAAGAACAAAAACATACACCTAAAATTGCTTTTATTGGTCGTCCTAATACTGGAAAATCAACATTAATTAATAATTTGTTAAATGAAGAAAGAATGATTGTATCTCCCATAACAGGAACTACAATAGATAGCGTATCTATTCCAATAAAAATTTATAATAATGATTATATTTTAATTGATACTGCTGGAGTTCGTAAAAAGAAAAAAATAAAAAATATTCTTGAAAAAAAAATGATTTCAGATTCATTAAAAACAATCAAAAATTCTGATATTATTTTATTAGTGATTGATGTATGTATAGGAGTTTCTACACAAGATTTATTTTTAATTAATTTTATATTAAATCAAGGGAAATCTTTAATTATTATTATTAATAAATACGATACTGTCGTAAAAAGAAAAAAAAAAGAAATTAAAAAACATATTTGTGCAAACTTAAATTTTATTAGTTTTGTACGCATACATTTTATTTCAGCATTATATGAAAAAAAAATAAAAGAAATAGTAAACTCAATTAATGAAGCAAACTTCAATTTAAAAAAAACAATTAATACCTCAAAATTAATGAATATAATGCATTTAGCTCAAAAAAATCATTGTCCACCTCTATTTAAAGGTCGTTTAATTAAGTTAAAATACGCTCATATAGGTAAATATAAACCTTTGACTATTATTATTCACGGTAATCAAGTGGATCATTTGCCTGGTTCTTACAAACGTTACTTAGAAAAATATTTTCATCAATCTTTAAAAATAATTAGTATAAAATTATTTATTAATTTTAAAAAAAATAATAACCCTTTTAAAAGATAAAATATCATTATAATTAATGATAATTAAAAATATCAATATTATTGATTATAATCAGTTGTTATAAAAAAAAAACCATGGTAGTGTTTGAAGCAAAATTATGTACAATATATTAATCAAGAAAAAAAAGTGAAAATAGTTATTGATGAAAACATACCATATGCTAATGAATTATTTAGCCGTACTGGTGACGTTATTAATTTTTCAGGACGCCATATTCCAAAAGAAATTTTACATAATGCACATGGATTAATAGTTCGATCTATCACAAAAGTTGATAAAAATTTATTGTCTAATACTACTATTAAATTTGTAGGAACTGTGACTGCTGGAACAGATCATATCGATAAAAAATGGTTAGATAAATCAGATATTAAATTTTGTTCAGCTCCTGGTTGTAATTCTATTTCAGTAGTCGAGTATGTTTTTGCTGCATTATTAAAAATTGCGCAAAAAGAAAATTTTTTATTAAAAAATCGAACTATTGGAATAATTGGTTTTGGAAACATTGGTAGTCTTTTACATAGATATTTAAACTGCTTAGGAATAAAAAACGTTTTATGTGATCCACCTTTATCAAAAATAAAAAATAAAAAAAAGTTTTTTACGTTAAAAGAAATTATTAAACAAGCTGATATATTAACTTTACATGTTCCATTATATAATTATGGTCCTTACAAAAGTTTACATCTTTTTGATAAGTCATTATTATCTTCTCTTAAAAAAAACACTATCATTATTAATACATGTCGAGGTTCTGTAATTAATAATCTTGATTTATTAGAAATATTAGATTTTCGTTCGGATCTAAAAGTAGTGCTAGATGTATGGGAAAATGAACCAAATTTTTTAAAAAAACTATTAAAAAAAATTGACATTGGTACAGCACATATTGCTGGACATACATTAGAAGGAAAAGTTAGAGCAACAATTCAAGTATATAAAGTCTGGTGTGAATTTATTAAAAAATCAGAAAATATATCTATTAAAGACATGCTTCCTACTCCTATTTTTACAAAAATTTATTTAAATGGATCATTTACTCAATCTAAATTTAGAAATTTAGTACATCTTATATATGATATTAATCAAGATGATATCTCCTTAAGAAATATTACAACAAATATATCAGAAAATTTCGATAAAATAAGAAAAAATTATGGAATACGTCGTGAATGGTCTTCTATTGAAGTTTGTTGTAATGATCTATTAACAGAAAAAATACTACGAAATATCGGATTTTCTACAAAAATTTTATATAAAAATAATTATCATATGTATTAATAAGGAGTATAGAGGCTGAAATTAGCATTATGTATTGAGTACAATGGAAAAAATTATTATGGTTGGCAGCGTCAAAAAAACGTGCGTACTGTACAAGAAGAATTAGAAACAGTGTTATCTAAAATTTCTGATCATAAAATTACTACTTTTTGTGCAGGAAGAACAGATAAAGGAGTGCATAGTATAGGACAAGTAATTCATTTCGAATGTAAAAAATTAAGACCTGATAGTGCATGGATAAAAGGTGCTAATCAACTTCTTCCAGAAGATATTGCAATATCTTGGGTTAAACATGTTCCAAAATATTTTCATGCCCGTTTTAGTGCTATTTCTAGATGTTATCGTTATTTAATATATAATAAAATTTCTAAACCAAGCATATTTCTTAATAATAATGTTTTACATGTTAAAGAACCATTAAATGTTGATAAAATGCAACAAGCTGGATTATTTTTAATAGGAGAAAAAGATTTTTCTATTTTTCGTTCATCACAGTGTCAATCAAGTACTCCATGGAGAAATATCATGTACGTTCTTATTAAGAAAATAAATAATTATATTATTATTGATATAAAAGCAAATTCTTTTTTACATCATATGGTTAGAAAAATTGTTGGTAGTTTAATCGAAATAGGAAAAAATTATAAAAAAAATGAAACATGGATCTCTGAAATCCTAAAAATTAAAAACTGTAATATATCTCATTTTTCTACCGTAAAAGCAAAAGGTCTTTACCTTTTTTCAGTAGATTATCCTGATTTTTTTCATTTACCTAAAATAAACACCGGACTTTTTTCTGATTTTTTTTAAAATAATAAATTACACTGTTAACTCTAAAATTTTTAAAAAATAATTTAAACATCAAAACTATTATAAATAGTGTTGATTATTTTTTTATATAAAGTATAAATAACTATTGATATAAATAATTTTATAGCATATATAACATCATTACATAACAAAAATTTTCTACAAAAAAATGGGTAATTGTATGAATTGGATTGAACGTATTTTTAAAAAAAAAAAAATTATAACTACACATCGATCAAAAATTCCAGAAGGAATATGGACAAAATGCAATATTTGTAAACAAGTATTATATAAAGCAGAACTTGAACGTAATTTAAAAGTATGTCCAAAATGTAACAATCATATGCGTATAGGAGCACGCGAACGTCTGCATCAGTTTTTAGACAAAAATAGTATTATTAAAGAACTAGGTGTAGAAATAGAACCAAAAGATATTTTAAAATTTCAAGATTCTAAAAAATATAAAGATCGCTTAAAAATTGCTCAACAAAAAACTGCAGAAAAAGATGCATTAGTAGTCATGGAAGGAAAACTATATGGAATGAATATAGTTGTAGCAGCACTTGATTTTATGTTTATGGGTGGCTCCATGGGATCAGTTGTAGGAGAAAAATTCGTATGTGCAGTTAATCAAGCTATTCAAAAAAAATGTGCTTTCGTTTGTTTTTCTGCTAGTGGCGGTGCTCGTATGCAAGAAGCGTTAATTTCTTTAATGCAAATGGCAAAAACGAGTGCTGTTTTAACAAAATTAAGAAAGTGTCGTTTACCATATATATCAATATTAACTGATCCAACAATGGGCGGAGTATCTGCTAGTTTTGCTATGTTAGGTGATTTAAATATTGCTGAACCAAAAGCATTAATTGGATTTGCTGGACCTCGAGTAATAGAACAAACAGTAAAAGAAAAATTACCTAATAATTTTCAACGTAGCGAGTTTCTTTTAGAAAAAGGATCAATTGATATGATTATACATAGATTAAAAATGCGCAGTAAAATAGCATCTTTATTAGCAAAAATTATGAAGATATCAAAACTAAATTTAAATAATTAAAATCTATATTGTTTATCGATAGAATTTGAGTTATCTACAAAAATATCTTAAAATAAACTTTTTAAAAGTTTGCTAACAAATTTAATGAAAAATCATTTTTCTCTAATTAACAATGAATCTTCTTTTGAAGAATGGCTAAAATATTTAGAGAACATTTATCCTGATAAAATACATCTAGGATTAGATCGTATTCGTATTGTAGCAAAAAAACTGCACTTATTAAATACTGAATCTTTTGTCTTTACTGTTGGTGGAACAAACGGTAAAGGTACGACTTGTCGTGCGTTAGAACTAATCTTAATTAATTCAGGTTTTAAAGTAGGTGTTTACACATCACCTCACTTATTAAGATATACTGAAAGAATAAGAATAGGAGGAAAAGAACTTAAAAAAAAAAAACATTTGTTGAGCTTTCGCATGATAGAAAAATATAGAGGAAACATATTTTTAACTTTTTTTGAATTTATTACACTTTCTGCTTTGTTTTTGTTTAAATTAGAAAAAGTTGATATTATTATACTTGAAGTAGGATTAGGAGGTCGTTTAGATGCAACTAATATAATTGATTCAGATGTAGCAATTATTACTTCTATCAGTTTAGAACATACAAATATATTAGGAAATAGCATAAATCATATTAGTTATGAAAAATCTGGTATTTGTAGAAAAGATAAACCAATAATATTAGGAGAAACAAACGCTTTATGTGGTATAATTAAATATATAAAAAAAATTGAAGCACATTTACTACAATATAAAAAACATTTTTTCATTAAAAAAAAAAATAAACGTTGGAGTTTTTTTGATCAACAAGGGAACATTAAAAATCTTCCTTTACCAAAAATTCCATTAAAGAACGCTGTTCTTGCTATAGAAGCACTACGTATATCAAAACTAGATATCAAAGAATCTATTATTTATAATACTTTACCTGAAATATCATTAACCGGTCGTTTTCAAATTATTGCAAATTCACCTGATATTATTCTTGATGTTGCTCATAACCCTCATGCTGCAAAATATTTAGCACATAAATTATTAAAAATATCATTAAAAAAAAAAATACATGCTGTTTTTGGTGTTTTAAATGACAAAGATATTGTTGGTATAGTAAAAGAAATGAATGCATATATAGATTATTGGTATTGCTCTTCTTTATCTTGTTTAAGAGGTACAAAATCTACAGAAATAGCACAAAAAATTGTTCAACCAAAAAATGTACCAAAGTGTTTTAGTAATGTTAAAGATGCTTTTTATTGTGCAATAAATAACGCGAATAAAAAAGATATTATTATAGTTTTCGGTTCTTTTTACACAGTTGCAGAAATAATAAAAATCATAAAAATATGATCTAGTAAAATTTTATTCATAAATAAATTTAATAACTATAAAAGTATTTATTAAAAAATAAATTATTAATTCATATATATATATATCAAATTAATGATTGTTTTGCATTATTAAAATAATTTTTAAAACAACAAAATTAGTAGTTTTTAACAAAAACTATAAGCTTTTTCAAATTTTAAAAATATTTTTATATCAAGAAAATGGATAAAAGTTATGAACTGGATAGATTACATTATAATTTCAATTGTCGTAATTTCAACAATTTTTGGAGTAACAAGTGGTTTTACTAGCGAAGTTTTATACCTTTGCAGTTGGATAGGATCCATCATCTTAACTATTAAATATTATAGTCCTTTATCAAAAATTATTAATATTCAAGATACATTCATTTGTAATAGTGTAAGTATTTTTGCAATTTTTATCTCAAGTTTAATAGCGGGTAATATAATAAATTATTATATGTCAAAGTTAATACAAAAAATTGGTTTATCATGGATTGATAAGTTATTGGGCGCTTATTTTGGAGTTTTACGCGGAATATTAATAGTTGCAACGTTGTTTTTATTTTTAGATGCGTTTGCTAATATTGGTCAAAAACACAATTTTCAAGAATCAAAATTTGTTCCTTATCTTAATAAGATTATTGAATACTGTTATAACTATTTTAATAGGTAACACTATTAATTAAGAATACAGTTTATGAGGAAAAAAAAATGTGCGGTATTGTTGGAATAATTGGTTCTACACCAGTCAATCAATCTCTTTATGATGCTTTAACAGTATTACAACATCGAGGACAAGATTCTGCTGGAATATGTACAATTAACAAATTAAATCGTTTTTTCTTAAGAAAAGCAAATGGATTAGTAAAAGATGTTTTTGAAGTTGAACATATAAAAAAATTGCAAGGAAATATAGGTATTGGACATGTTCGTTACCCTACTGCTGGTAATTTTAGTGCTTCAGAAGCACAACCGTTTTATGTAAATTCTCCTTATGGTATATCTTTAGTTCATAATGGAAATTTAACAAACGCTCATCAATTAAGAAAACAATTAATGCAATACGGTAGACGTCATATTAATACTTCTTCTGATTCTGAAATATTAATTAACATTTTTGCTCAATATCTTAGTAGTTTTCGATGTTTTCAATTAAAACCAAATCATATTTTTTCAGCAATTTCTTCTTTACATAAAAAGATACGTGGAGCTTATGCTTGTGTAGCTATGATTATGGGGCATGGTATAGTAGCGTTTCGAGATCCTAATGGTATTCGTCCTTTAATAATAGGGAAACGTGTTATTAAAAAAAATAAAACAGAATATATGGTTGCTTCAGAAAGTGCAGCATTAGATATTTTAGGTTTTGATTGTTTGCGTGATGTTTTACCAGGAGAAGCTGTTTATATAAATAATAAAAAACAGTTGTTCAGTTATCAATGTGCAAAAAATCCGCAAAATAATCCTTGTATGTTTGAATATGTTTATTTTGCTCGTCCTGATTCTACTTTGGATAAAATTTCTGTATATAGTTCAAGAATACGTATGGGATCAAAATTAGGTAAAAAAATTATAAAAAAATGGAAAAATTTTGATATAAATGTTGTTATTCCTATCCCTGAAACATCTACTGATATTGCATTAGAAATAGCACGTATTTTAAAAAAACCATGTCGTCATGGTTTTGTTGAAAATAGATATATTGGAAGAACATTTATTATGGCTGATCAAAAAATTCGTAAAAGTTCAGTGCGTTGTAAATTAAATGCTAATAAAAACGAATTTAAAAACAAAAACGTATTGCTAGTAGATGATTCTATTGTAAGAGGAACTACATCTGAACAAATTGTCGATATGGCACGTGATGCAGGTGCTAAAAATGTTTATTTAGCTTCTGCTGCTCCTGAAATACGTTTTCCTAACGTTTATGGTATAGATACTCCAAACTTTAAAGAACTAATAGCACATAATAGAGAAGTAGAAGATATTCGTAAAATAATCAAAGCAGATGCATTAATATTTCAAGATCTTAATGATCTGATAGAAGCTGTACGTCATGATAATCCTGAAATATTTCAATTTGAATGTTCAGTATTTAATGGAAATTATGTTACTAAAGATATTAACAAAAGTTATTTAGAACGTCTATATTTATTAAGATGTAATCAAAAAAAAAACAAATTACCTTTTTGTGCTATTAATGAAATAGAAACTCTTGAGTTATATAATGAACAATAGTAATTTTTTATGTATAAAAAACAATTTTTATAAAAAAATATTTTTATATTTAAGTAAATATATAAATACTTTTTTTTTACTTTAGTAAAAGTATGCAGATATTTAAAAAAAAAATTTTTAATTAGAGTCTAATAGCATAATATATATTAACTACGATTATTTATTATATGAAAAAAAATAACCCATATATAATAGCTATCACTGGAGGTATAGGTAGCGGAAAAAGTACTATTGCGAATATTTTTTCTACATTTAACATTAAAATAATTGATACAGATTTAATTGCAAAAAAATTAACTCAACCTAATACAATAGTTTTGAATAAAATTATTAAACGATATGGATATGAAATAATTAACAATGACGGTACTTTAATAAGAAAAAAATTACGTGAGATAATCTTTAAGAATTATAATGAAAAAAAATGGCTAGATAACCTTATGCATCCGGTTATTGAAGCAGAATCACAAAAAATGATTCATAAGTATTTTTCTCCATATTTTTTATGGATTGTACCTTTATTAATAGAAAAAAATCTTCAAAAAAAAGTGAATCGAGTACTAGTTGTTGACATTAATATTAAAAAACAAATTTATCGTGTAATGAAAAGAGATAATATATCCAACATACAAGCAATGCGCATTATTAATGCTCAAATTAATAATAGTAAAAGAAGAAAATTTGCTGATGATATTATCATAAATAATTACGATTATAGTTATCTATCATATAGGGTTCAACAACTACATAAAAAATATATACGTTATGCTTTTTCATGAAAAAAATTAATTTATTAAAAATAGTAACGAAAAATATTATTATAAATATATATATTTCATAATATTTATATTTAAAATATATCAATTCTTGTTATTTTTTTAAAATTAATTTTTTTCAAAAATTTGTTTTAAGTTTTTATTATTATCCATATATATTTTTTCTTGTTTAAATGAATCATCATCTTCAATAATTGCTGAAAAAATATCTTCCATTTTTACTGTGCTTAAAAAACTAATAACATCATATTTTAATAGATCTAACATAGATGTAAACATCATAAAAGATTCACGTTTATATTCTTGTTTTGGGTCTTTTTGTGCATATCCTCTTAAATGTATACCTTTTCTTAAATAATCCATAGCAGATAAATGATCTTTCCATAATAAATCAAGTGTTTTCAACATAACATTTTTTTCGAAATGTCTCATTAATTCTGTGCTGACTTTTTTTTCTTTATTATGATAATTATCGTTAGCAATATTTAATATTTTCGCTTTTAAAGACGTTTCAGTAATTTTTTCATCTTTATAATATTCATCGTTAAAAGATATATTAATCGAAAAATCTTGTAATAATTGTTTTTTTAAATCAGAAATGTTCCATAATTCTTTTAAAGAATTATTTGGCACATAATTTTCAATTACTTTTAATAAAACATCTTTTCTAAAAGTCTTTATTGTTTGACTAATATCTGAAGAATGTAGTAAATAATTTCTTTGATTATATATAGTACAACGTTGATCATTAGCTACATCATCATAATCAAGTAATTGTTTTCTAATATCTGAATTATAATTTTCTACCTTTTTTTGTGCATTTTCAATTGCTTTATTAATCCATGGATGTTCGATAGATTCTCCTAATTTCATACCTAATCTTCTCATCATAGTAGATACACGATTAGAAGTGAAAATACGCATTAAAGTATCTTCCATTGACAAATAAAAACGAGAAGAACCAATATCGCCTTGTCTACCAGAACGACCTCTTAATTGATTGTCAATTCTTCTAGACTCATGTCTTTCTGTGCCTATAATATGTAATCCACCGGATAATAAAACAATATCATGGTTTTTTTTCCATCTTTTTTTAATTATCGAAATTTGTAAATCAGTAGGAAATTTAAGAGCGGAAATTTCAGTTTTCCAATTACCTCCCAAAATAATATCTGTTCCTCGACCAGCCATATTAGTAGCAATAGTAACCGCACCAGGTTTTCCTGCTTGTGCTATAATATCTGCTTCATAAGCATGAAATTTAGCATTCAAAACATTATGTTTAATTTTTTCTTTTTTTAAAATTTGAGAAATTTTTTCAGATTTTTCTATAGAAACAGTACCTACTAAAACAGGTTGTTTTTTTAAAACACAGTTTTTAATATCATTTATAATTGATTTTATTTTTTCTTTCTCTGTAACATAAATTAGATCAGGAAAATCTTTTCTAATCATTGGTTGATTTGTAGGAATGATAATAGTTTCTAGTTGATAAATTGATTTAAATTCTAACGCTTCTGTATATGCAGTACCTGTCATACCAGCTAGTTTTTTATATAAACGAAAATAATTTTGAAAAGTAATAGAAGCAAGAGTTTGGTTTTCGCTTTGAATATTGACTCTTTCTTTCGCTTCTATAGCTTGATGTAAACCATCTGACCAACGTCGTCCTGTCATTGTTCTTCCAGTATGTTCATCAATAATAATTACTTCTTTATTTTTTACAATATAGTCGACATCACGAATAAAAAGTTTATGAGCACGCAAAGCAGCAATCACATAGTGCATTAATATAATGTTGTTACTAGAGTATAAAGATTCTTCTTTCTTTATAAATCCTTTATCTACTAATATTTCTTCAATAATTTTTAATCCTCGTTCTGTTAAATGTACTTGTTTTGTTTTTTCATCTATAAAATAATGCCCATTTCCTATAAAATCTTCTGTATCTTCTTTGTCCTGAAAAATAAGATATGGAACAATATCATTTATTTTTAAGTAAAGGTCAGAACTTTCTTCAGACGGTCCTGATATAATTAATGGGGTACGTGCTTCATCAATTAAAATAGAATCTACTTCATCAATTAAAGCATAGTTTAATGTTCTTTGTACTTTTTCATTTATATCAAATACCATGTTATCGCGTAAATAATCAAAACCATATTCATTATTTGTTCCATAAGTAATATCAGCTGAATATGCATTTTTTTTTTCTGAAATACTCATTCCTGATAAATTAATACCAACAGTTAAACCTAAAAACTCAAAAAGTGGACGATTATTTTCAGCATCACGTTTTGCTAAATAATCATTTACTGTAACAATATGAACACCTTCCCCGGTCAACGCATTTAAATAAGCTGGCAAAGTAGCAGTTAAAGTTTTTCCTTCTCCAGTACGCATTTCTGCAATACATCGTCTATTTAAGATAATACCTCCTACTAATTGAACGTCAAAATGACGCATATTGAATATTCGTTTACTTGATTCGCGTACAGTTGCGAAGGCTTCAACTATAATGTTTTCTAGATTTTCGTTTTTTTTTAAACGATTTCTAAATTCTTGAGTTTTATTTGCTAAATTTTTATCAGAAAGTTTTGAAAAATCAGATTCCATGCTATTAATAAGATGTACTAATTTATATATAGGACGTAAAATACGATCGTTTTTACTTCCAAACGTTTTTTTTAAAATTTTTATGAGCATAATAATGCATTCTCAATGCAAGTTTTTAATAAAAATCAATGTATAAAATATTTAATATTTTAAAAACTATTTATTTTAAAATAAAAAAATATATGAATAGTCATTCTTAACTATTTATTATATGTTTAATAATGAGTTATTTTTTATAAATTGGAATTTTAAATTTTAAAGAAACATCATCATTTTTTTTTAAAGTTATGAATTCCCATGAATTTTGATCAGTTAAAAAACATTTTATTAATTTATTATTGAGTTTATGTCCAGATTTAAAACCTGAAAAAGCACCAACTATATTATAACCACAAGTAAATAGATCTCCTACTGTATCTAATATTTTATGACAAACATATTCGTTTTTAAATCTTAATCCTCTTTTGTTTACTACTTTTCCAAATTTATCTATTACAATGGAACAATTGAGATTACCACCTAAACATAAACCTTTTTTTTTAAAAAGATCAACGTTATACATAAATCCAAAAGTACGAGCACAAGCAATTTTTTTAATGAATAGTTTTGTAGAAAAAATCATTTGATAACGTTGTTTTAATAAAAAATTTGTATCTTTTATATTAAAATCAACAGTAAAGTCAACAAAAAATCCCTTATATGGTTTTATTTCTGCCCATTTATCTTTTTCTTCAACTCGTATTTTTTTTTTAACAAGAATAAACTTTTTTGCAGTATTTAATTCTTGTATCCCAGCTTTAATTAATAGTTTAATAAATGGCATAGCACTGCCATCCATGATAGGTATTTCTAATCCATCAATTTCTACAATAACATTGTCAATACCTAAACAAGAAAAAGCAGCATTTAAATGTTCTATCGTAAAAATATATATACCTTTTTTATTCGTCAGGCAAGTATTTAATTCAGTACTATTTGTAATAGAAGTTTCTTCAAGATTAATAAATGGAACCATATCAATACGACGATATATTATGCCAGTATTTTCAATCGCAGGTTTTAAAAACATTTTTGTTTTTTTACCAGTATGTAAACCAATACCATAAATTTTAATAATTCTTTTTAACGTTCTTTGTTTAAACATTTTTTATTTTATATATACAAAAAAACTATATATTAAAAATCCATTAATTTTTTTTTCGTAAAAAAGTAGGAATATCTAAATAATCAGTAGTTTTTTTAAAATTATTATTCCTTGTTGTAGGATTATTTTTAATCGTTTTTTTATTGATGTTCTTTTGGTCATTAACTATATTTTTTTTCGACGAATTGAATGATGAAAAGAAATTTTTATGATTTTCTATTTGATCATTCATTATAACCATATCAGAATTATTTTCTATACCTATACCAGTTGCAACAACAGTAACACGTAATTCGTCTTTGATTTCTGGATCCAAAGATGTTCCAATAACGACAGTAGCATTATCAGAAGCAAAAGCACGAATAGTGTTACCAACAGTTTCAAATTCATCTAATCTTAAATCAAAACCAGCAGAAATATTTACAAGAACACCACGAGCACCAGAAAGATTAATGTCTTCTAATAAAGGACTAGAAATAGCCATTTCAGATGCTTCTTCTGCACGATTTTCGCTGCTTGAGATCCCTGAGCCCATCATAGCATAACCCATTTCAGACATAACAGTACGAACATCAGCAAAATCTACGTTCATTAATCCTGGTCTAGTAATAAGTTCAGCTATTCCTTGTACCGCTCCTTTAAGTACATCATTAGCTGAACCAAAAGCATCAAGTAAGGATATACCTTTTCCTAAAACTTTTAATAACTTATCATTAGGAATAGTAATTAAAGAATCAACATGTTTTGATAATTCTATAATGCCTTTTTCTGCAACGTTCATTCTTTTTTTCCCTTCAAAGTTAAAAGGTTTTGTTACTACAGCTACTGTTAAAATACCTAAATCCTTAGCAATAGTTGCAATAACTGGAGCAGCTCCTGTACCTGTACCACCACCCATACCAGATGCAATAAATATCATATCTGCTCCATCCAAAATAGAACGAATAGATTCTCGATCTTCTTCTGCTGCAGTACGTCCAATATCTGGATTAGCTCCAGCACCTAATCCTTTAGTAACATTACTTCCAATTTGAATTTTTTGGGGAACAATAGTTTTTCTTAAAGCTTGAGCATCAGTATTAACAGCAAAAAATTCTACACCTTCTATATGTTCTTGAATCATATGTTCAACAGCGTTACTTCCTCCTCCTCCAATCCCAATAACTTTAATAACAGCTTCATTATTTACTTCAATGGATTCAAGCATAAGTTTTCCTATTAGGAACTATAAGTTCCAAATTATTTTAACAGTACTTAGAACAAAGTATTAAAATTCTTTCTTTATCCAATTACTAATTTTTTTAAAAAAATTGTAAAATGCATTATGATTTTTTTTTATTGATTTTTTTTTTAAAAAAGATTCTTTTCCATATAATAATAAACCTACTGCTGTAGAAAAATTAGTGTTTTTTATTTCATCAGTTAAACCAGTTATATTTATAGGTTTCCCAATTCTTGTAGGAAGATTAAAAACGTGTTGAGCACAATCAGTTAAACCTTTGATGTTTGAACCTCCACCCGTTAAAACTATTCCCGCAGAAAAATTACATATAATGTCGTTTTGATGTAACCAAGTTTGTAATTGCATAATTTCAATTTTTACTAAGTTTAATAATTCAATATAACGAGGCTCAATAATTTCAGCTAAAGTTTGAATATGTAATTTTTTAGAAAAATTATGACCTATATCAGTTATTTCTATATCTTCATCTTTTTCTATTATAGATTTTAATGCTGATCCATAACGTATTTTTATTTTTTCTGCATCATTATATGAAATACCAAAGGCATAAGAAATATCGCTTGTAACAGTTTTTCCAGCGTATGGTATTACTTTATTATGATATAATATTCCGTTAACGTATACAGAAAGATCAATAGTACCTCCACCAATATCAACAAGACATACACCTAGCTCTTTTTCATCTTCAGTTAATACTGAAAGACTTGAAGATAAGCCTGAAAAAATTACAGCATCAACATTTACATTACAACGTTCCACTGCTTTTACCATATTTTTTATAATATCATTATGGCAAGTAATTAAATGTACTTTTGCTTGCATACGTATACCAGATAATCCTAAAGGATTTTTAATACCTGATTGAGAATCAATTTTATATTCTTGAGGAATGACATGTAGAATACGATGCTTATCTTTTATTCGTACAGATTTAGCAGTATGCACAACATTGTTAATATCATTCTGAGTAACTTCTTTTTCATACAGTGGAACTATTCCTATTTCATTTTGAATATTAATTTTTTTATGAGAAAATGCTAAGTATACTGATGAAATTTGACAATTTGCAATTTTTTCTGCTTGATTAATAGACTTTTTAATAGATTTTACTACTAATTCTAGGTTATTAACATCACCCTTATCTATACCTTGAGATAAACAGTTTCCAATACCAATAATATTCATTGTACTATCTGGAAGAATTTCTCCTATTAATACTGAAATTTTTGTTGTTCCGATTTCTAATCCAACAATTAACTTTTTATTAATTACTTTGATCATTATTTTTTCAGCCTTTTTCTAGCTTTTATAAATTTACTATTTAAAATCGGCTTAGACATTGATGACAAAATCTCATTTATAGAATAAAGGTTCATATATCAAAGATTAATATATATATTTTTACTAAAAATTTTTATAAATCAAAATATTTATTAAAAATAAATATAAAAAAAAGATTTGATTAATACGTAAAAATATAAGTATTAAAAATTTAATGAATTATATACTAAAAAAATACATATCATTTTTTTATTTTTTTCATATTTTAATAAAAATTTATCTTATAAATATTTTATTTTCTTTAATAAATTTTTATACTTTTTTAAAGTATCTATAAACTATTTTTTTTACAATGTTACTGATATTTCCTGCACCTTGTATTAGTATTACGCTATTTCCTGTTACAATAGAAGTAAGTTTTTTGAGTAAAAATTCATTGTTTTTTATTAAAAATGAGCGTTTTTTTTTTTTATAAATATCGTTAATAAGTGCTAAACTATTAATATCTTTTATAGGTTTTTCACCAGCAGAATATATGTTCAACATTAACAATGTATCTACTGTTGAAAGTGTTTCTACAAATTCGCTAAATAAATCACGAGTTCTTGTATAGCGATGTGGTTGAAAAATCATAATTATTTTTTTTTGTGGCCATCCTTTTCTAATAGTATCAATAGTATATTTAATTTCAGTAGGATGATGTCCATAATCATCTACTAGCAATATAGTTCCTTTTTTTCCGTTTAAAGGTTGAATATAAAATTTACCCAATAGTTCAAAACGTCTCTTTGTTCCTTCAAATTTTCTTAAAGCATTTATAGCTATTTTCTCATTAATTCCTTCTACTTGAGAAGTGGCAAATGCAGCAGTTGCATTTAATGCATTATGATATCCAGGTATATTTAAATTTATTGTTAATATTGGCTTGTTTTTGCGAATTAAGTTAAAAGATCCTGTGTTTTTATATTGTTGATAATTTGTTATACATATATCTGAGTTTTTATTAAAACCATAGGTAATAATATTACGTTTAACTTTTTTTAAAATATTACAAATATGTATGTCATCTAAACAAAGTATTGCATATCCATAAAAAGGTAAATTGTGTAAAAATTTTAAAAAATAATTTTCTAGATTTTTAAAGTTTTCTTTATAAGTAGACATATGATCGTTATTAATATTTGTAATAACAGATATAATTGGTTTAAGCTCAAGAAAAGAAGCATCGCTTTCATCTGCTTCAGTTATAAAATATTGGCTACTTCCAAGATAAAAATTTTTTTTTGTAGTTCTTAATAATCCTCCATTAATAAATGTTGGATCTAATCCATTTTCTTGATATATAGAAGTAATCATAGATGTAGTAGTTGTTTTTCCGTGAGTACCAGAAATAGCAATTCCATAAAAAAACCTCATAATTTCTGCTAACATTTTAGATCTATGAATAACAGGAATTTTTTTTTTATATGCGGCAATAATCTCTGGATTATTTTTAGAAATTGCACTAGATATGACTATTAAATCTGTATCTTTAATATTATCTTCATGGTGTCTAAAAAAAACTTTTATTCCAATATCGAAAAGATTTGTAATAAAAAAATTAGATTTTTCTAAATCAGAACCTGTAATGTAATATCCAGAATTCGCTAATATAGCAGCAATTCCACACATACCTACACCACCAATTCCAACAAAATGAATCTTTTTAATATTATACATGATAGGTATAAAAGAATTTTTTTTTATATTTATGTTATCAGTTATATATTTTTTCATTTTTAATCATAAAAAATTTTATAGAATAAAACTTATTAATACATGTTTTCTTTTTAATTATTTTAATGTATTAATTATTGCTTTAGTAAATTTTGCTGTGGAATTTTTCATTGAAAAGACCAAAGATTTTTGTGCCATTTCTAATAAGTTTTTTCGATTAACATTTTTTAATATTTTTTCTATCAATTCAACAGTTAGATGGGAAGAGTCTAAAATTTTTGCTGCACCTACTCGTTCAAGAATTTTTGCATTAAAATATTGATGACGATTTTTATGCTTAAAAGGAATAAATATAGCTGCTAAACCTACAGTAGCTATTTCACTAACTGTAAGAGCTCCTGCTCTAGCAATTATTAAATCAGCCCAAGCATAAGCATCTTCCATATTATGTATAAATTTAGTAATTTTATAATGTAACGAAAAACAATTAATACGGTAATCATTTTTTATTTTTATAAAATTTTTCGTACCAACTTGGTGCCACACTTTAATATAATTTTTCATTTTTAATGCTAATTTGGGTATAATGTTATTTAAAATTTCTGCACCTTGACTGCCACCAATAATTAAAACTCGAATACGACCAACTCTTTTTTCAAAACGTTTTTTTGGATGTGGTAAACTCAATAAAGAATCACGTATTGGATTACCAACTACTTCAGTTTCAGAAAATGCAGTAGGAAATGCTTGAATTACTTTACTTGAAAAATTTTTTAAAAATTTGTTAGATAATCCAGCAATACTATTTTGTTCATGAACTATTGTTGGAATATTATAGCTCCATGCAGCTAAAATTCCAGGAATAGAAATATAACTTCCCATTCCTAAAACAATATTTGGTTTCCATTTTTTCATTATTTCACGTGATTTTTTCCAAGCTCTAAAAAAACCAATTATACTAGAAATAAAACTTTTAATATTTTTTTTATTATAGTTACAAAGATCAAAATAGTTAATATTAATACCATTTTTTGGTACAATCTTTGATTCAATACGATTACTAGTACCTAACCAACGAATTTCCCATCCTTGTTTTATTAAAAAATGAGCAACAGCTAAACCAGGAAAAATATGTCCTCCTGTTCCCCCAGCTACTATCATTAATCTTTTTTTATTCATCAATTATCTCGTATATAAAAGCTTGTGATCGTAATAAAAAGTTTTCATAATCAATACGTAACAAAAGAAAAATAGATATAGCGTTGATTATTAAACTAGATCCTCCATAGCTAATAAAAGGTAAAGTTAATCCTTTTGTTGGTAGAATACCTAAGCTTGTTCCTGCATTTATTAATACTTGCATACTTAACCATAAGCCTATGGAATAAGCTAAAAATCCTGAAAAATATACTTTTTTTTCTAAAGCATCAAATCCTATAGAAAAAGCTTTAAAAATTATACTAAACAATAAATATAATATTATTAATACACCAAAAAAACCTAATTCTTCTCCAATAATAGAAAAAATAAAATCTGTATGTGGTTCTGGAAGATAAAAAATTTTTTGTATAGAATTACCTAACCCTGTTCCCCAGTAATGACCTCTTCCTAATGCCATGAGTGATTGCGTTAATTGATATCCATAATGCAAAGGATCTTTCCAAGGATTGAAAAAAGATAATATTCTATGTAATCTATAAGGCTTAGTTACAATTAATATTATAATAAATATTATACTAATACAAAAAACAATGAACAGTTGTTTAATTTGTGATCCTGCTAAGTATAACATTAAAAAAGTTGTAGTAAGAATAACAATGACAGTACCTAGATCAGGTTCTAATAACAATAACACTGATAATATACTAACTACAATAAAAGGTTTTAAAAAATCCCAAAAACTGTTATTTATTTTTTTTATTTTTCGTGATAAATAACTAGCAAGATAACAAAAAAAAGATAACTTTAAAAGTTCCGCAGGTTGAAAATGTAAACTTCCTATAGAAATCCATCTATGTATTCCATGTATTGAATTTTTTTTGTTTAACAAAAAAACTAAAAAAAACACTGAAATAATTAATAGTTTTTTACTTTGCTTTTGCCAAAAAATCATAGGTATTCGTAATATAAAAAATGAAAGAAAAAAAACTAAAAATAAATAACATGCATTACGTTTTGCAAAATAAAATGGATCGTATAAAAAATGTTCTCCAACATAAAGCGATGAAGAAGTTATCATAATAAAACCAATACTTAACGTAAGTATCATTAACCAAACAAGAGTTTTATCATATGGTGCAATATAATTTAATTTTTTTTTAAATATTTTCTTTTTAGAAATAGTCATTTTAACTGAATTCTTTTGCTAGTTGTGTAAAAATATTACCTCGATGCGCAAAATTATCAAATTGATCAGTACTTGCGCAACCTGGTGATAACAAGACTACATCTCCTTTTTTTACTTGTTTAGCAATTTCAATTACTGCTTCTTTTAAAGTTTCTTTGCATATAGTAATATCAGAAAAAATTGATTCAAATATTTTTCTGTCACGACCAAAAGAATAAATGCGAATTTTTTTTGCTAAAAGATCTTTTTTTAATATAGAAAAATTGGCAGATTTTCCGTCTCCTCCTAATAAAAGCCATAAAACGTTTTCACAATTAATACTTTTTAATGCTGCCTGAACACTTCCAATATTAGTAGACTTAGAATCATTAATCCATTTAATATTGTTTTTTTCAAGTATTAATTGAAAACGATGCGGTAATCCATAAAAATTCTTTAGTGTATTGATACAATAATGCCTAGGTAAGTTAATTGTTTCTGATAATGCTAATGCAGCTAAAGCATTAATATAGTTATGATATCCAATTATTTTTAGATCATTAACATTTAATATATTATTATTATCAATACGTATCCATTCTTTTGTTTCATTTAAACAATATTGTTGATTTTTTTCTCCAAATTTAACAAAATCTGTATGTAAATTATTAATAGGAAAAGTCATGATATCATCAGCATTTACTACTATGTTTTGAGCATCATTATAAATTTGCAATTTAGCAGCACGGTAATCTTTGATACCTAATGGATATCTATCTAAATGATCAGATGTAATATTAAGAATTGATGAAGATTGAGTTTTTAAATTATAAGTGTTTTCTAGTTGAAAACTAGATAATTCTAAAACATAAATTTGTATTTTTTTTATTGCTAATAAATTGAGAACAGGAAATCCAATATTTCCTCCAATACCTACGATATAACCAGAATCTTTAATCATTTTTCCAATTAAAGTAGTTACAGTACTTTTTCCATTAGAACCAGTAATCGCTATAATAGGTAGATTAGTTTCTCTGCAAAAAAGTTCAATATCGCTGATAATCTCTACTCCGTTCTTCATTGCTTCTAAAAACATTGAATTTTTTATGTTAACACCAGGACTAACAATGATTAGATCTGCTGTTAATATCCACTCTTTTTTGAAACTACCTAAATGCATTTTTATGAATTTTGGTATTTTTTTATAAATATCAATAGGCAATGTTTGTCTAGTATCTATCATATAAGGAACAATATTTTTTCGTAAAAAAAAATCAAGACATGATAATCCTGTTATACCTATACCAATAATTACAATTTTTTTTTTTGAATAACTAAACATATAATTAATATATTTTTAAGCTTAATAAACCAACAATAAAACAAATAAAAGAAAAAATCCAAAAACGAATGATAATAAATGGTTCTGAATAACCTTTTAATTCATAATGGTGATGAATAGGTGCCATTTTAAATATTCTTTTTTTCCTCAATTTAAAAGATATTATTTGTAACATAACTGATAAAGATTCTATTACAAAAATTCCTCCTATAATTAATAATAAAAGTTCCTGGTGCAATAAAATAGATAATATACCTATAGTTCCTCCTAAAGCTAATGATCCTACGTCTCCCATAAATAACTTTGCTGGATATTTATTAAACCATAAGAAACTCATTCCTGCTCCAATAATAGATGCACAAAAAATTATAAATTCATTAGAATAATATAAATAATAAAAATTAAAATGTTTAGAAAGAACAATATCTCCAGAAATAAAAGAGACTATAGTTAATGTTATACAAACAAAAATAATTGGTAAAATAACTAGTCCATCTAGACCGTCAGTTAAATTTACAGAATTACTAGTTCCAGTAATTACAAAATAAGATATTAATATAAAAAATATACCTATATCTAAAGTATAATTTTTGTAAAAAGTTGGAATAATAATTTGTGTAATATTTTTATTATCGAATAAATATAATAGAATAACTATAATCAAAGCAATAAGTGATTGCCAAAAATATTTCCAAAAAATTGTTAAACCATTTGTATGTTGATGAAAAATTTTTTTATAATCATCAATAAATCCAATAATTCCATAGCTAACAAATAAAAAAAGAACATACCAAATATACTTATTACATAAATCTGTCCATATTAAAACAGAAAAAATAGTGGTAACTAAAATAATTATCCCCCCCATTGTTGGGGTATTGTTTTTTAATAAATGAGATTTAGGACCATTTTTTCGAATAATTTGATTAATTTGTAATTTTTTTAAAAACTTGATAAAAGAAGGTGTTAATATAAATGAAATAATTAAAGTGGTTAAAAAACTCACAATTGCACGAAATTTGATAGATATAAAATAATCAGAAAACAATGTTGAATATTTTTTTACTAACCATATAAACATTTTTATATTCCTGTAGTTTATTTATAATTTCTTCCATGTGAGATTTTCTTGAACCTTTAATTAAAATTGTTGTTTCTTGATTTTTTTCTAAAATATATATTAATTTTTTAAAAATTTTTTCTTTACTTGTACAATACTCATTATTAGTATTTGTAATATACTTTCCATATATTCCAGTACTAATTATTTTATGAATCTTTGATTTTCTTAAAAGATCAGATATTTTAGAATAAATATTTTTAGTAAATTTTCCTAATTCAAAAATATCTCCAATTACGATAACTTGATACCCTGAACATCTAGATAAAAAATCAATTGCTGCTTTAAAAGAACCATAATTTGCGTTATATGTATCATCTATTAATAATTGGTTATATGATAATTGAATTGGAAAAAGACGACCAGGTAGATAACGTATTTTTTTTATACCTTGTTGAACATCTAATAAAGATAATCCTATAGATATAATTACTGCAGTTGTAGCAACTGTATTAATAATATTATATATACCTAAATTTGGTAAAAATATGTTAATTTTTCCTTTTGGTGTATGTACAGTAAAATTACTATTTTTAACATTTATTTTTATATTACTTGCCCAAAAACTAATTTTTTTTTTGAGATGTAGAGAAAAAAAAATAATATTTTTTTCTTTTAATTGATTTTTCCAGATTTTTAAATATTTAATATTAGAATTAATAATAGCTGTTCCTTTTTTTTTTAATCCAAGAATTAGTTTTCCTTTTTCTTTTGCAATTCCTTTTAAGGATTTAAACCCATGTAGATGAGCAGCTTCAATATTATTAATTAATATCACATCTGCAGGGAAAAATAATTTTGTGGATTTATAAATTTCGCCTAATTTATTTGCACCTATTTCAATCACTATATATTTATGTTTTTTTTTTAATTTTAATAAAGTTAATGATATACCGATATAATTATTAAAATTTTTTTCAGTATAAAGAATATTATCTCGTTTTTTTAAAATGGCAACAATCATTTCTTTAATAGAAGTTTTTCCAGAAGATCCAGTAATAGCAATTACTTTTGCTTGAGATTGCTTTCTAAACCAGTGAGCAATTTTTCCAAGTGCTATGTAAGTATCATAAACAATAATTTGTGGTATTGAACAATTTTTTATTTCTTTATGAACTAGTATTGCATTTACTTGTTTCAAAAACATATTATTAATGAACGTATGAGCGTCAAAATTTTTTCCAACTAATGCAATAAATAAACTGTTTCTTACTATTTTTCTAGTATCTGTTATAATATTATCTAGTACTAAATTTTTTCCAATTAATTTACCATAAGTCACAGTAGATAAAGCTTTTAAAGAAAAAGAAGTCATTGTTTTATTCCTAAAATGTTTTGAACAATTATTAAATCTGAATAATCAACATATTTGTTATTAATTATTTGATAATTTTCATGTCCTTTTCCAGCTATAAGAATAATATCTTCTTTTTTTGCAGAAAAAATAGCATATTTAATTGCATTTTTCCTATCAAAAATAATTGATATTTTTTTAAAAATTTTTATTTCGCTGATAATATCATTTACAATATCAATTGATTTTTCTCTTCTCGGGTTATCATCAGTTATTATTATTTTGTCAGAAAATTTTTCTGCTATTATACCCATGATAGCTCTTTTTTCTTTATCACGTTCTCCACCACATCCAAAAACACACCAAATTTTTCCTTTACAAATATCTTTTAAATTTTTTAATACTTTTTCTAACGCTTTAGGATTATGTGCATAATCTACTATAACGGTAGGCTTATTTAATAATTGAAACTTTTGCATTCTTCCTAAAGGTAATTTTAGTTGCTTAGTATAAATAAGCAATTTTTTTAATGGAAAACCTATAACTAATAAAGTAGTAAGAGCAAGAACTATGTTAGTTATATTAAATGTTCCAAACAATTTACTTTTTATAGTGCCTGGACCCCAACTAGAATTAAAATTAATATCAGTACTATTTTTTTTAATTTTTATTGAAAGAACTGTCAGAAATCTTTTATTAAGAATAGGATTCAATTGTTTATTTATATATACACTGACTGCTTCAGGTATTTTTTTAAGCCATTTTCTTCCTATTTCATCATCTGCGTTAATTATTTTATGTTGAACGGTATGTCGAGAAAACAATAACCATTTAGCTGCTTCATAATTTTTTATATTTTTATGATAGTCAAGATGTTCGTGAGTTAAATTACTAAAAACAGCAGCTAAAAAATTTAAAGATAATACTCTATGTTGTATTAAACCATGTGAAGAAACTTCCATTACTACATTTTTTACTTTTTTCTTTAAGAAGTAATGTAAAAATTTTTGTATATCTATTGCAGAATCTGTAGTATTTTTTGAAGTTAATATTTTATGATTATATATCCCGTTTCCTATAGTACTAATTATTGCAGTTTTTTCATTTATTAAATACATCCATTGAGCTATTAAATACGTAATAGTGGTCTTTCCATTAGTTCCTGTAATACCAATAACTCTTAAGTTTCTATCCGGATAGTTATAATACATTTTAGATAAAACAGATAATTTTTTTTTTAAATTAGTTACATAGATAATTGGGACAAAGCAATTTTTATTTTGTAAATAATTGCAGTTATTAAGTTTTTTTTTTCTGCGATTACTGCAACCGCACCATTTTTTATAGCTTCTGAAATATAATTACGTCCATCATTTATTTCTCCTAGAATTGCTAAAAATAAATTACCTGGTCGAACATTTCTACTATCTGTTTCTAAACGATTAAAGCTAATATCTGGTGCAGATATTTTTAAAGGGAGAAGAAATTGTTGAAGATTATAGTTTTTCATATGTTTTTTATAAAAGTTATTTTTTTAAAAAATATCTGGTTTAATGTTTAATATTTCTAATGATCTTTGCATTATTTGTCCAAATATTGGTGCAGATACTAATCCTCCATAATATTTTTCAGACGTTGGTTCATCTATAACAATTGCTAAAGCAAGGTAAGGATTACTAACAGGAGCTACACCAGCTGCATAAGCAATATATTTATTAACATAACGTTTCTTTTTATTTATTTTTTTAACTGTACCTGTTTTTATGGCGATTCTATAATCTTTAGTTGCAGCTTGAAATCCACTTCCTCCGGGTAAAGAAACTTTTTCCATCATCTTAAGTACAATATCCACATATTTTTGTGGGAAAACTTGTTTTCCCAAAACTTGGTGATTTACTTTAATAATAGAAAGAGGTTTAAAACACCCATGGTTTCCAATAATTGAAAAAGTTTGTGCAAGTTGTAATGGTGTTAGCATTAATCCATATCCAAAAGAAAATGTTGCTATTTCTAGCTTAGACCATTTTTTTTTATTAATTGGATTAAATCCTTTATTTTCACCAATCATTCCTATATTAGTTATTTTACCGATACCAAATTTAGAATATGTGTCTATTACTTTTGAAATAGGCATTTTTAATGCTATTTTTGAAATAGCAACATTACTTGATTTTTTTAATATATCAATAATATTTAATTGTTGATATGTTTTCACATCTTTAATGGTATGCTTTCCTATGTTAAAAGGTAAAGTATTAATAATACTATTTTCTTTAATTGTGCCTTGTTGTAAAGCAGCCATTATAACAATAGGTTTAATCGTTGAACCAGGCTCAAAAATATCTGTAATAGCACGATTTCTAATCGCATCTTTTTTTGCTTCATTTATATTATTAGGATTATAAGACGGAATATTTGCCATTGCTAAAATTTCTCCAGTATCTATTTTAATTAATACTGCAGATCCAGATTTTGCTTTACTAGAAGAAATAGCCATATCTAATTTTTCATACATAATTTTTTGTAAATTTTGATCAATACTTAATTGTATATCTTGAGATGGTATATTTTTTGTTAAAATTTTCTCTTCAAAAACTTGGTTATATGGATCTTTATAAACAATTTTTTTTCCATGTTTTCCAGATAAAAGTGTATTTAAGCTTTTTTCTATACCTTCTAATCCTTGTCCATTATCATCAGCAAAACCAACAACATGTGAAGTAATCTTATTATATGGATAATAACGTCTTGATTTTTCTTGTATTTTTATACCTAGTATATTTAGTTTTTTAATAGCTATAGATGTTTTTTTATTAATATCTTTTTTTAAGTAAAAAAAACGTTTATTCCTATGTTTATAAATTAAATTTAATAATTCAGATAACGGTAAATTTATTATATAAGATAATTTTTTTATTTTTTGATCATTTTTAATATCATTATATTTTAATAAAAATTTTGGATCAGCAAAAATATTATATACTTGAAAAGTAATTGCAAGTAAATTATTATTTCTGTCTATAATATTTCCACGTCTTGTAGATATCAACTGAATTCTTGATGATCGAATATTTGATTGATGTATTAAAAATTCAAAATCATGAATCTGAACCCAAGTTAATCTCAATAATAAAGCGATTATTATGCATATAACAAAACTATATATTAATAATGCTCTTTTTTTTTTTGCAGCGAAAGTATCTTTTTTCTTAATGTTTTTTACATAAGGAAAAAAAATCATGTTTTTTATGAATCTAAAGAAATATAACGTTTTTTTACGAGAATCTTATGGCTTTCTGCATATTCTTGTTTTATTTGATTATATTCTACAACTAAATTACTCCATTCACTTAATGTTTTTTTGTTTCTTGTGATGAGTTTATCAATTTCTTTGTTAAGTTTTCTTGTTTTATATGTAATATCAATTACATATAATGCAGAAACAAGACTAATAAATAACAATATTAATGAAAACTTATTAGAACAAATAAAATCAGTAATAATACTTTTTGATAAACTATTTTTTTTATGTTTTTTCATTTTTTTAATTTTTCTGCGATACGTAAAATTGCACTTCTCGAACGTGGATTGTTTGCAATTTCTTGTTTAGAAGGTTTAATTTTCGGTAATATTTTAAAGTTTTTTTCTAATGATATTAACTGTTTTGAATATAATGGAATATTTTTAGGAATATTAACAATATTATTTTTTTCTAAAATTATTTCTTTTATTATACGAGTCTCTAATGAATGAAAACTAATTATTACAAGTCTGCCATAAGGAGCTAATATTGCACTTGTTTTTTTTAATGCTGTTTTTAATTCATTAAGTTCATTATTGACCCAAATTCGAATGGCTTGAAATGTACGAGTAGCAGGATGTCTTAATAGCTTTTTATTAAAACGTATACTTTTAATAACAATATTTGTTAATTCCTTTGTAGTAGAGATAGTATTTTTTTGGTTATATAAAAAAATTTCACGTGCAATTTTTTTAGCAAACTTTTCTTCTCCATATGTTTTTAAAATCCAACAAATCTCTTCTTCTTTAGCATATTTTAATTTTTCTTTAGCAGATAACCCATAAGATGGATTCATTCTCATATCTAAATTGCCGTTATTTAAAAATGAAAAACCTCTTAATGGATCATCTACTTGCATGGATGACATTCCTAAATCAAAAAGAATACCATTAATCTTTCCATGTAGTTTTCTTTTTAATAAATAATTTTCTATAGAAGAAAATTGTCCATGAATAATACTAAAACGAGAATCTTTTATAGTTCTAGAAAAATCAATTGAGTAAGGATCACAGTCAATTGCAATAAGTTTACCTTTTTTGCCTAAACAAGAAAGAATTGCTTTAGAATGTCCACCCATTCCAAATGTTGCATCAACATAAAAACCATCATTTTTTATATTTAATGCAGTAATAGATTCTTGTAATAGAACAGGAATATGTTGAATTTTTTTTTCCATTTTTTTTTAGATTATTAATTCAAACGTAATATGATTAGTTGTTAAAAAATTACAAAAAATTCGTTTTTTAATAAACTATCACATAATTGATTTTTTTTAAATCATATTTTTTACTTATATGAATAGCTGCCTACATATTTTAATAATTATTTTGTTCAATACATACTTTCATAATTGACGTATAGTGCGGCTACCACGAGAAATACCAACGATTCCAGAACGAACAACTTCTATAATTTCTGATACACTATGTAATATAGCAAGAAAAGCGTTTAGCTTATCACTTTTGCCAATTAATTGAATTGTATATAAAGAAGGCGTAACATCAATAATATTACCTCTAAAAATATCAATGTTGCGTTTTATTTCTTCACGTTTATCAGGTAAAGCTTGTACTTTAATTAATATTAATTCACGCTCTATATAAGCGCCTTGTCTTAATTCACTAACACGTAAAACATTAATTAATTTATGTAATTGTTTCTCAATTTGTTCTAAAATTTGTTCATTACCAACAGTATGAATTGTCATTCGTGATAAAGAGGGATCATCAGTAGGTGCTACTGTTAAACTTTCTATATTATAACCACGCTGAGAAAACAATCCAATAACACGAGATAAAACTCCAGATTCATTTTCTAAAAGTACTGATAAAATACGACGCATAATTAAGTTTTCTCCATTTTATTTAACCACATTTCATTCATACCTCCATTACGAATTTGCATTGGATAAACGTTCTCTTCATGATCAATAATAATGTCAACAAACACTAAATGACCATCTTGTAATTTTTTTAATGCAAAAATTAATTTTTTTTCTAAATCATTTGGATTATTAATTAATATTCCAAAGTGACCATAAGCTTCTGCTAGCTTAACAAAATTAGGTAAAGAATGCATATAAGATTGAGAATAACGACTAGAATAAACCATATCTTGCCATTGTTTTACCATACCTAAAAATTGATTGTTTAAATTAATAATCAAAATTGGTAAACGATATTGTAAAGCAGTAGATAATTCTTGAATGTTCATCTGTATGCTACCATCACCTGTAACACAAATCACAGTTTTTTTTGGATATGCAATTTTAACTCCTAAAGCAGCTGGTAAACCAAAACCCATTGTTCCTAATCCTCCAGAATTAATCCAATGACGAGGTTTATTAAAAGAATAATAGAGCGCCGTAAACATCTGATGTTGTCCTACATCAGATGTGAGAAAAGCGTCACCATTAGTGAAATCACATATTTTTTCTATTACTAATTGTGGTTTTATTTTTTTGCTATTGCGAGAAAAATTTAAACATTTTCGTTTTTTCCAATTATTAATAGATTTCCACCAATCGTTTAATGATAACAATAATATTTTGTTTTCTTTTAATAATTCCAACATTTTTTTTAAAATCTTTTTTGCGTCACCTACTACAGGAATGTCTGCAATAACAGTTTTTGAAATAGATGAAGGATCTATGTCAATGTGAATTATACTAGCATTTGGACAATATTTTTTTAAATTATTAGTAGTACGATCATCAAAACGCACTCCAATCCCCATAATTAAATCAGAATTATGCATAGCCATGTTAGCTTCATAAGTACCATGCATGCCTAACATCCCTAAATTTTGTGGATGTTTACCTTGTAGAACTCCTAATCCCATTAATGAATTTGTTACAGGAAGATTTAATTTTTCAACTAAACATCTTAGTTCAACATAACAATTTGAATATGTCGCACCACCTCCTACATATACAACTGGTTTTCTAGCTTTTATTAAAGTTTGTAAAGCACGTTGAATTTGTCTTTGGTTTCCACGTATTATTGGATTATATGAACGAAGATTAACTTTATCTGGCCAAAAATATGGACATTTATATTCTGAACGTAAAATATCCTTTGGAAGATCTACTACAACTGGCCCAGGTCTTCCTGTAGTAGCTAACCAAAATGCTTTTTTTAAAATTATAGCAATATCTTCTGTTTTTTTTACTAAAAAACTATGTTTTACTATTGGTCTTGAAATGCCAACCATATCACATTCCTGAAAAGCGTCAAATCCAATTAAAGAAGAAGCAACTTGTCCTGATAAGATAATTATTGGAATAGAATCCATATAAGCAGTAGCAATTCCAGTAATAGAATTAGTAGCTCCTGGTCCAGAAGTAACTAAAACAACTCCTACTTCACCAGTTGCTCTAGCATATCCATCTGCCATATGTACTGCACTTTGTTCATGACGTACTAATATATGTTGAATGTTTTTCGTTTTATGTAAAACGTCATAAATATCTAGTATCGACCCTCCTGGGTAACCAAAAACTTTTTTGATCCCTTGATCAATTAAAAATTGTACAATTATTTGAGCTCCTGATAACATGTTCATTTTATTCCTCTAGAATTTATAATATTTAAAATTACGTTTAAAATAAAAAAAACTATATAAGATAAAATTTTAATAAATACAAACTTAAATTTATTATATTTTTTTTTTTAAAAATATATTTTTTTTAATTTTAAAAATATTAACAAATACTTACATACTAAATATTAATTTATATAAAATTATTAGTAGTAAAAACAAAAGTTGTTTTTGTTGACTTTTATTTAAAAATAATGTAGCTATCATTTAATTTTTAGTGAAATAAATACATTTCAAAAACCCGCATACATGCGGGTTTTTATTTTCTTTCTCAAAAAGCTGCCATCATAGGATATAAACAAAAATGAATCAAAAGATTATTGTTTTCGATACTACTTTGCGAGATGGTGAACAAGCATTACAAGCAAGTCTAAATGTAAAAGAAAAATTGCAAATTGCTTTAGCTTTAGAACGTCTTGGAGTTGATATTATCGAAATAGGTTTTCCAGCGTCTTCGCCAGGTGATTTTGAATCTGCAAAAATAATTTCTAGAAAAATTACAAAAAGTTGTGTTTGTGGTTTAGCTCGTTGTGTTGAAAAAGATATAACTACAGCATATTCTGCATTAAAAAAAGCAAGGAACTTTCGTATTCATATTTTTATTGCTACTTCTCCTATACACATTGTAACGAAACTACGTACTAATCTTAAAGAAATTGTTAGTCGAATAATAAAAATGGTAAAGTTAGCACGTAATTACACCAATGATGTACAATTTTCTTGCGAAGATAGCGGCAGAACACCTATAAACGATCTTTGTTATGTAGTTGAAGCAGCAATTAAAGCAGGTGCAAACACAATTAACATTCCTGATACTGTAGGTTATACATTTCCTAACGAATATTCAAATATTATTACTCAGCTTTTAAATAAAGTACCAAATATTAGTAAATCTATTCTTTCAATACATACTCATGATGACCTTGGAATGGCTGTAGGTAATGCTATAAATGCTATACAAGCAGGAGCAAGACAAGTGGAAGGTACAATTAACGGATTAGGAGAACGTGCTGGTAATTGTGCGTTAGAAGAAATTATTATGGCAATTAAAACACGCGAATCGTTTTTTAAGTTATCTACTAACGTAAATTTATCTGAAATTTATAAAACTAGTCAAATTGTCAGTCAAATTTGTAATATGCCTATTCCATCTAACAAAGCAATAGTTGGAGCAAATGCTTTTTCTCATTCCTCTGGAATTCATCAAGACGGAGTAATTAAAAATAGAGAAAACTATGAAATAGTTGCGCCTGAATCAATTGGATTTCACAAAATACAATTAAACTTAACTTCACGATCTGGACGTGCAGCTGTTAAACATAGAATGGAAGCAATGGGATATACAGAAGAAGTTGATTACAATTTAGATAAGCTATATGAAGCATTTCTTAAGCTTGCAGATAAAAAAGGACAAATTTTTGATTATGATTTAGAAGCTTTAGCATTTATTAATAAACAAAATGAAGATCTCGAATTTTATCAATTAAAAAAATTTGAAATACATTCAGGATCAATTGTCCAATCAAAAGCGTTAGTAACTTTGTTATGTGGAAATAATTTAATTTCAAAATCTGCTACTGGTAATGGTCCAGTTGATGCAATATATCATGCAATTAATCGTATTACAAAACTTAATACTAATCTTCTTACTTATAAATTAATTGCGAAAGGACACGGAAAAAATGCGCTAGGACAAGCTGACATAGTAGTTGATTATAGAAATAGAAAATTTCATGGTATTGGTTTAGATACAGATATTGTTGAATCTTCTACAAAAGCAATCATTAATGCTTTAAATAATATTTGGCGTGCTAAAGAAGTAGAAAAAGAATTACAAAAAAAGTTTATAAAAAACAAATAAAATTAAGGTCTAATAACATGTCTAAATCTTTTAACATTGCAGTTTTACCTGGAGATGGAATCGGACCCGAAGTCATGAAAGAAGCTATAAAAGTGATTGAATTTATTAATCGAAATTTTAATATACAAATAAATACTTTTGAGTATGACATAGGGGGAATTGCAATAGATCGCTATGGAGATGCTTTACCTAAAAAAACTCTTTCAGGATGTATAAATTCTGATGCTATTTTATTTGGTTCAGTAGGAGGTCCAAAATGGAAAAATTTATCTATAGAAAAAAAATCAATATTATCATTAAGAAAACATTTTAATTTATTTATGAATATTCGACCAATTAAAATATATAAAGGATTAGAAAATTTTTCATCTTTAAAAAAAAATATTATTTCTAAAGGAGTGGATATTCTTTGCTTACGTGAACTAACTAGTGGCATTTATTTTGGAAAACCTAATGGTAGAAAAGGAAAAGGAAAAAAAGAATATGCGTTTGACACTGCCATTTATTATCGTTTTGAAATAGAACGTATTGCACATATTGCTTTTAAATTAGCACAACAACGTCAAAGAAAAGTTGTTTCAATAGATAAAGCTAATGTTTTGCAAACATCAAATTTTTGGAGAGAAATTGTTATAGAAGTTTCTAAAAAATATCCTGATGTTTATGTAGAACATATGTATATTGATAATGCTACTATGCAATTAATGAAAAATCCATCAAAATTTGATGTATTGCTTTGTTCTAATTTATTTGGAGATATTTTATCTGATCAATGCGCAATGATTACTGGGTCTATTGGCATGTTACCTTCCGCAAGTTTAAATAAAAAAAATTTTGGACTATATGAACCAGCAGGAGGATCAGCTCCGGATATTGCTGGTAAAAATATTGCTAATCCAATTGCTCAAATTTTATCACTAGCTTTACTTCTAAAGTATAGCTTACGTTTAAATAAAGAAGCAAAAATTATTGAAAAATCGATATATTCAGTATTAAAAAAAGGATATCGTACTCAAGATTTATTTATAAAAGAAAAAAATACTACATTAGTCACTACTGAAAAAATTGGATCTCTTATCCTTGAAGAATTAAAAATGGAAATTAATAATGGCTAAAAACTTATATCAAAAAATATTTGATAATCATATCGTACATGAAAAGTTCAAAAAAACACCTCTAATTTATATCGATTTTCACTTAATACATGAAGTGACTTCTCCCCAAGCTTTTGAAAATTTATTAAAAAAAAATAGAACAGTACGCTGTCCATTAAAAACTTTTGCGACAATGGATCATAATGTTTCTACATTGAAAAAAGATATTAACGATTCTGGAAAGACTGCTTGTTTACAAATGGAAACACTTATAAAAAATTGTCGCCGTTTTAATATTAAATTATATGATATACATCATCCTTTTCAAGGTATCATACATGTAGTTGCTCCAGAGCAAGGTATGATATTACCTGGTATGACTGTAGTATGTGGAGATTCTCATACAAGTACTCATGGTGCATTTGGTACTCTTTCTTTTGGTATTGGTACATCAGAAGTAGAACATGTCTTAGCGACTCAAACTTTAAAACAAAAACGTTTAAAAACAATTCAAATATGTATTGAAGGTGAGAAAAAAAAATATATTACAGCAAAAGATATTGCATTATTTTTAATCGGTAAATATGGCAGTTCCTTTGGAAATGGTTGCGTTATTGAATATTGTGGCTCTGTTACCGAAAAATTAAGTATGGAGGAAAGAATGACTTTATGTAATATGTCAATTGAAATGGGAGCTAAATCTGGATTAATCGCCCCTGATGAAGTAACTTTTTCTTACCTAAAAAATAAAATTTTTTTTAAAAATAATGATGGATGGATAAATTTAATAAATTTTTGGAAAACTTTAAAATCTGATGTTAATGCGAAATTTGATAAAAAAGTAACAATTAATATTACAGACATTGCACCCCAAGTAACTTGGGGAACTAATCCTGATCAAGTTATAGGCATTAATCAACTAATTCCTAATTCTTCTTATTTTCAAGATAATAATAAAAGAAATGCAGCAAAAAAAGCATTAATATACATGGGTCTTAATTCTGATGTTTGTTTAACTGATATTTATGTTGATAAAGTATTTATTGGTTCATGTACTAATGCACGAATTGAAGATCTACGTATAGCTGCAAGTATTATCAAAGGAAAAAAAATAGCTAAAAACATTACTGCTATCGTAGTGCCTGGTTCTTCACTTGTTAAAAAACAAGCAGAATATGAAGGGTTACATGAAATCTTCATTCAAGCAGGTTTTGAATGGCGTTTTTCTGGATGTTCTATGTGCTTAGGAATGAATAAAGATCGTTTGAAATCAAAAGAACGTTGTGCTTCTACTAGTAATCGTAATTTTGAAGGAAGACAAGGAAGAGAAGGAAGAACTCATTTACTGAGTCCTGCTATGGCTGCAGCAGTAGCTATAAAAGGTCGTTTTTTTGATATTCGTAAACTAGGTATTTAAATATGAATAATAAAAAGATTACATATACAGGAACTGTTGTGCCTTTTGATATATCTAATATTGATACAGACATTATTATTCCTAAACAGTTTTTAAAAAAAATTACTAGGTGTGGTTTTGGTGATTATTTGTTTTATAACTGGAGATATGTTGCTAACAAAAACAAAATCATCAATGATGACTTTATTTTAAATAAACCTAAATATAAAAAATCTAGCATTTTGTTAACCCGAGAAAATTTTGGCTGTGGATCTTCTAGAGAGCATGCTGTTTGGGCTCTAATAGATTTTGGATTTAAGGTTGTTATTGCTTCAAGTTTCAGTGATATTTTTTATACTAATAGTTTAAAAAACTATCTTTTACCAATAAAACTAACAACAGAAGAAATTAATGAATGTTTTAAAATACTTAATAATACAAAAGATGTATTAACATGTATAGTTAATTTAAAAAATCAGACACTGAATTTTCATAATAAAATCTATAATTTTACACTTGATAGTTTTTATCTTTATTGTATTATAAATAATATCGATGAAATCGATATTACTCTAAAAGATCAAGAAATGATTAAAAAATATGAAAAAAATTGTTTTGATTTTTCATTAAAAAAGTATTTAAAATATTAAAAATATATTACATTGTATTCAATAATAATTCTTTTATTTTTAAATAAATAGGACAAAACATGAAAAAATTAAAGGTAGGAATTATTTTTGGAGGTCAATCTGTTGAACATAATATATCTTTAAAATCTGCAGTGACTATTATTAACTTTATTGATAAAAAAAAATTTGAAGTACATTTATTTAAAATCGATAAAGATGGATTTTGGTTTTTTTTTGAAAATTTTAATGATGATAATGTAAATAAAAAAACGTTATTTTTATTAAAAAATTCACATTTTTTTAAAAAAATAATGTTTTTTCCAGGTAAAAACAAATTTTTTATAGTTAAAGATTCATTGATAGAAAAAAAAATTCCCAATATGGATATTATGTTTCCTATAACACATGGAACATTTGGAGAAGACGGTTGTTTACAAGGAATGTTAAGTTTTTTAAAAATTCCTTTTGTGGGAACAGGTGTTCTTGGTTCTGCAATTAATATGAATAAGGATGTTATGAAACGTATTTTATTTCATGCAGGTCTAAAAACTGCTTCTTTTATTACTATAAACAATTATGAATTAAAAAATTTTAATATTAGCCAAGATTTTTCTCATCTTGGTTTTCCATTATTTGTTAAACCTAACAGTCAAGGATCTTCAATAGGTATTAGTAAAGTTAATAGTATTGTTGAGTTAAAGAAAGCTATAGATTTAGCTTTTCAATATGATAAAAAAATACTTATTGAGAAAGCAATTAATGGCCGCGAAATTGAATGTGCAGTTTTAGGAAACCATAAATTAATAGTAAGTGTTTTTGGTGAAATTATTTCAAAAAACAGGTTTTATTCTTATGATGAAAAATATGGTAATACAAAAAATATACAATTAATCATTCCTGCAAAAATTACAGAAAAACAAAAAAAAATATTAACAAACGTTATAAAAAAAACTTTTAAAGTTTTAGAATGTGACGATTTTGCACGTATTGATTTCTTTTTAAAAGGTGAAGATACTGTTGTTATCAATGAAATTAATACATTACCTGGTTTCACAAAAAATAGTATGTATCCTAATTTATGGAATTTTAGTGATATAAGTTATACTGACTTAATTACAAAAATCATATATATATCATTAAAACGATATCAAAATAATAAAGTTTAGTTAAAATTTATCTGCTAAAACTTTGTGTTATTTTTTCTTTAATAAAGAAATAGGATTAATTAAAGTTGCTTGTCTAGATGGGTACCAACTAGCTATTAAACTTAGCATTATAGTTATAATAACAACATTAATAATATCTGTTGAATGTAATTCAGAAGGCAAAAAATCAATACAATAAATATTATTAGATATAAATTTAAAGCCAATAATATTTTCTATTATTTTAAAAATAGTAGTAAGATTTAGAGAAGTTATTATACCAATGATTATTCCAATAATGTTTCCTGTGAGACCTATAAGAATAGCATACCAAACAAAAATTAAAGCAATTAATTTATCTTCTGCTCCTAATATTTTTAGTATAGAAATATCATTATTTTTTTTCTTAATAGTAATAATTAGTGTAGAAACAATATTAAAAGAAGCAACGCTAATTACTAAGATCATACCTACATAAACAATAGAACGTATGATTTGAATATCTTTATATATATTACCGTAAGTATAAGTCCAATTTTTTATATGAAAATCAGTATTGTTGATAGTTTGAGTTATTTGTTTAGTTGTTTTTTCTGCATAAAATGGATTGTTCATTTTCAATGCAATACCAGTAATACTATTTTTTTTCATATTTAAATAATTTTGAGCATCTTCAAGAGGAATAATTGCTAGATTTGAATCTAGAACTCCACCTAATTTTAATATTTTTATAACTTTCAGTTGAAGATATTGTGGATATAACAGCATATTTTTTTCATCATTATTTGTTTGATATACTAACGTAACCCATTGATTATTTTTTATATTTAACGTTTTTGCAGCACCATATCCTAAAATTATTTGTTTTTTTCCAGATTTAAATTGTGAAACTAAGTCTTTATTTATTGCTAGTTTTTTTAACAACAAAGAATCTTTTTCTCTTTTTAAATCGATTCCTGTTAATTGAATAGCTTTTAATTTATGGTTTTTTTCTAATAAACCAACAAACTTAACGTAAGGTGTAGCGTTTTGAACATTTGGTACGTTTTTAACAATATTAATAATTTTTTCCCAATTAGAAAACGATTTTTTTGTAGTTTCAATTTCTTCATGCGGAATTATTGCAAGAAATCTTTCTTTAAGCTCATGTTCAAAACCATTAACTGCACTAGAAGTAATAATCAATACTGCTACTCCTAAGGCAACACAAATAACGGCAATAAAAGATATAAACGACGTTAAAGAAGCGCGGTGATGACAACCACGAATAAATCGCTTTGCAAAATTAAAAGATAGTAATATATTAGTCATTATTATATAATTTTAACCTTTTAAAAAAAATTTGAAAAGTTTAAACGACCATTATTCATTTCTATATGAAATGTTAAACACTGAGCCAAAGATAAATCATGTGTAACAACTAAAAAAGTTGTTCCCTTTTTTTCATTTATTTTTTGAATTAAATCGAAAATTAATCGAGCATTACGTATATCAAGATTGCCAGTTGGTTCATCAGCCATTATTAATCTGGGTGAATTAACTAAAGCACGTGCAATTGCTACTCGTTGTCTTTCTCCTCCGGATAATTCGTAAGGTTTATATTCTGCACGATTTTTTAATCCTACTATTGATAGCATTTCTAATGCTTGACTCGTTGCTTCTTTGCGTTTTTTTTTAGCAATTAATAATGGAATAGCAACATTTTCTAGTGCATTAAAATCTGGCAAAAGATGATGAAATTGGTATATAAATCCAATATCTCGATTACGTAATATTGATTTTTCTTTAGAGTTCATAGTTATAATTGATTGCCCATTAAAAACAATATCACCTTTACTAGGTAATTCTAATCCTCCTAATAAATGTAATAATGTACTTTTACCAGATCCTGAGCTACCAACAATAGCTATCATCTGTCCTGATTTTATATCAAAAGTGATATTATGTAAAACATCAGTATAGTTATCTCCGTCATAATAGCTTTTATATAATTTCTTGCAACTTACTAATGGCAAAAAGTTAGTATTATTCATATCTAAGAGCCTTAGCAGGTTGAATTTTAGTTGCATACCAAGAAGGATAAAGCGTAGATAAAAGTGTCACTATCATAGAAATAGTTATAATTATTACGATTTGTAAAACACTTATATTAATAATAGCGCTGTCGCTATTTAAAATAAATTTTGTAAATGGAAAAAAATAAGTTAGATAATATGTTATTAATAATCCTAAGCATATTCCTAAACTAGTTCCTAATATTCCTATAATCATCCCGATAATCATAAATATTAACATGATGTTTGTATTATTCATTCCTAAAGTTTTTAACACTGCAACTTCTCTTTTTTTATCTATGATGATTAGCCCAAGAGAAGTTAAAACATTAAATGAAGCTGTAATAATAATTAAACTTAATAATAATCCCATAATATTTTTTTCCATTTTTATAGCATGAAATAAATCACCTTTAATCTCTCTCCAATCTGTCCAAACCAGATCGTTAGGTACTGTTTTTTTTAAAACATCAGAAATTTTTAAAGGATTATTTAACCATACTCTCCATGATTTTTTTACACCTTTATGAAGATGTAAAATATTTAATGCATCTTTAATATTTACAAAAATTTGATTATTTTCTGTTTCATTTTTAGAACCATAAATTCCAACGACATTAAAAAATCGTTGACTAGGTATTCTTCCTATTGGACTAAAATTTTGAATAGAAGGAATAATAATACGTATTTTATCATTCTTTTTGATATTAAGAAGAGATGACAAATGTTTTCCAAAAATAACATTATATTGATTTTTAATTAATTTTTTGCTCAAAATTTTACTAAAATATGGAAAATTTTGATTATTTTTTAATTGAATACCTATCATTAAACCAGTTGAAACATGTTTAGCACTTTGTAAAATTACTTCAGTAGTAATAACAGGAGCAATATATCTAACATCTTTTAAGTTAAATGTAGAAATTAAGTCATGATCTATATATGAACGATTTTTATTATCTACTATTAATATGTGAGGTACAAATTTTAATATATTATTTGTAAACTTTTTTTCAAAACCGTTCATAATAGATAAAGCAACTGTTAATGCTATTACGCCTAATGCTATACCAATAACAGATAAACTAGAAACAAAAAAATTGAAAAAATCAGATGTAGATCTATATATATAGCGTATACCAATAAATAAAGAAAGAGGATAATACATAAATTTTTTTTAAAAGTTAGTTAATATGTAAAATTTTTTAAATTATATTTATATTAATTTAAATTTTTTCGTATAAAAAGCATGTAACATTACCCATACTTTTTTTATGTTGTAGAAGCCAATTTTTTGGAATATTAAAATTATATTCATTTATTTTTTCTTTTTTACTTTCAATATAAATAATTGCTTTATCTGATAACCAATGATTTTTTTCTAAAAAATCAATTGTTTTTTTTAATAAATTTTTTAAAAATGGAGGATCTATAAAAATTATGTCATATCGATAGTTAGATTTATTAGAAAGCCAATATATAGTGTCTGTTTTATTTGCAATAATGTATTTTTCTGCTTTAATTTCTTTTATATTTTCAATTAAAATTTTAAAAATTTTTTCTTGTAATTCAAGAAAAGTAACATGTTGAGCATTTCTAGATATAGCTTCCAAACCGAGAGCACCAGTTCCAGCATAACAATCTAAACAAAAAGCCTTATCTATATAAGGCATTAACCAATTAAATAGAGTTTCACGCATTCGATTGCTTGTTGGACGTAATTCTTGATTGTTTATAACAGATATTTTTTTATTTTTCCATTTACCTCCAATAATTCTAATTTTCCCAAATTTTTTTTTTGTATTAATATTTTTTTTCATTACTTTTTATTAGAAATAAAACATAAATAACTTTGTTCAAAGAACATTAATTTTATTGTATCTTTTTTTATTATTCAGTTTAATATTACTCATTCATATATAATATAGGAAATTTACTAAAAAATGAAAAAAGAAAAAAAAAATTATTTCTTTGATCTTTTTAATTTTAAAAAAAAAAATAAAGAAAATCTACAACATGTTAATTTTAATGAAGAAAAAAATCAAACATTAAAAAAAAATATTTTTGCATTAGATAAATCTCAAAAAAAAACAAATGATGGTTTTTTTTATCGTTTAAAAAAAAGTTTATTAAAAACAAGCAAAAATATTGGATCAGGTTTAAAAAAATTGTTTTTTAATCGTAAAATTGATGATGCTCTTTTCGAAGAATTAGAGGAACAGTTATTAATTGCAGATGTTGGTATTAATACTACAAATAAAATACTTAAAAATATAACTAAAAAATTAAGTAAAAAAGAACTAGATAATGCTGAAATTGTTTATAGTCTGTTAAAAAAAGAAATGATTTCAATTTTGGAAAAAGTTGAAAAACCTATTAAAATTTCAAAAAAAAATCCGTTTATAATAATAATAATAGGTGTGAATGGATCTGGAAAAACTACAACAATTGGTAAATTAGCTCATTATTATCAATCGTTAAATAAATCTGTAATTCTAGCGGCAGGTGATACTTTTAGAGCAGCTGCTAAAGAACAATTAGAAGTATGGGGAAAACGTAACAATATACTAGTAGTAAAAAAAAATGACTGTCGTGATTCTGCTGCAGTAATTTTTGAAGCAATACAAATTGCAAAGAAAAAAAAGTCAGATATTTTAATTGCTGATACCTCTGGTAGAATACACAATAATAATTCTTTAATGAAAGAACTAGAAAAAATTATTTGCGTTATAAAAAAAATTGATCCAAATGCTCCTCATGAAGTTATGTTGACAATTGATGCTAACAATGGTCAAAATTCTATTATTCAAGCAAAAATATTTAAAGAAAAAATAGGAGTGAATGGAATAATCTTAACTAAATTAGATGGAACAGCAAAAGGCGGTGTTATTTTTTCTATTGCAGAAAATTTTAATATACCTATTCGATATATAGGAATAGGCGAAAAAATTAATGATTTACGTTCTTTTAATGCGAAAGATTTTGTTAATGCACTTTTTAATTAAAAGTTCTTTTTTAGAAAAAATGTTAATATAAATATGTAATATAAGGATAATGTTTTCGTATAAAATTGGAGGATCTTAATGATCAAAGATATACCAAATTTAGCTAATGCTTCTCTTGGTAATTTAGAATCTTATATTCGCACTGTTAATGCATGGTCTATGCTATCTGCAAAAGAAGAAAAAATTTTAGCTAAACGTTTACGTTATCATAGTGATTTAAATGCTGCTAGAAAAATTATTTTATCTCACCTTCGTTTTGTTGTTCATATTGCACGTAGTTATTCTGGATATGGTTTACCTCAAGCAGATTTAATTCAGGAAGGAAACATTGGTTTAATGAAAGCAGTTCGTCGTTTTAATCCAGAAATAGGTGTTCGTTTAGTTTCATTTGCGGTACATTGGATTAAAGCTGAAATTCATGAATATGTTTTAAGAAATTGGCGTATTGTAAAAGTTGCTACTACAAAAGCACAACGTAAACTTTTTTTTAATCTTCGAAAAACTAAACAGCGTTTAGGTTGGTTTAATAAAGATGAAGTAGAAATTGTAGCAAAAGAGTTAGGTGTAAGTAGTAAAGATGTACTTGAAATGGAATCACGAATGTCTGCTCAAGATATGACGTTTGATCTTTCTTCCGATGATGAAAACTACGAAAGCAAAAATTTAGCTCCAGTTTTGTATTTACAAGATAAAAGTTCTGATTTTGCAGATTTTATTGAAGAGAATAATTGGGAATCACATGCGGTTGATAAGCTTAGTGATGCAATGAAATGCCTTGATCAACGTAGTCAAAATATCATTAAATTACGTTGGTTAGATGAAGAAAAAAAAGTAACGTTACAAGAACTTGCAAACGAATACGGAGTATCTGCAGAAAGAATACGACAACTTGAAAAAAATGCTATGAGAAAACTTCGTATTGCAATTGAAAATTAGATCCTTATATTTTTAAGGCGACTGAGAAGTTGCCTTTTTAAAGTATCTTTTAAATTAAGTTTTTAAATATACTTTAATTCCATCAAGAATCATTTGAGTGGATAACATAAACAAAATCAATCCTATTAATCTTTCTAAAGCATTAACCCCTTTTTCTCCTATGAATTGTAAAAAAAAATTAGATAATAATAAAATACAAACTGTTATACTCCATGCAATTAATAATGCTAAAACTAAATAACGTATATGTTTTACGTATTGATGTGATAATAAAATTAAAGTTGCAAGTAAAGAAGGACCAGAAATTAAGGGTATTGCTAATGGTACGATAAAAGGTTCTTCTTTTGTTGAAGAACTTATTTTTTCTTCTATGATAGGAAAAATCATTTTTATGGCAATCAAAGATAAAATTATTCCTCCTGAAATAGATACTATTTCAGTTTTTAAGTTTAAAAATATTAAAAATTTTTCTCCAAAAAAAAGAAAAATTAACATTAATATCAATGCAATGAACATTTCACGAGTTAAAATAATATATCTTCTTTTTGGATTAATTTTCTTTAGCATTGATATAAAAACTGGAAGATTTCCTAAAGGATCCATTATTAATAATAATAATATTGTTGCAGAAATTATTTGATTCATTTTTATATCCATTTTTTTATCAATTATTAATTATTATTAATATAACTTGATGAATTAATATTATTAAGTTTATTTTAAATTTAAAAAACATTACGCTTGACAAACTTTTTTAATATTATTATTTGTTTTATTTTATATACATTAATATAAGAGCAACAAAAAAATATGAAAAATGTAGGTTTTATAGGTTGGCGAGGCATGGTTGGGTCCGTGCTTATTGATAGAATGCAAGAAGAAAAAGATTTTGATATGATCAATCCTATTTTTTTTACAACATCACAATACAACAATCTTGCACCAAATTTTAGTAATAAAACAAATGAAAAATTAAAAGATGCATATAATATTGATTTATTAAATAGTTTAGATATTATTGTTACTTGTCAAGGAGGATTATATACAAATAAAATATATAAAAAACTTTTAAAAACTGGATGGAAAGGTTATTGGATAGATTCTTCTTCTACTCTAAGAATGAAACGTGAATCGATAATAGTATTAGATCCAATTAATTATGATTTAATTATTAATTCTTTAAATAAAGGAATAAAAACTTTTGTAGGTGGAAACTGTACAGTTAGTTTAATGCTAATGGCATTAAAGGGATTATTTTCTGAAAATTTAATCGATTGGATTTCAGTTGCAACTTATCAAGCTGCTTCAGGAGGTGGAGCAAAACATATACATGAATTATTAGTGACAATGGGACAAATATATAATTCTGTTGCAAAAAGTTTAAATGATCCTCAGATGTCGATTCTTAATATAGAAAAGATTGTGACTAATTTGATCAATTCAAGAAGATTAAAAACTGATGTTTTTGGTGTCCCATTAGCTGGTAGCTTAATTCCTTGGATTGATATATTATTAAAAAATGGACAAACTAAGGAAGAATGGAAAGGTCAGGAAGAAACAAATAAAATAATTAATTCAAAAAAAATAATTCCTATCGATGGAGTGTGTGTCAGAATTGGATCAATTCGTTGTCATAGTCAAGCTTTCACAATAAAGTTAAAAAAAGACATTGATCTAAAAGATATTGAAAAAATTTTATTAAATAATAATCAATGGATTAAAATAATTCCAAATAATCAAGAATCAACTATTAATCAACTTACCCCTGTAGCTGTAACAGGTAAGCTAACAATTCCAATTGGAAGATTAAGAAAGTTAAATATGGGAAAGAAATATTTATCAGCTTTTTCTGTTGGAGATCAGCTTCTTTGGGGAGCTGCAGAACCAATACGTCGTATACTACAAATATTAATTAAACTCACATAAAATATATAAATTTTATATAATCCCTTATCAAAAATAGAAAGAGTATTTAATAAGGGATTGTATGATTTCATTATTTATTTAAAAGATTGTCCAACTCTAATAAAGAATTTGTAAGGTTTAGAATCTATATAACTTTCTAATAAATAGTGTTGCATAAAATAACAAAAATTTTCAATATCACAAATTATTGCAGGATCATCTGCTATAACTATTAAAGTATCGTTTTTCTTCATACTACGTATTGTACGACGTACTTGCAATATAGGTTCTGGACAGCGTAATCCACTAAGATTAATAATCTTTTTATTTATTTTTTTGCTCATTGTTTTTTTTATAAAAAATTTATAAAAATATTAATTTATTAACAGATACAACATTTAATGTTATCTTTATATATAAATCAAAAAAAAGTTAAAATAATATAAAACATATTTTCATCTTATAAAAGAAAGGTTTGAATAATGAATGAAAAAAATTGGGGGTATTTTTTTTCGTTAGAAAAAAAAAAAATATTTCAAAAATATTTTTATTTTTCTTAACAAAGAACTTTCTCTAGGAAAAACAATTTATCCTAAAAAAAATGATATCTTCAATGCTTTTAAATTTACACCATTTGAAAAAATTAAAGTTGTCATTATTGGTCAAGATCCTTATTATCATTATAATCAAGCCCATGGATTAGCATTTTCAGTTTTACCTACGTATAAACCTATTCCAGCATCTTTAAAAAATATTTATAAAGAAATAAAAAATAATTTTAATTATGTAAACGTTCCTAATAATGGATATTTAAAAAAATGGGCAGATCAGGGAATATTATTATTAAACAGTGTTTTGACAGTGGAATCAGGTAAACCAAATTCTCATAAAAATATTGGATGGGAAATTTTTACAAACACAATAATTAAAATAATTAATCATTATAAAAAAAAAGTTATTTTTGTTTTATGGGGTAACTATGCAAAAAGAAAAGAAAAAATAATAGATAATACTCAGCATTTTTTATTAAAATCGTCGCATCCTTCTCCTTTTTCAGCAAATCATGGATTTTTTGGTTGTGAACATTTTATAAAAATCAATACATTACTTAAAAAATTAGGAAAAAAACCTATTCAATGGTTTTAAAATAACATGGTTATTAAAGAGGAAAAATTGCATAACAATGCAATTTTATTGCATATTGTTATGCAACTATTAAGTAAATAAAAATATATTTTTTATATATTTTTATTTATAATTGTTTATTCAGATACAGAAACAACTGCCGGTCGTAATAAGCGTCCATTAAGTTTGTAACCTTTTTGAATAACTTTAATAATTTGATTTGACAACTTTGATTCAGATTTTATTACTGATATTGCTTGATGTATCTCTGGATTAAAAGGTACATTTTCTTCATTAATTATGCTTATGCCAAATTTGTTTATAGTTTTAATAAAAGCTTTTAATGTTAATTCAATTCCTTCAATCATTGATTTTAGTTGAACATTATTTTTATCAGATATTTCTAAAGCACGTTCAAGACTGTCAATAACAGGTAATAGATCATGAGCGAATTTTTCTAATGCAAATTTGTGTGCTTTTTCTACATTTAATTCACTTCTTCTACGAAGATTTTCGTTTTCTGCTTGAGCTCGTAGTTGTATATCTCTTAAAGATTCTTGAATTTCTATTAATTCAGATTCCAATTCAAAAATACGTTTTTTATCACTTTTATTTCTTATAGGATTTGAGTTTAATTCTTTATTATTATTATCATGTTGTGTTTCTTGACAAGAATTTTCTAAGTTTTCTTCATTTATTTTTTTTTTTTTTTGATCATTCATTAATTTATCCACGTATTATATTTATAGATTATTTGTTTTATAAAAGTATGGGGGATCAATTTAATCTTTTCAAGAGAAAAAATTATATAGATTATCTTAGATTTTTTAAGAGATATTAAATTTTATGCAAAAACACTTTAATTGTATTGGTATATTAGGAAAACCTCGTTTTTTTTATGCTATGAAAACTCACAAAGAATTATTTTTTTGGTTACAAAAAAAAGGATATCAAGTAATAGTAGAGAAAGAAATATTTAACAAATTAAATATAAAAAATTTGAATTGTATAGGAACATTAGAAGATATAGGAAAAACAGCAGATTTAGCTATTGTTATTGGTGGAGATGGAAATATGTTAAACGCAGCTCGTTTTCTATCAAATTTTGATATAAAAATAATTGGAATAAATCGTGGAAATCTAGGTTTTTTAACTGATCTTGATCATAAAAATATGTATAAACAACTAAATAAAATACTAAAAGGTGACTATTTAACTGAAAACCGTTTTTTATTAGAAATAAAAGAACAAAAAAAAGAACGTCTGGTACAATTAGGTACTGCTATCAATGAAATCGTTTTACATCTTGATAAAGTTGCAAAAATGATTGAGTTTGCAGTATATATTGATGAGAAATTTGCTTTTTCTCAGAGAGCTGATGGCTTAATTATTTCAACTCCAACAGGATCAACAGCGTATGCACTTTCTGCAGGAGGCCCCATTGTTGATCCGTCTATTGACGGTATTATTCTTATTCCAATGTTTCCTCATACTTTATCAGCACGTCCATTAGTTATAAATAATAATAGTATTATTCGACTACAGTTTTCTAAATTAATATCTAATTTAGAAATTAGTTGCGATAGTCATATTATAATTCCTTATAAGACTGGAAAAGATATCGTAATTCAACGTTCGAAAAGTTATTTTAAATTAGTACATCCAAAAGAATATAACTATTTTAATATTTTAAGTTCTAAATTGAATTGGAGTAAAAATAACAAAAAATTATACACATAAATTTTGTAGTTTTTTTATAAAATGATTTATGTAAAATAAATTTAGTATTTTATATAATAGTTATTTAAAATATTAATTATAAATAATTTTTATATAAAAATTTATAAAACTACTAATACTAGTATAGTATATCTTAACATATAAATAAAAAAATAAATATAACATGTCAAAACAAAACAATTCTATTATTTTATATAATAAAAAAGTACAATATGATTACTTTATAGAAAAAAAGTTTGAAGCGGGCATTGTATTGAATGGATGGGAAATAAAATCAATTAGAGCTGGAAAAGTTAACATTACTAATAGCTACGTTTTTTTACATAATGCTCAAGCATATATTGTTGGAATGACAATTAAACCCCTAATTTGTTCATCCAATAAAATACTAGAAGATTCACAAAGAAATAAAAAATTGTTGTTTCATAAACATGAAATATCTTCTATATATGGATATGTAAATAGAAAAAAATATACTCTAGTAGCTACATCTTTATATTGGAAAAAGGCTTGGTGTAAAATTGAAATTGGATTAGCAAAAGGAAAAAAAACAATAGATAAACGAGAAAACATTAAAAATCGTGAATGGAAGATTTCTCAATCTCGTATATTAAGCAAAAAAATATTAGATTAAACCTAATTTTTATGTTAAAGTCTTTCTTTTGAGTAGTTTTAAAGGGGCTGATTATGGATTCGACGAATTTTATAAGACCTAAAGTGCATGTCGGGGTGCGGTAGGTCCTCGTTAAAAAACCGCAATTAAATAGTCGCAAATAACGACAGGAAATATGCTTTAGCAGCTTAAAAACTGTTTTTTTAAAGCCCTTTTTTTCAAAGATTTTTTGCTCTAAAGATTTGAAATAAAAAAGGTCACATCAAAAAGAGCACCATGTGAATATTGCCTAAGATAAACACATGTGATCAATTTAGGCTAGTTTGTTGTAGATCTGTTTTATCTTTTATAACAGACAAAAATTTTAAGATTAAACTAAACATGTAGTACTGAAGGGAATAGAGATTTCGGACGCGGGTTCGACTCCCGCCAGCTCCAAAAAAATTAAATCATATGCTTTTATTCAATCGTAATTTTTTACAAAAAATTATGCATAGTTTTTAATTCAAAATTTTTTCATTCTTGATTATCATAAATAAAAATGCTTTTTTAAAAAAAGGATAAATATGAATGAATTTTATACACGTTTAACAAAAAAACAACGTTTTTTTGTTTTTTTTTCATGTGTATTAGCTATTTTTATGACTGCAATAGAAATGACCATTATTTCAACAGCTCTTCCAACAATAATTTCTGAACTTGGTGGTTTTTACTATATTGGTTGGATATTTTCTATTTATTTACTCATACAAGCAGTTACTACACCTATTTATGGAAAGTTATCAGATATCTTTGGAAGAAAAAAAATTTTTTTCATAGGTATCGTTTTATTTTTATTAGGATCGTTATTTTGTGGTATAACTCATACAATTTTAGGTTTAATTATTTCTAGAGCTTTTCAAGGTTTAGGAGCAGGAGCAATTATTCCTATTACTTCTATTATAGTTTCAGACATTTATTCGAAAAAAGATAGTACACATATGCAGGGCTATTTATCTAGTGTTTGGGCAGTAGCTGCAGTGATTGGCCCTTTTTTTGGTGCTTGGATAATTAAATACTTTCATTGGTCATTAATTTTTTGGATTAATATACCAATTGGTATTTTTTCAATATTAATTTTCATGACGTACTTGCCTGATTGGAATATTGATAGTAAATATGAAGTAGAAAATTTTTGCTCTAAGATATTTTTATTGATTATTATGAATGCTAGCTTAATTATATCTTTACAAATACAACAATTAAAATTTTGGACGTTACTATTTTTTTTGATTTTTATAACATCTGTGTACTTTTTTAGAAAAAAAGAAAATAACTCGAATATTCCTTTATTTCCAAAATATTTTTGGAAAAATAATATACTGTTGATTAGCAATTTAGGTAATATAATTATTGGCGCAATTATAATTGGTATTAGTGCATATTTACCTACTTGGATAGAATTTGTTGAAAAAGGAACACCATTACAAGCAGGTATAATACTTTCCATGATGTCTGTTGGATGGGCTATTGCAAGTTTCTTTAGCAGTTATTTAATATTAAGTACGTCTTATAGACTAACTGCACAAATAGGTTCGCTGCTTTTAACTTTAGGTAGTATATTCTTATTATTATTAAAAATAAAAAGTTCATTAGTATATATTGGAATAGGAACTTTTATTATTGGTATAGGAATGGGGATGACTAGCACTGCTTTTTTAATGTCAGTTCAAAATTATATGCATAAAAGCATGATAGGTACATGTACCTCTTTAATTATGTTTAGTAGAATGTTAGGATCATCTTTTGGTATTGCTATGATGGGAGAAATTTTTAATTTCAATTTAGAAAAAAGATTACCAAATTTAATTAATCCTTTAAATATAGTAATGTCTCATCAAAATAAAAAAAATTTTTCAGAAAAAGTGTTACATCATATTGTTGATCAAATTTCTTTTTCATTGCACTCTGTTTTTTTAATAACAATGATAATTGCATCATTAAGTATTTTTTTAACATGGGCTATTCCATGTAATTTAAAAAAAAATAACAACCTCATAAAGGAAAAAAAAATACAAATAAATAACTAATCTTAATTTATCAAAAATAAAACATAGTCTTTTATAAAAAAGATAACTAAAAATTTTATAAAATTATTTTTTATTTTTGCTGGATAAATATATTTTTTTTTTATATTGTATATTGCGATGTGAAATTTGATTCAACATTTCAACAAAGATGGAAAAAATTATACTCGTATAAATATATCCTTTAGGAATAAAAAATCCAAATCCTTCTACAATTAAATTCAATCCAATCATTAATATAATGCTGATACAAAGAATTAAAACATTAGGATTAGTATTGATAAATTTTATTAATGCTTTTGAAGCAATTAAAGTAATAATCATTGATATTATTATTGCTGATATTACTACAAATAAATTATTGACTATACCAACAGCAGTAATAATAGCGTCTAATGAAAATAATACATCTATAACAACTATTTGAAAAACTATTACCCAAAAATTAGAAAAATTTTGATTATATGTATAGTTTTTTGTTGTATTGTAGTTTTTTAATCGTTCATATAATTCTATAATTCCTTTAAAAAACAAAAAAAAACCACCTACAATAAAAATTATATTACGAATTGTCAATGTAAAATAGCTGAATTTTAATAACGGTTTTGTTAAATGAGTACTCCAAGAAATTAACGTCAATAAAATTAATCTCATAATAAAAGCAAAAAATAAACCTAATACCCTTGCTTTTTCACGTTCCTTAATTAAAAGCTTATTAGCTATAATAGAAATAAAAATTATATTATCAATACCTAAAAAAATCTCAATGGCTAGTAAAGTCAATAAGCCAACTAGTATTGATGGATCAGTAGTTAAATCCACCAATTTGCTCTCCTTATAAAATAATAGTTGTTTTTTATTTATAAAATATATTTTATTATTAATGATTTAATAATAAAAAACGATGTTAATTAAATTTTTTAAAAAATTTCAATATAATTATATTATATTAATGCGGTTATATTTTCGACTAAAAAGTATAAATCAAAAAAAATAAGAATTGCTTAATAATAAAAAAATTTTTATAAATATGTTCCTTGAATAAGAGCATTAATTCTTTCATCAATAGGTGGATGAGATGCAAGTAATCTACTTAAAGAGAATCTTCCATGAATACAAAAAGTTCTAATAATGTCTTGTTCTTGAGGTTCGATGCTAATTTTTAATTTTTGCAATGCTGCAATAGTTTGATTAACTCCCACAATTTTTGCTGCTCCTGCATCTGCATAAAACTCTCTTTTACGAGAAAACCACATTACAATCATACTGGATAAACAACCTAAACAAAACGTAAGAACAGTATAAATAACTGCATAAGGAATATGAAAATTATTTTGTATGCCTTTTTTTTCTGAAAAAAATGTAGATATTATATGTGTAACAGTATGTGAAATATATATTACAAAAGTATTAATGATACCTTGTATTAATGTCATGGTAACCATATCTCCGCTAGAGATATGACTAATTTCATGCGCTAAAATTGCTTTTATTTCATCATTATTTAATCTTTCTAATAAACCTGAAGATAATGCTACAATAGCAGAATTACGACTTCGACCAGTTGCGAAGGCATTAATTTCATCATTATTATAAATTACTAGTTGAGGTGTTTTAATTCCTTTAAGTTGAGATTGATATTTCATCGCATCAAATAACCAATATTGACGTTCATTTAAAGGAAACTCTATTATTTTTCCATTAACTGTAAATAAAGCAATCCATTTTGCAAGAACAAGAGAAATAAAAGATCCTAAAAAACCTGATATCCCTGCTATAATAACGGAAAATACAATATTAACTGATTGTACTCCAATTATTTTTAAAACAACTCCCATAGTAAACATTGCTGCTAAATTAGTCATTAAAAACAAAAAAGTACGCGTCATAAAATTTATTCCTAAATATAAATGATAATAATTACTTTTTAATAAAAAACATAAAAAATAAAAAATATTTTTAGATAAATAAAATTATGCTAATAAAAAAATAATATAAATTTCATCAATATTTTTTATAGTAATTTATATTTAATATAATCTTAAAATTTTTATGAAGAAAATAAGATAGGATAAAGTATTTTTATAATTTTTAATTCTACTAAACAAAAAATTAATGCCTCCAAAAATCAGAGGCATTAATATGAAATCCTTTATTGCGAATATTCAACATTTTTCCTTCGATTATCCTTAGATTCACAAGTATTAATTGTAATTTTTTTTGGTTTTTCTTCTTCTGGTATTTCATATTCTAATAATAACTTTAAAAGACCTAAATGCAAACTTGCAGACTGAACTTTGATTTTGTTATTTAAATTAAAATCTAAGTGAAAGCTATTTTTTTTGATTCCTTGATGTAACCATTTTTTATTACTTTCTTTTTCAGATTCTACAATGTCTTCATTTTTTCCAATGATTGTTAGTTGATTATTTTTTAAGGAAATATTAAGATCACTTTCTTGATATCCTGGTACACTAACCACTAACTCATAGTGAGTTTCATCGTTTTTTATTAGATTATATAACGGAGAATCAGACAAAGGAACATCTCCAGTTAGTTTACTAAAAAGCTTATCAATTTTCTCAAATCTATCTGAAAATAAATTATCAGTCAGCTCTGGTATAATAGAAAGAGGACGATACATCATAATTACTACCTCTCTAATTTTAATAAACTAAAAAATTTTTAAGATTTAAAAAATTTCTATCCACAGTAGCGATAATGGGGGTAAAATTTCTTTTTTCAAGTCTTTGCACAAAATTTTATTAATTAAAATATGCATATATCTATTAATAATAGAAAAATATTTAAATTTGTTTGTCAGCATGATAAGAAGATCTAACAAAAGGACCGCATGTAGCTTGCTGAAATCCCATTTCTATAGCTTTTTCTTTTATTTTTTGAAATTCATCTAAACTAAAGTATCGCTTAATTGGTAAATGTTCAGCGCTTGGTTGCATATACTGACCCACTGTTAATCTTGTAACACCACTTGAACGTAAATCATGCATAGTTTCAAAAATTTCTGATAGTTTTTCTCCAAGTCCAACCATAATCCCAGATTTTGTTGGAATATGAGGATATATTTTTTTAAACTTTTTTAATAAATTTAGAGAATTTTTATAATTTCCTCCAGGGCGAATTATCTTGTAAAGACGATTAACATTTTCTATATTATGATTAAATACATCTGGGGTAGCTATTTTAAAAGCTTTAATTGCAATATCAACACAATTTCTAAAATCAGGTACTAATATTTCTATTTTTGTTAAAGAATTATTTTTTCGAATAACTTTAATGCATTGAGAAAAGTGGTTTGCTCCTCCATCTTTTAAATCATCACGATTTACAGAAGTTATTACTACATATTTTAATGACATTTTTTGAATAATTTTTGCTAATTTTTTAGGTTCATCATCAGATGGTTTATGAGGTCTTCCATGTATTACATTACAAAATGGACATTTACGAGTACAAATGTTTCCGAGAATCATAAAAGTAGCAGTGCCACGATTAAAACATTCTGGTAAATTCGGACAAGCAGCTTCTTCACAAACAGAATGCAATTTATTTTGTCGCATTATTAATTTTATTTCTTCTATTCGTGAAAAATCTTTTGGTAATTTAATTTTTATCCATTCTGGTTTTTGTAATGTTTTTTGAACACTTTTATTGATTATTTTTACTGGAATATACGTCATATATTATCTTCTTTTTAAGTAAAAAGTGTTTAAAAAAAAATAGAAAAATAAATATTCACTATTTTTTATTAAAAGAACATTTACCTTTCAAAGGGTAACCAATATGTTTTTTTATAGCATAATTTTGCTAGACTCAAAAAATTTCTTATTAGAATTGGCTGTATATCTTGCATAGTAACTGTATTGTTGAAATCACTAATTTGTGTCATTTTTAATCCATTATATCCACAAGGATTAATAAAAGAAAAAGGAGATAAATCCATTTTAACATTTAAAGATAAACCATGCATTGAATATCCTTTACGAATTTTTAGTCCTATTGAGCAGATTTTTTTTTTTTTAATATAAACACCTGGTGCATTAATTTTAGAAACAGATTTAATATCAAAATATAATAAAGTTGAAATTATAGTGTTCTCTAAAAGAGAAACTAATTGACGTATATTAAGATTAATACGTTTTAAATTTAATAAAAAATAAACAATTTGCTGTCCTGGACCATGGTAAGTAATCTTACCTCCACGATCACTTTGTGTTACTGGAATATTTTTGATATTTTTAAAATTTTTTTCTTTTATTAAAGATTGACCTGTAGTAAAAATAGATGGATGTTCAAGTAACCAAATCTCATCAGGTGTATAATTATGACGATTTTCGGTAAAATCATGCATAGCTTGATAACTTACATCCCAAGATAAAAATTTATGTTCACGAACAAAAAGTATATTATTTTTCAAAATGAAATATAAAATTAGTTAAAATAAATTAAAAATAAATTATAAAAATATAAATTAACATTTAATATTTTTTCAAAGTTATTCAACGAATACTATTTCTTAAAAATTAAGAAAATTATTGATCGGATATAATCAATCATATAATTAAAAAAATTTCCTTGTAAAACATCTTCAAGAACAATAAGAGGTTGTTTTTTAATAACTTCGCTATCTAATGAAAACTTTATTATCCCTATTTTTTGTTTTTTTTTTAAAGGAGCTAAAAAGTGCTCATTTTTAATTAATAAATTATAATGCATTTTAATATCTTTAATTTTATTATAAGGAACTGTTAAATAAACATTTTCATTAACGCCGAGATATACATCTTTGTTCCCACTATATAAAACAGGTTTTTTTGTTAAAACTACGTTTTTTTTTAAGGCTAAAATAGTTCTATACGAATTAAAACCCCAATTTAATAAAATTTTGCTTTCTTTATCTCTTGTTATATCATCTGGTTCACCTAGAACCACAGCAATTAAGCGCATTGAATTTTTTTTTGCAGAAGTAACTAAATCATATCCAGATAATTTTGTATGGCCAGTTTTGATTCCATCTACATTTAAATCTTTGTCCCAAAGTAATTTATTCCTATTGTTTTGTTTAATGTTATTGAAAGTAAAATATTTTTCTTTATATATTGAATAATCTAAAGGACATTCTTTTATTAAAGATCGACTAATATGAGCTATGTCTCTTGCTGAGATATATTGTCCTTTTGAATCAAGTCCATGAACTGTTTTAAAAAAAGTATTTTTTAAACCTAAAGATAAAGCACAATCGTTCATAATTTTTATGAACTCTTTCTGTGTGCCATATATATGATCAGCTATTGCTACACAAGCGTCATTTCCAGATTGCAACACTATACCTTTAATTAAAGATTCTACTGTTACTTTATCGCCTGGTTTTAAGAACATTAAAGAAGAATCTTTAAAAATAGGATTTTCTTTTGCCCATGCATCTTTCCCAATTTTTACTAAATCATTACGATGAATAATTCCTGCACTAATAGATTTTCCAATAATATAACTTGTCATAATTTTTACTAAACTTGCGGGATCTCGTCGGACATCAGCATTTTTTTCTGCTAATACTTTGTTCGAGTCATAATCTATTAAAATGAATGCTTTAGCTTTTAATTTAGGTAAATCAGATTGTATAAAATTTATATTATTTGTATTTGCAATTGCTAAATTACAACTAAAACAAAAAATTAAAAAAAATTTATGAAAATTTTTTAAAAATGATATGAGAATATTAAATTTATTCATATTGAAAACGTCTAATTTTACTATTGTTTTGAACGATAGGATGATTGTAAAGTATGCTACTTTCTTATTTTTATATAAATATACTACAAAAGTAATAAGAAAATGTAATAAATTTATTTTTATAACTTATTTTTATGCGAATATAAAGACATAATAATACCAAACTCTGCCATTAATGTAACTAATGAAGAACCTCCATAACTGATTAAAGGTAATGGTAATCCAACTACTGGTAGTATACCACTAACCATACTAATATTAATAAAAACACAAAAAAATAACGTTAACATTAACCCACTAATTAAAATTCTTGCGAATCTGTCATTTGTTTGTATTGCAATAAATAATCCTCTAAAAATTAATATCAAATATAAAATGATAAGAACTATAACTCCTATTAAACCAAACTCTTCAGCAATGACTGAAAAAACAAAATCTGTATAAGGCTCTGGCAAAAACTGCAATTTTGATTGAGTGCCATTTTTCCATCCTTTACCATACAATCCACCAGAACCAATTGCAATTTTTGATTGAATAATATGATAACCTGCTTTTAAAGATACACTATCAGGTTTAAATAGTGTCAATATACGATTTTTTTGATAATCATGCATAAAAAAAAACCAATATATTAATGAAAAAATTAGTAATGTTAAAATGAATGTTAAAATTATCTTCCAATTTATACCTGCAAGAAAAAGCACTAAAAATCCCGATAATAAAATAATGCATGCTGTTCCTAAATCAGGTTGTTTTGCTATTAATATGGCAGGAATTGCAATTAAAATTAATGAGACGCAAAAATTTTTAAATTTTATAGGAAAACCAGTATGATTAACTATTTGTGTTATCAATAATGGTACAGCTATTTTTAATGTTTCAGATGGTTGAAACTGAATAATTTTTAAATTAATCCAACGTTGCGATCCTTTACTCATATATCCGTAAATATTTACAAAAACTAATAAAAAAATACATATTATATAAAAATAAAAAGCATACTTTTGATAACTTTTAGGTGAAATGTTCGCTGTTATAAATAAAATAAATGTTCCTATAATAATTTGAAAAATTTTATTATAGATTATTGTTACATTTTGTGTTGCAGCACTCCAAATAATTATTACACTATAAATTAATAATGTAAATATAATGAATAAGAATAAAAAATCAAAATTTAATTTTCTAAATATTGTTTTTTTTAATAAATTTTGAGAAAAAACCATGTTTTTTTTTCCATATTTGGATATTATAATTAATCCATATTATGCAATGACAAACTATTTATATATTTTTTGTAAAGCAATATAATCAGTAATTTTTTTCATAATCTTTCCAATATTAACTTCACGTCCACCATTCTCTATAATGATAGAAATAACAAATCTAGGTTTATTATAAGGCATAAACGCTATCATGATTTTATGATCACGAAGATTTTTAGGAATATCAGTATAGCTTTGATTTTTTTTTAGATTAAAAAGTTGTGCTGTTCCTGATTTTGCTCCAATTTTATATTGTACGTTAACAAAATTTTTATACGCAGTTCCGCTTTTTCGATGTGCAACACCATACATTGCATTTTTTATAATTTTCCAATATTCATAATTTTTGTCATCTAAAATAAAATCTTTTTTATGCTCTTCTTGAATTTTATATAAACGATTTTTTTTTGATATAGAATTCACAATATGAGGAGTTTTACTAACACCATTGTTAACTAAAGTAACAAGTGATTTATTCATTTGAACTAATGTAGATGATAAATATCCTTGTCCTATTCCTACAGGAATAGTATCTCCTTGATACCATTTCTCTTTAAATTTATTTTTTTTCCATTCACGTGTAGGAACAATACCTAAACTTTCTGTAGGCAAATCTATACCTGTTTTTTTACCATATCCAAATTTTTTTATCCATTTTGAAAGATTATCAATACCCATTTTATAAGATATTTCATAAAAAAATATATCAGAAGATTCTTCTATTGATTGAGTTATATTTAAATCTCCATGTCCATATTTTTTCCAATCATGAAATAATTTCATTGAAGTTGGTAATATCCAATAACCACTATCGCGTAAAATAGTATCTTTATTAATTATTTTTGAACTGAGTGCTGCAAAAGCAATATATGGTTTTATAGTAGATGCAGGTGGATATAGTGCTTGAGTTACACGATTATATAAAGGTTTATGTAAATTATTTAATAATAAAAAATAACTATGCTTAGCTATATTATGAATAAAATTATTAGGATCATAACTTGGGGTAGAAACTAAGGATAAAACTTCTCCATTTTTAGGATCGCTTATAATAACTGCTGCACAGTAATTATTAATTAAACTTTCAATATATCTTTGAAATTTAATATCAATAGATAAATGCAAATCTTCTCCAATATCTGGCATTTTTTTGTATAATATCTTAGTTTCTTGTCCAAGACTATTAATTTCAATTTTTTTATATCCTAATTTACCTTTTAAATTATGATTATACTGTTTTTCAATACCTGTTTTACCAAAATAATGAGGAGATACATATTTTTCTATGTTTTTTTCTGAAGTAATTGGTATAGTATCTGGTCTATTATTTCCAGAAACATAACCTATAGTATGTGATGTTAAAGATCCATAAGGATAATAACGATATTGGTGAGAAGTAATTACTATTTCTGGAAAATCATAAAGATTGACAATAAGTTTTGCCATTTGTACAAAATTTATATAATTTTTAATAATAAATGAATGAAAATATGAATTTTTATAATACTTTTTTTTTAAAATTTTTATTTCTGTTGAGTTAAAATTAAAAATTTTTTTAATTTTATTAAATTTTTCATCTGTGAATTTTGATTTTAAATATAATTTTTTGTTTTTATAAGGAATAAATTTGGCCTGGTAATAAACGCAATTTTTTGCTAATAAAAATCCATCTCGTGAATATATATTTCCTCTTAAAGATGGAATAGATTTTATTCTTAAACGATTTTTATTTGATTGGTTAGAATAATGTTTAAATTGTAGTATTTGTAAATAATAAAAATTTACTATTTGTAAGCAAGAAAGAAAAAAAACTATAAATAAAGCAAAAAAAACACGTCGTATAAAAGTGTTTGTTTCTTCTATATCATTTTGTACAAATTTTTTATAAAACATCATTCTTTTTTTTTAAATAACTATGTAGTAATCAAATATACCTAATTTTTTTTAAATTATGTATTAATAATATATTTTTTTTAATTGGCAACGAATTTATGCAAATATATGCATTATAATTATCAAAAAAAATTTAAAAAAAAACAATCACTAGTTAATCGCTATGAATTGCAATATAAATTAAAACGATCGATATACTGAATAATATTATCAGGTAATAAATTTTTGCATGATATCTTTTGATTAATTCTTAATCGAATATCAGTCGAAGATATATTATATAATGGAATTTTTGAGAACCAAATATAACCATGTGATTTATTAAATATAATATCTTTATTATAGATACGATTTTTATCAATCCATATTTTAGTAGAATGCTCATAATTTTTATGAGAAAAATTTAAACGCGGGCATACCAATAGATGACATAGTTTTAATAAATCTTGCCACTTATACCATAAGTGTATGTCAAATAAAGCATCTTTTCCAATAATAAATGCAATAGATGTTTTTTTTCCTAATTCCATACGAATTTTTTTTAAAATTTTAACAGTTTGACATACATGATTTATTTCAAATTCACGAAAATCGATATCAAATAACGGATCATTATCTATAGCATATTTTAACATTTTTAATCTATGATAACTAGGTGTTTTTGAAGGTATTCGATGAGAAGGTAAATGATTAGGTAAAAATGTTATCTTTTTTATTGTTAACTCATTTGCTAGAGCTTTAACAGAATTAATATGCCCATAATGTATGGGATCAAAAGTTCCACCAAAAAAAGCATAAAAATTAAGCATAACCAGGTTTAAAAATTTTTATATTAGCTAAAAATAATGAAATTCTTTCTAAAGTTATCCAAGTATTTTTATTATCATTTGTTTTAATATTTTTTTCAATTATTATTAATTGTTGAAAAATTTTAATAAAATCTTTTTTTATAAAATTATTAAATTTTTTGTAAAAAGATACATCTTTCATTATAGATAACATGTGTTTTTGTAAAATACGCAATAAAAGTAAAATTTCTATATTATTACTTTGCATCACTCGTAAAATATAAATAGTTTTTCGAACATTTTGAGAAAAAATAGCATTAATCCAATGAAAAGGCATAAAAAAAGATGAATTTTTAAATGTATTTTTAACCTTTAAATAAGAAACTTTTTTGTTTGGAAATAATAGTGTACAAATTTCCAATGTGTTATATAAATCTTCTATGTTATTTTCATAATATTGTTTGAATAAATCTAAAGTTTTTTGATCTAAAATTAGTTTTTTTTGATTAGCAATAAATAAAATAAAACTTGAAATATTATCTTGTTTATATATGTTACAATTAATTAATACATTATTTTTTTGAAAAAATTGAATTAATTTATCATTATATGATGATTTTCTTTGATCTTTTATTAAAAGAAATAATATATTTGTATAGGTTTGAATAATTTTTATTAGATCATTATCAATATTTATATGTTTTTTTTTATCATTATAGTTGATTATGAAAAGCTTTTTTTCATTAAATAAATTTAATGTTTTACATTCTAATATAATATTTTTTATAGAATCTTCTGTGATTAAATCAAAAGAAAAATGTTGAGTAAATCCTGCATTTATAGCAATACTTTTAAAGTATTTTTTATATTTATTTATTAAAATAGATTCATTGCCAAATAATAAATAATTTTTTTTAGCATTTTTTTTAAAAAAAAATGAATTAAATTCTTGAAAAGAAATTTTCATTAATTCTATCAAACATTTATTTAATAATATGTTATGAAATTTTTAATAAAAACTAAATTTAATAAAAATAGTTTTTATTAAATATAATATGTTTTATTTCATGTAATTTACAAGATAATTGCATTAATAAAATTAGCACTGACTATTCTAAAACAAAATTAATAATTTTTCTAGGTAAATAAAAAGTTTTTTTAATTTTATGTTTAATAAAATATTTTTCTAATTTTTTTTCATCAAAAATTTTTTTAGTAATTGTTTCTCTAGTATCATGAATATTTACGTTTATTTTAAAACGCATTTTTCCATTAATTTGAACTATTAAAATATATTTTTTTTGCTGTAATGCTTGTTTATCAACAGTAGGCCATGATACATAATCAATACTTTTTTCATTTTCTAAAGATTGCCATAAAACATAGCAAATATGAGGTGTAAAAGGATAAAGCATAAGAATTATCGATGATAAAGCTTCATTAATTAATAAATGATTTATGTTTTTTTTCTTTATTTGTTGAACAACCTCATTAGTTAATTCCATAATTGATGCTATAGCAGTATTAAAAGATTGACGTTTATGAAAATCATGAGTTACTTTTTCAATGGTTTTATGTATTTTAAAACGAAATAGTTGCTCACTATCATTTAAGTTATTTAAATTAATTGATTTTTTTTCTTTTTTTATATGTTCTTTGTATTGATACGTTAAGCTCCAAATTTTTTTTAAAAAACGATGAGCACCTATAATTCCTGATTCTTTCCACTCTATACTCAGTTCTACAGGAGCAGCAAACATAATAAATAAACGTAAAGTGTCAGCTCCATATTTTTGTATAATTAAACTTGGATCAATTCCATTATTTTTTGATTTTGACATTTTACTTATGCCATCATAAATTAATTGATTATTTTTATTATCATAAGCTTTAATTATGTTACCTTTTTGATCATATTTAACATGTACTTCTGATGGAGAAATCCAGTTCCGTTGTCCATTAATATCTTTATAATAAAAAGCATGATTTAATACCATACCTTGACACAATAATTTTTTAGCAGGTTCATTGGAACAAACTAATCCTATATCACGTAACATTTTATGAAAAAAACGAAAATACATTAAATGCATAATAGCATGTTCTATTCCTCCTATATATTGATCTATTGGTAACCAATAATTTGCTTTTTTAGTATCTACCATCCCGTTTTTATAATTAGCACAAGTATAGCGAATATAATACCAAGATGATTCAATAAACGTATCAAATGTATCAATTTCACGTAATGCAGGTTCTCCATTAAAAAAAATTTTTTGCCATTTATAATTAGTTTTTAAAAAATTTTTAGATGAATAAAAAATATTTTCAGGTAAAATAACGGGTAATTCACTTTCAGGAACAGTAACAATTTTACCATTTTTTAAATATATTACAGGAATAGGAGCACCCCAATATCGTTGTCTAGATATACTCCAATCACGTAAACGATATTTAATTTTACGAAAAATTATATTTTCTTTAGAAAGAATATCAAAAATATTTTTAGCAGCCTCAGTACAGTTCAAATCATTAAAATGATCAGAGTTAAATAATATATTATTTTTTTCTATATTTTTTTGAGCATTATATTTGATATTTGGTATACTGCCATCGTTATTTAAAATAACAGATTTAATTTTAATACCATATTTTTTAGCAAATTCCCAATCTCTTTGATCATGAGCAGGAACTCCCATTATTGCGCCTGTGCCATATTCTTTCAATACAAAATTTGTTATCCATACCGGTATTTTTTTTTTGGAAATAGGATGAATAGCAAAAATACCAGTGTTTATTCCTTTTTTTTCAATTGATGAAAAATCAGATTCCGATACTTTTATAGAATTACATTCTTTAATGAAATCTTTAAATAATTGATTTTTTTTAAAAAATATTTTTTTTGTTAAAGGATGATCAATAGATAAACCAATATAAGTTACACCCATAATGGTTTCATGTCTCGTAGTATAAATTGCAATTTTTTCTTTTTTTTTGTTATCAAATATTATATCAAAAAAAATTTCTACTCCTTCAGAACGACCAATCCAGTTTTTTTGCATTTTTTTTACTTTATCTGGCCAATCTAATTCTTTTAAATCATTTAATAATTCTTCTGCATACTTTGTTATCCTAATAAACCATTGATTAATTTTTTTTTTTTCTGTTTTTGCTTCACACCGCCAACATAAACCATTAATAACTTGTTCATTAGCTAAAACTGTTTTGTCATTAGGACACCAATTTACTGAAGTTTTTTTTTTATAAACTAAACCTTTTTTTAAAATTTTAATAAAAAACCATTGTTCCCATTTATAATAATCAGGCGAACAAGTAGTTATTTCACGACTCCAATCGTAAGCAAAACCCATGGATTTTAATTGCCTTTTCATTACATTGATGTTTTCTTTAGTCCAAACAGCAGGTGGTATATTATTTTTTAATGCTGCATTTTCTGCAGGCAGACCAAAAGCGTCCCAACCGATGGGTTGCAGAACATTTTCTCCTAACATACGATGATAACGAGAAATAACATCTCCAATCGTATAATTACGAATATGTCCCATATGTAAGCTTCCAGAAGGATATGGCAGCATAGAAAGACAATAATATTTTTTTTCTTTTTGATTTTCTAAAACTTTATAGGTTTTTTTTTTATGCCATATATTTTGAACAAAACTTTCTACATTTTTTGCAAAATATTCTTCTTTCATAAATACTTTATAACCTTATAAAAAATGCGTACTGTAATATTATATACAAAATTTAGTTATTCTTAATAGCAAATCTTATCTAAAAACTTAGTAAAAAAACATAAAAATTTTATTACTAAAGATATTTTTTTTATTTTAAATAATCGTTAATAAATTATTTTTAATATAATAAAAAAGTTAATTTGCATATAATAAAAAATTTAAAAAAAAATTCTTAATAAATAATTAATCTAAAGCGAATATATTCAATTTTTTTAAAAATATCATATTCATTTTAAATGAATTATTTATTAAAAATTAGGATGAAATTTTTAATAGATAAATTGCATCATTCAATAGATAAAAAAATTTATAGTAAAATTTATATAAACTGTAACCATAATTATGGTCATAATAGCTATATTATAAAAACATATTTTAATATAAAAAAATATTATGTTTTCTAACGAGAAATAAATTCCTTTGTTAATTGAAAAAAACGCTCTAATCCTTCTTCAATTTCTTCTTTTGTAATTAATAATGAAGGTGCAAAACGAATGACTTTATTTCCTGCGCTTAAAACAACTACACCTTTTGATACTTCTTTTAAAATATCATGAATTTTTATGATATATTTTGGCTTTAATACAGCTCCTATTAATAAACCTTTTCCTCTAATTTCTTGAAAAATTTTTAATTTTTTATTAATTTTATATAAAATTTTAAAAAAAAAGTGACCTTTATCAATAACTTTTTGCAAAAAATTTTTATTGTTAACGATATCAAACACTTTTTCTGCAATTGCGCATGCAAGAGGATTTCCTCCATAAGTTGTTCCATGAATACCAATTTCTACTAATTCGGAAATTTTATTAGTAGTAAGCATAGCACTAATTGGAAAACCTCCGCCTAAAGCTTTTGCTGTGGTTAAAATATCAGGAATTATTTTATAATGTTCATATGCAAATAATTTTCCAGTTCTTCCCATACCACTTTGTACTTCATCAAAAATTAAAAGCGCATTATATTTATTACAAATATCACGCAATCCTTTTATAAATTGAAAATTTGCAGGTCTAACACCTCCTTCTCCCTGAATAAGTTCTACTACAATAGCACAAGTATTTTTATCAACAACTGATTGTACGGCATTTAAATCATTAAAATTTACATGTAAAATATCAGGTACTTTTGGACCAAAATTATTGGAATACTTTTTTTGACCACCTACTGATACAGTAAAAAGAGTGCGACCATGAAATGATTGTTTAAATGCAATTATTTTTGTTTTTTTATTAGAAAAACGTTTAATAGAATAATAACGTGATAACTTAAAAGCGGCTTCATTAGCTTCAGCTCCAGAATTTGCAAAAAAAACTCGTTCAGCAAAAGTAGTATCTACAAGTTTTTTTGCTAAACGTAAAGCTGGTTCATTAGTAAATAAATTACTTGTATGCCAAATCATACAGCTTTGTTTTGTAATGATTTTTATTAAATCTGGATGACAATGTCCTAGCGCAGTTACAGCTATTCCACTAGCAAAATCAATATAATCTCTACCTTCCTGATCCCATATTCGACTACCTAATCCTTTTACTGGAATAAAAGAAGCAGGGTGATAGATTGGTAGCATTACTTCATCAAAAGTTTTACGCGTTATTATGTTTTTTTTTAATATCATTAAAATTCCCATTAAAGTTTTATAAATATTTAAATTAAGTTAAAAAATTATTAAATTTTTTACTATATAGAACATATATCTTTATATCGCTTTAAAAATTTTTATTATGTATTTAAAATATTTTTCCGTCTATATTAATAATTATAGATATTTTATTATAAATTAAGATATGAATGATCTTCTATAAGATAGCATATGTAATTTTTTTAGATTTTTTACTTTTTATATTATATAAATGTCTATATCACATGAATTTTTCATGTATTTAATATAATAAATATATAATTTAAAAATTTTAAGATAAATATTTTTTTGTAGTTTTATTATTAATGATTATATATGTTAATATACTAACAAATACATAAAATAAAAATTTTAATCTTAATAATTAATTAAACTTTTGTTAACTTTTAAATATAAAAATATTAAAAATAGAATAAATAACTATATTTAAAATAATTGTTTGTATAATTTATAAGATTTTTGCTATTTTATTGTATACACAATATATGAATTATTTTATTAGAATCTTATAATAATATTTTTATGATGAAATATATATTTTTCAAAATATTTTTAATGTTATTTCGATAATATAATTTTTACAAAACAACGCGTACCTTAAGTATTATATTGGTCTTTTTTTTTTGAAATATCGTAATAATAACTAAATAATACTACAAAATGTAATCTTATTACAATTTAATAAAAAAATTATTAATTTATATTAACTTTAAAAAACAATTTTTCAGAAAATAAAATATAAAACTATAAAAATAGTTATTCTAAATTTTATATTATTTTTCTAATATATTAATTGCTTCAGATTTTAATAAAATTGGAATTTTACTGCATATAGGGTAAACTAGTTGTTCTTTATGACATATTAGAAACTCTCTTTTATACAAAAGAAGCTGACCTTGACATACAGGGCAACTCAAAAAATTTAAAAAAAAACGATTCATTTCTTTCTCTTTCTACTTTGTTAAAATCGATATTAAAAAGTTATATTTTATGTGGTGAAATTTATCTAGCTTTAAATAATTTTTGAATTTTTTCTAATAAAAAAGATTGTGATTTTTTATCAAATTCAATATCTATCGGTAAAAACCACCAGTTTTTTCGTGCAAAACTTTGACATTTAATTGCATCTTTTTCTGTCATAATCAAAGACTCATCATTTTTAATCATTTTGTATAATTCTTTTTTTAAAAAAAAATAATGATCAGGAAATATAATTTTTTTTATAGGAATTACACCATTTTTTTTTAATATAGAGAAAAAACGATCAGGGTTAGCTATACCAGAAATTGCAACAATTTTGTTTAATTGTTTGGGAAAAACTTTAGATTCATCTATTATATTTATTGCAAATTTTGTTTTAACCCTCATACATAGTTCTTTTTTTTTAGGAACTCCTTGATTTATAATAACTACATCTACACTTCTTAAACGTTGAGTTCCTTCTCTCATTAGTTCTAAAGGTAAGAAAGATCTATTTTCAAAACGGTGTATATCATTATTTATCATTAATATTTCAAAATCTCGTGCTAATGCATAATGTTGTAAACCATCATCCGAAATAATGAGATCGACGTTATGTTTTTTTAAGATTAATTTAACAGCATCAGAACGTTTTGGAGCTACAGCAACTGGTACAGAAGTTTTTTTAAAAATCAATATTGGTTCATCTCCTACTTCTTGATAAGAAGTATTATTATTTACCAAAATAGGATAATTTTTAGATTTTCCACTATATCCTCTAGATATTACAGCTACAAAAAATTTTTTTTTCAATATGTTTGTTAACCAAATTACTAGCGGAGTTTTTCCATTTCCACCAACCGTTAAATTACCTATGATAATAACTGGAACAGGTGCTTTCCATTTTTTCAACCATCTTTTTTTATAAAGAATACGAATAATATATGTGATTGCCCTATATATTAAACTTAAAGGAAACAGGAATAAAAAAGAGAATAAACGATGTCTTTTCCAAACCTCATAATTTTTAATTATATTGCATTTTATATAGTTGAGAATATTTGCCATTTTTTTTTAATAAACTATTATGAGTACCCTTTTCTATAATTAGTCCATCTTCTAAAACTATAATTTCATCAGCTTTTTCAATAGTAGACAATCGATGTGCAATTACTAATAATGTACGATTTTTACAAATTTTATTTAAAACTAATTTAATTGAATATTCTGATTCGTTATCAAGAGTTGATGTTGCTTCATCTAGAATTAAAATAGGACATTTTCTAAATAATGCTCGTGCAATTGCAATACGTTGTTTTTGACCACCTGATAATATTGCTCCATTTTTACCTATAATAGTATCAAAACCATTTTTCATCTTCTTTATAAAATCTATTGCATGTGCCATTTCTGCTGCTTTTTCAATATCATTACGATTGTATCTTTTATCAAATGCATAAGAAATGTTATTTGCAATTGTATCATTAAATAAATAAATATCTTGCGATACCAACGCAAATTGGTTACGTAAATAACGCAATTGATATTTACGTAAATCATAACCGTCTAAAAAAATAGATCCATTTTTTATATCATAAAAACGGGTTAATAATTTTACTAAAGTGGATTTTCCAGAACCAGATTTCCCAACAAGACCAACCATTTTACCCGGAGATAATTTTAAATTAATTTTATGTAAAACTGGTGAATTAGATCCCGGATAAGTAAAGTTAACATTATAAAATTCTAAATATCCTTTAGCACACTCAATAACTTTTTTTCCATTATCATTTTCTTTTTTCTGATCGAGAATAGTAAAGATCGTTTGACAAGAAATCATACCTTTTTGAAATTGAGTATTTATGTTAGTTAAAGATTTTAAAGGACGCATTAAAGCAATCATACATGAAAATATTACAGTGATTATTCCTGGGGAAAGAGTACATATAATTTTAGGTAAACTAGATATATATAAAATAAAAGCTAATACTAAAGATAGAATAAATTGTATTATAGGATCAAAAATTGATAATGAAGAAACCAACTTCATATTTTGTTGACGAGTACGATTACTAATTTTTTCAAATCTTTTTTGTTCTAACTTTTGTCCTCCAAATATTAAAATTTCTTTATGACCTTTTAACATTTCTTCTGTACTATTTGTCACTTGGTCCATATTATTTTGCATTTTTTTACTAAAATTACGAAGTTTTTTTGAAAAAAAATGAATAGTTATCAAAACTATAGGAGAAAATAAAAGTAAAATTAAAGAAAGCTTCCAACTGTAATAAAACATCGTAATAAATAAAGCAATAATAGAAGTAGTTTCTCTAATTAAAATAATTAAAGCATTAGATGAAGCATCAGCAACTTGTTCTACATCATAAGTAACACGTGTTAATAAAGTCCCTATTGATTGCTGATCAAAAAATGCTACAGGTACTTGCATAATATGCTCAAATAAACGACGACGAATAGTCATAACAACTTTACTAGAAACCCAAGAAATAGAACAACTAGAAATATAGCTAGTAATTCCTCGAAAAAATATTAAAAAAACAATCTCTAATGATATCCATAAAATAATTTCATTTTTTTTACTAAATCCATTATCTAAAATTGGTTTTAAAAGTGAAATCAATAAAGTATCACAACCGGCGTTTAATATTAAATTGATTGCAGCTATAAATAAACCAATTTTATAAGGAGATATAACAGGCCATAATCTCCGAAAAGTTTGGAGAGTAGATTTTTTTTTTTCATACTTTTTTATTAAAAATTTTTATAGAACATAGTATTATTTTGAATAATTTTAATAAAAGTACTATGAATTTAATAAAGTTATCAATTTTTTCTATACAGTTATTAATAGAGACGCAATATTTTTTATTTTTTATAGAAGAGAGATAACCTAATAAAAAATTAATAATTTTTCATTTGTATCTCATTATCTCTCATAAAAATTATAAACAACATTTTTTAAAAAAATTATAAATAAATATCTAATAAAATATATTCTATTCTGATTTTGCAGCTTTAAATGCTTCAGCCATAGTATTTAAAAAACGATTTTCATCTTTTTTGTTAGTATTTTTAACATTTTTTTTATCAGATAAACGATTTTTTTTATTAATGATAAGATTAATAATTCTATTTTTTCTATCAATATTAACTAATTTAACATTGACTTTTTCTCCAATTTTTAAACTTTTTAAATATAAATTATCATTATTTTGATCATTTTCATCATTATCAGTGAAACGAATATATCCTTCAACACTATCTGATAGTGCTATTATTAAGTGTTTACTTGATATTTTTTTTATTTTTCCATCGACAATTGATCCCTTTTTATTTTTTATAAGATATGTATTAAATGGATCTTCTGATAAATGTTTAATACTTAAAGAAATACGTTCACGTTCAGCATCTACTTGTAACAAAACTGCAGTGATTTTTTCACCTTTTTTATATTTAGAAACAGCTTCTTCGCCACTGACGCTCCATGAAATATCAGATAAATGTACCAATCCATCGATTCCTCCATCAAGTCCAATAAATATTCCGAAATCAGTGATTGATTTAATTTTTCCTTCAACATGATCACCTTTTTTATAACGATCGGAAAATTCCTGCCATGGATTTATCTTACATTGCTTGAGACCTAAAGAAATACGACGGCGATCTTCATCAATATCTAAAACCATAATCTCAACTAAATCGTTAACATTTACAACTTTAGATGGATGAACATTCTTATTAGTCCAATCCATTTCAGAAACATGTACTAAACCTTCTACTCCTTCTTTTATTTCAACAAAACAACCATAATCTGTCAAATTTGTTACACGACCAGTTAGTTTTGTATTTTCAGGATATTGTTTAGCAATAGCTAACCATGGATCTTCTCCCATTTGTTTTAATCCAAGAGAAACACGTGTTCTTTCTTTATCAAACTTAAGAACTTTAACGATAACTTCTTCTCCTACGTTAACAATTTCACTAGGATGTTTAACACGTTTCCATGCCATATCAGTTATATGTAACAATCCATCTACACCACCTAAATCAATAAATGCACCATAATCAGTAAGATTTTTTACAATACCTTTAATATCTTTTCCTTCTTCTAAACTTGATAATATTTGATCTCTTTCAGTGTTATTTTCAGATTCAATGACAGCACGACGAGATACAACTACGTTATTTCTTTTTTTATCTAATTTTATTACTTTAAATTCTAATTCCTTACCTTCTAAATTTAAACCATCTCTTACAGGACGAATATCTACTAAAGAACCTGGTAAAAATGCGCGTACACCATTTATTTCAACAGTAAACCCACCCTTTACTTTACCATTTATTTTTCCAAATATTTTTGTTGATTCATTATAAACTTTTTCTAACGATACCCAAGCTTCATGTCTTTTTGCTTTTTCTCTCGATAGCAATGTTTCACCAAAGCCATCTTCAATAGCTTCTAATACAACATCTACTTTATCACCAATAGAAACTTCTATTTCACCTTGCGAATTTTTAAATTGTTCAGAGGGAATAGAAGATTCAGATTTTAATCCAGCATCTACAACAACAATATCCTTATCTATAGAAACAACTACCCCGCGAATAATAGCACCTGGACGAATTTCAATTTCTTTTAAAGACTCTTCAAAAAGTTGAGAAAAGGATTCAGTCATATTAATAATTTTTAAAAATTTTAAGTTAAAATCCATCTATTTTCCATATTAAATGAAATTTATTGAATGAAAACCTGCTTATTTCCAAAGCTAGGAATGAGTTATTTATTTTTTTTATATTTTATATTAAACCTATGACATATATATTGCAATGTAGTATCAATTATTTGCTCAATAGATATATTACTAGAATCTATAATTAAAGCATTTTTAGTTGGTTTTAATGGTGAAATTAGACGTTCTGTATCACGATTATCTCTCTTTTTTATTTCTTTGATAATATCTTGATTACGAATAAAAAATCCTTTTTTTTTTAATTGTAAAATACGACGTTTTGCACGAATCTTTATATTTGCATCAAGAAATATTTTAACTTTTGCATCTGGAAAAACAACCGATCCCATATCACGACCGTTTGCAATTAATCCAGGATATTGACGAAAATTTCGTTGTTTTTTTAAAAGATTATATCTGACTTGAGGATAAGTTGCCAAAATAGATGCTAATTCAGAAATATTTGGGGTATTTATATCATTAGTTATGTTTTTGTTATTTAACATGGTTATTAAAATATCATACTTTTTGATACAAGTAATATTTAAATTTAAAGCAATACTGGCTATTTTTTTTTCATACTCATAAGAATTAGGTTCATATTTTATTTGATTTTCTAAAAGAACTAAAGCTAAAGATCTATAAAAAATACCAGAATCTAATAAATGCCATTTCAAATAATTAGAAATATATTTAGATAAAGTACTTTTTCCAGAACTGCTTGAACCGTCAATAGCTATTACGGGAATTTTATTCATAATATATATTAAATAAACAAGAGTAAAAAAAGGTATATAAATTCTTGAGTAAGAATTAGGTAGTATAACTAATTTCTTTAAAAACTCTGAAAAAGTTTGGAAAAGTTTTTGAAACACATTTTGGATTAACAATAGTAACTGATTTATTAGATAAAGCTATTAAAGAAAAACACATTGCCATACGATGATCATTATATGTATTAATTTTAGCATGATGAAATTTTTTAGGCGGAGTAATTATTAAATAATTTTGTCCTTCTTCTATGCACGCTCCAATTTTTCTTAGTTCTGTTGTCATTGCTTTTAAACGGTCTGTTTCTTTAATGCGCCAATTATAAATATTTTTTAGTATAGTTGTTCCTTTTGCAAAAACAGCTACTATAGCTAAAGTCATTGCAGCATCTGGAATATGATTTACATCCATATTAATTGCCCTTAATTGACCATTTCTTTTACAAGTAATATTATTTTTACCCCAATAAATATTGGCTCCCATTTTCGCTAAAACATCTGCAAAAAAAATGTCACCTTGCAAACTATTTTTATTTATACCACTGACTTTTACTATTCCACCTTTTATTGCTCCTGCTGCTAAAAAATAAGACGCTGACGTCGCGTCTCCTTCGATTAAATAATTTTTAGGAGAAATGTATTGCTGATTACCTAATATAATAAATTTTTTATAAGAATCATGTTGTATTGTTATACCAAAATATTTTATTAAATTTAACGTGATATCAATATAAGGTTTCGAAACTAATTCATTTTTTATATAAATTGTAGTATTTTTTTTTGCTAAAGGTGCCATCATTAATAAAGCACTCAAAAATTGACTAGATAAATTTCCATTTAATTGAATATCTCCTCCAGTAAAACCTCCCTTTATTAATAAGGGTGGATAATTTTTTTTGCCAACATAATCAATTTTTGCTCCACCTTGAGTTAAAGCATCAACAAGATGAAAAATAGGTCTTTCAGTCATTCTTTGTTCACAAGTTAATAATATATTTTTATTTGCTAATGATAGCATTGCGGTTAAAGAACGCATTGCTGTACCAGCATTACCAAGGAATAATGTAATTAAATTATTACTTTTGGGATTTATTTTTTTTCCTTGACCAAACATTTTACAAATATTTAAATTTTCAGAAAATTCGTATTTTACATCTAAAATTTTTAGAGCATTTAACATATGTTCAACATCATCACTTTTTAAAAGATTTTCAATATTAGTTTTTCCATTTGCTATAGAAGATAAAAGTAATACTCTATTAGAAATACTTTTTGATCCAGGTAAATTAATATTACCATTAACATAATCTATAGGTTTTAAAGTTAGACTTTCGTGCATATAAAAAATCTCCAAAAATTTATAACTATAATAAAAATGGTTTATTAATCTATTAACATTAATATAATTTTTTTGTATTTAATACATATTTTCTTGAAAATCTATCATAAATTTAGCTAGTTTTTCTACTCCTTCAATAGGCATAGCGTTATAAATAGAAGCTCTTATCCCACCAATTATACGATGGCCTTGTAAACCATAAAGACCAATTTTTTGTGCATCTTTTAAAAACTTTTTCTCTAATTTTTTATTAAGTAATTGAAAAGAAATATTCATTAATGAACGATTATTATTAGAAATATGATTGATATATAGATCACTATTATCAATAGTTTTATATAATAATTCAGATTTTTTTTTATTAATATAATTTATTGTATGGATACCTCCATTTTTTTTTAACCATTTTAAAACTAATCCAGCTACATACCATGAAAAAGTAGATGGAGTATTAAACATAGATTCGTTTTCATAGAGTGTTTTATAATTAAGAATAGATGGAATATATTTATTTGTTATATTTAAAAGTTCTTCTCGTATAATAACGATCGTTAATCCAGCAATGCCTACGTTTTTTTGAGCACTAGCATAAATAAGATCATAATTATTAATATTAATAGGATATGCTAAAATTATTGAAGAAAAGTCAGCTACTACTATTTTTTTTTCAAATTTTGGTTCTTCATAAATTGCTATTCCTTCAATTGTTTCATTTGGACAATAATGTAAATATTTTGAATTTTTGCTTAAAATCCATTCTTTCATAGGAAGAATTGAACAAATATTATTATTTATAATTCTTGCATCTATTTTATTAGGAAGACAATATTTTTCTGCTTCTTTTTTTGCAGATAATGACCAATATCCAGTATTTATATAATCAGCAGTCATATTCTCTTTTGATAAGAGATTTCCAGGAACAGCTGAAAATTGAGCACGTGCTCCACCATGACAAAGTAATATCTTATAATTTTTAGGAATATTTAAAAGTTCGCGCAAATCTTGTTTAATAGTTTTTGACATTTCTATAAATTCTTTACTACGATGACTGATTTCCATAACAGATACACCTAGTGAATGCCAATTAGGTATTTCTTTTTTTATTGTTTGTACTACTTCAAATGGAATCATGGAAGGACCAGCACTAAAATTATATATTTTTTTCATTATTTTTACCATAAAATTTAAGTTTTATAAATTGCAAAAAATAGCTGAAAACTATCTTTTTTAACTATTATTAAATATAATATGTTATTATTAGTGGGTTTTTTTATATGATTTCTATAAAAATACCTATATTATTATTAATTTTTTTTTAAATAAAAAAATTCACATCACACCTTTATTTAAAAATAACAAACATTTAATTTAACTTTTTATAAAAATTATAAAGAATGATAACTATCTGATAAATATTATATTGTAAAAAATTTATATTGTAGATTTATAAAAGTACAAATATTGTAAAAAAATATAATATAATTCAAATTATTAATAAAAAACATTTTTAGAAAAATGTGTATTCGTAGAAATTTTTAAAAAATTAAAAAAACTAAAAAAATAGATTTAGAATTGTATCATAATATTTATAACGGATAATATTTATTTCTAGTTAAAGTAACTATTTATATGATTTTATACAAAATAACTAAAATAAATAATTCAATTATTTTAAAAAATTTAAAATATATAAATACGTTAAATACACAAAATATCTCATTATTAATATCTCATTTTTAAAATTTTATTAAAATTACAATAATAGGACATCTATATCAATGAGCTTATTCTTAAATTAATTATTTTAAACTATAAATAAAATGTAAAAATTTAAACTATTTACATAAAAGGAATATCTCATGTCAGAGATTTTGTATAATAAAGATGTAGATCCAATTGAAACAAATGATTGGATACAGGCTATTGAATCAGTTATTTATGAAGAAGGATCTCAACGTGCACAATTTTTAATAAATAAAATTTTAATCACTGCTCTTAAAAATAATATAAAAATAAATACCACAATTAATAACAGTGAATATATTAATACTATACCTGCTGAAAATGAACCAAAGTATCCAGGAGATTTAGAAATAGAATATCGTATTCGTTCAGCCATTCGTTGGAATGCAATTATGATGGTTTTAAGAGCATCAAAAAAAAAGTTAGAATTAGGCGGTCATATATCTTCTTTTCAATCATCTGCAACAATATATGAAGTCTGTTTTAACCATTTTTTTCGTGCAAGTAATGATACAGATATAGGAGATTTAGTTTATTTTCAAGGTCATATTGCTCCTGGAATTTATGCTCGTGCTTTTATTGAGGGAAGATTGACAGAAGATCAGCTTAATAACTTTCGTCAAGAAGTAAATGGCCAAGGTTTATCATCCTATCCGCATCCTAAATTAATGCCTAATTTTTGGCAATTTCCTACGGTTTCTATGGGTTTGGGTTCAATTTCTGCTATTTATCAAGCAAAATTTTTAAAATATTTAGAACATAGAGGATTAAAAAAAACATCGAAACAAACTGTTTACGCTTTCTTAGGTGATGGAGAAATGGATGAACCAGAATCAAAAGGTGCTATTAATATAGCAACACGCGATAAACTTGATAATTTAATTTTTATTATTAACTGTAATTTACAACGTTTAGATGGTCCAGTTGTAGGAAATGGAAAAATCATAAATGAATTAGAAGAAATTTTTAAAGGAGCTGGATGGAAAATTATAAAAGTTATTTGGGGCGATAAATGGGATGTATTATTACAAAAAGATACTAGCGGAAAATTAATTAAGTTGATGAATGAAACTTTAGATGGTGATTATCAAAATTTAAAATCTAGAGATGGAGCTTATATACGTGAAAATTTTTTTGGTAAATACCCTGAAGTTTATAAATTAGTACAAGATTTAACAGATAAAGAGATATCTTCTTTGAATCTTGGAGGACATGATTCTAAAAAAATTTATGCTGCTTTCAAAAAAGCAAAAAGTATTAACAATAAACCTGTGGTTATTTTAATTCATACAACTAAAGGTTATGGTATGGGTGATATTGCAGAGGGTAAAAATATTGCTCATCAAATTAAGGATATTGATAGCAATAATATTCGATATATTCGTGATCGTTTTAATATTCCTATACCAGATAGCAAAATAGATGAATTACCTTATATTACATTTGATCCTCAATCAAAAGAATACGAATATTTACATAATAAACGTAAAAAATTAGGAGGATATTTACCTTATCGTCGCCAATATTTTAAAGAAAAATTAGTATTACCTAGTTTAGAAATTTTTGAATCACTTTTTGTGAAACAAAATAAGATGATTTCAACAACTATTGCTTTTGTGCGTATTTTAAACATCTTAATAAATAAATCTGATATAAAAAATAGATTAGTACCTATTTTAGCTGATGAAGCACGTACTTTTGGAATGGAAGGATTGTTTAGAAAAATTGGTATTTATAATTCTCATGGTCAAAAATATGTACCTCAAGATTTTGATCAACTTGCTTACTATAAAGAAGATAAAAAAGGACAAATATTGCAAGAAGGTATAAATGAACTAGGTGCTGGTGCTTCGTGGCTTGCCGCTTCAACTTCTTATAGTACTAATAATTTTCCTATGATTCCTTTTTATATTTATTACTCAATATTTGGTTTTCAAAGAATCGGGGATCTTTTATGGGCAGCTGGAGATCAACAAGCTAGAGGTTTTTTAATTGGAGGAACTTCGGGAAGAACTACATTAAACGGGGAAGGTTTGCAACATGAAGATGGACATAGTCATATTCAATCATTAACAGTACCAAACTGTATTTCTTATGATCCTGCTTATGCTTATGAACTAGCTATTATTATTCATAATGGATTAATTAGAATGTATGGCGAACAACAAGAAAATATTTATTATTATATTACTACTAATAATGAAAATTATTATATGCCAGAAAAATTACAAAATATAGAAGAAGGTATCATTAAAGGTATATATAAATTAGAATCATTAGATGGTAAAAAAGGTAAAGTTCAACTTTTAGGATCAGGTTCAATTTTGCAAAATTTAAGAAAAGCTGCAAAAATTCTTTCAGAAGAATATAATATTAGTTCTGATGTTTATAGCGTTACCTCCTTTACTGAATTAGCAAGAGAAGGTCAAGATTGTAAACGTTGGAACATGTTAAATCCAACAAAAAAACCACGATGTCCTTATATAAGTAAAATTATGAATGATGCTCCTGCTATTGCGTGTACAGATTATATGAAATTATTTTGTGAACAAATACGTGATTATATTCCTACTAAAAGATATAAAGTTTTAGGAACAGATGGATATGGTTTATCTGATAGTCGAGAAAATTTACGTACTTATTTTGAAATTAATGAATATTATATCGTTGTTGCTGCTTTGTATGAATTATCATATGAAAATTTTATAGAAAAAAGTATAGTAGAAAAAGCTATTGACAGATTTAATATTAATATAAAAAAAAGAAATCCACGTCTAGCATAAAATAAGGAAATAAAAATAATGGATTACGAAATTAAATTACCAGATATTGGACATAATATTGCTGAAGTTATTGAAATTTTAGTAAAAGTCGGGGATCATATTCAGCAAGAACAATCTTTAATAATTATTGAAGACAATAAAGCTTCTATTGAAGTGCCTTCTCCTCAATCAGGTATTATAAAACACATTAATGTTAATATTGGAGAAAAAATTAAAACTGGATCAATAATTATGGTTTTAGATTTATTAACGAATGAAGTACAAAAGAAAAAACAAAATGATAGTAAAAAATATCAAACAATTGTATTACCTAATATTTCTAATGAATCAGTAGAAGTTATAGATATTTTTGTAAAAAAAGGAGAAATAATTAAAAAAGAACAATCTATAATAAGCGTTGAAGGGAATAAAGCATCTATAGAAATACCTTCTCCTTTTGAAGGTGTTGTTAATAAAATATTAATAAACGTAGGAGAAAAAATAACAGAAGGTACAGAAATTTTAATACTTGAAGAAGTAATAAAATCTATCGTAGATAAAGTTATCTTATCAAAAGAATTAAAAAAAGATATTAATATTAAAAAAAATAAATATGTTCATGCCACTCCTTTGATTCGTCGAATTGCTCGAAAATTTTGTATTAATTTAGAAAAAGTAAAAGCAACTGGTAGAAAAAATAGAATATTAAAAGAAGATATTCAAAAACATATTGCAAATATAGCTGATCTTTCTAAAACAAAAGATAATTTTCACTTAAATGATAAAATAATATCTCACCATACTGAAAAATCTATTAACTATAATTTTCAAGAGTTCGGTGAGGTAGAAGAGTTAAAATTAACTAGTGTTCAAAAAATTTCTGGTATGCGTTTGAGTAATAATTGGAAAAATATTCCACATGTCACACAATATGATGAAGTAGATATTACAGATCTAGAAAATTTTCGTAAAAAACAAAATCTTGAGTTAAAATTACAAACAAAAGTTACACTTTTATCTTTTATAATAAAAGCATTATCTAAAACTTTAAAAAAATTTCCTAAATTTAATAGTTCATTATCAATTGATAAAAATAAAATAATTTTAAAAAAATATTACAATATAGGAATTGCAGTTGAAACAAAAAAAGGATTGATTGTACCAGTTATTAAAGATGTCTTGTACAAAGGAATTGTAGATTTATCTAGTGAAATATTGCAAATAATTTTAAAAGCACGAGAATGTAAATTAAAAACATCTGAAATGAATGGAGGTTGTTTTACAATTTCAAGTTTAGGCAATCTTGGAGGAACTGCATTTTCTCCTATCATTAATGCACCAGAAGTAGGAATATTAGGAATATCACGTGCTTCAATAAAACCTCTTTGGGACGGTAAAGAATTTATTCCACGATTAATTCTTCCTTTATCGTTATCTTTTGATCATCGTGTAATTGATGGTGCTGATGGAGTACGCTTTATAAAATATATCAATAAAATGCTTTCAGATATTCGTTATTTAATTATGTAAATAGTTTTGTAATCCATTTATAATTATTAACCGTATAAATGTTTGTTATTATAACTAAATAAAATTGTATTTTAAAAAGTATACATATAGGAACTATTTATATGAAAAATAAAGAAATTAAGACTCAAGTATTAGTCTTAGGAGCGGGACCAGCTGGATATTCTGCAGCTTTTAGATGTTCGGATTTAGGTCTAAAAACATTGATTGTTGAAAAATATGATACATTAGGTGGTGTATGTTTAAATGTAGGATGTATTCCTTCAAAAACTTTATTACACATCTCTAAAGTTTTCGAAGAAATAAAAAAATTGCAAAAGTTAGATGTTTTTTCAAAAATTCCATCTATTAATTTAGAAAAAATTGTTCCTTTTAAAACAAAAAAAATTGATTATTTAACAAAAAATCTTTCTATAATGGCAAAAAAACGTAACATTAATATTATTAATGGTTTAGGAAAATTTTCTAATAATGAATCTTTAACTATTAATAGTAATAATTCTTTAACAACTATTTTTTTTGATTACGCTATAATTGCAACTGGATCTAAACCAGTAAAATGTCCATTTTTAGATAGTAATATAAAAAATTCACGAATGTGGGATTCTACTGATGCTTTAAATGTTCCATTGATACCAAAAAGAATGTTAGTATTAGGTGGGGGAATTATTGGTTTAGAGATGAGTACAATTTATCAAACTTTTGGCACTAATATTGATATTGTTGAAACAACTGATCAAATAATTCCTATTATAGATAGAGATGTAGCTATTTTTTTTAAAAAAGTTTTTGAAAAAAAAGTTAATTTCATGTTAGAAACTAAAATCAGTTCTTTAGAAATTAAAGAAAATGGAATAGATGTATGTATTCAAAAAAAAAATGGAGTTATTGAAAATAAATTTTATGATGTTATCCTTTCTGCTATTGGAAGGTCACCTAATACTAAAAACATAGGGTTAGAGAAAATAGATGTCAATATTAATTCTGAAGGATTTATTATTGTTGACAAACAAATGAAGACAACAAACGATAATATTTATGCTGTAGGTGATGTTACAGGACAACCAATGTTAGCACATAAAGGAGTACACGAAGGTCACATTGCAGCTGAAGTTATTGCCGGAAAAAAACATTATTTTGATCCTAAAGTTATACCATCTATTGCTTATACTGAACCTGAAATTGGCTGGGTAGGAATAACTGAAAAAGTTGCAAAACAAGAAAAAATAAATTATAAAACTGCTATTTTTCCTTGGAAAGCATCAGGACGTGCAATTGCTTCATGTTGTGAAACTGGAATAACCAAACTAATTTTTGATAAAGATAATCATAGAGTTATTGGAGGATCTGTAGTAGGTACAAATGGTGGAGAATTATTAGGAGAAATTTCTCTAGCTATTGAAATGGGCTGTTATGCTGAAGATCTCGCTTTAACAATTCATGCACATCCTACTTTATATGAATCTATTGGATTAACAGCGGAAATATTTGAAGGAACTATAACCGATTTGCTAAATGTCAAAAATAAAGATATTAATTAGCATTTTTTCAAAATTTTAAATTTAGCTGATCTATATTAGTGTATTTCTTACTAATTAAAAAAAAATATGAGAAATTTAAATTGTGATTTTAAATAACATTTGGTATGAATCTCTTTACTCCAATTTTGGACAATATTTTAAAATTAATAAAAAAATTTATTCTAAAAAAACAAAATATCAAGATTTATTAATTTTTGAAAATGAAAATTTTGGACGTGTTATGACTTTAAATGGAATTGTACAAACTACCGAATCCGATGAGTTTATTTACCATGAGATGATGACTCATGTTCCATTATTAGCACATGGAGAAGTTAAAAAAGTTTTAATTTTTGGAGGTGGTGATGGAGGTATTGTTAGAGAAGTATTACGATATGAATGCATAAAAAAAATATTTATGGTTGAAATTGATATTGATGTTATTAAAGCTTCTCAAAAATATTTACCTAAACATAATTTAGGAGCTTATAAGGATAAACGTTTAAATATCATTATTGATGATGGTTTAAATTTTTTAAAAACTTCTAGTGAAAAATTTGACGTAATCATTTCTGATTGTACTGATCCAATTGGTCCAGGAAAAAATCTTTTTACTTATGATTTTTATATGGGTTGCAAGAAATTATTAAAAGAAAATGGTATTTTTATTGCTCAAAATGGTGTTTGTTTTTTACAATATGATGAATCTGTTAGTTCTTATGCAATTTTAAAAAAAATATTTCAAGATGTCAGATTTTATCAAGCTGCAATTCCTAGTTATTATGGCGGTAATATGAATTTTATTTGGGCAACTGATAATATAATGTTAAAAAAAATTAGTGCTTTAACTTTAAAAAAACGTTTAGATTTTTTTAAATTACATTGTCTTTATTATAATCATAATATTCATATTAATAGTTTTTGTTTACCACAATACTTTTTTAAAATGTTATCAGATATAAGCTGATTAGTCTTTTATAAAAAGGAGTATAAAAAATTGCAACAGCCGAAATTATATGGTTTTAATAATTTAACAAAAAGCTTAAACTTTTGTATTTATGATATTTGTTATGCAAACACAAAAAAAGCATGTCATAATTATATTACTTATATCGATAAAAAATATAACACTAGCTCTTTTACAGAAATTTTAGTAAAAGTATGTTCTATAATTGGAGCAAATATTTTAAATATTTCTCGTCAAGATTATACACCTCAAGGTGCAAGTGTGAACTTATTAGTTGGCGAAAGTCCTATTACTACTCCCTCAGTAAAAAATATTACTCCCTCAGTAAAAAATATTACTCCCTCAGTAAACAATATTGCATCCAAAAAATTAAAAAATTTATCAAATTCTGTAGTTTTTCATCTTGATAAAAGTCATATTTGTGTACACACTTATCCTGAAATCCATCCAAAAGAAGGTATTTGTAGTTTTCGTGCAGATATTGATATTTCAACCTGTGGTTTAATTTCTCCTTTAAAAGCTTTAAATTATTTAATTAATCATTTAGATTCAGATATTATTACTATTGATTATCGTATTCGTGGTTTTACTCGAGATATTAATGGAAAAAAGCATTTTATTGATCATAAAATTTATTCTATTCAGAATTTTATGTCAATGGATATTTTGTCAATGTATGATACTACAGATGTAAATTTTTATAAGGAAAACACTTATCATACAAAAATGGTGTCAAAAAATTTTGATTTAAAAAATCATCTCTTTCAAACTACAAAAAAAGATTTTACTAATAAGGAATACCAAAGAGTTTCAACTTTATTATGGAAAGAAATACACGAAATTTATCAAAGCCAAAATTTTTCTTCATAAAAAACATTTAATTTAATCATAAATATTATAATTTAAAACACAAAAATTTTATAAAGATGATCATTTATAGAAAAAATAGCCTGTTTGAGTTTATATCAACAGGCTTTTTTGATAGATTTTATTAACTAATAATTAATTGTTTATTTTTTTGTAAACAAATATTTTTAATAAATTTTTTGTTAATATTTAGATGTTGCTCAAGCAAAAACTTTGGGGTATTAGATAACCATTGATTTAAAGATATATCTGAATAATAGCTGCTTTTAAAAATTTCAAGAAAAATTAATAAAGTATTCCCAATATTTTCAATATAATGACCCATACCATATGGAATAGAAACTACATCATATTGTTTAACATTATAAGTTCTAGACTCATTAGAAGAAGCAAAAATTCCTAACTTTCCTGTTCCTGAAATGTAATATTGCCATTCATCATTATTCGGATGCCAGTGTAACTCACGAATAGCTTTTGGTTGAAGTTCTATTAAAGCTGCTGATATAGTTTTAGATATAAAAAAATTAGAACTATCAGCTATTCTTACTGTTCCACCTGAAAGCGCTATCGGATTCTGTTTATACAAATTATGATAAAATTTTGTTGCAGACTTATCTTTTTTTTTTATATTATTAGATATTTCGTTATAGTTAGATATTTTTCCAGAAAAAATATATTTATTTTTTGTAGTGGGTAAGTTATAGAATATATGTTCAGGTAAATTAAAATTTTTTGACAAAATTTTAATAGGAACATGTTTTAACCAATCACTTAATAAGAAGGTACTATCTTCATCAAAATTTCCGTTATCGAATACTAATAAAAATTCACAGCCATCAGGCTCCATACCTTGAATAGAATGAGGAATTGCGGATGGAAAATACCATAAATCACCAGCTTGAATATCTTTAATAAAAAATTTTCCTTCAACGTCTAAAGCTGTTATTCTAGCTTTTCCATAAATCATATATGCCCATTCACTTTCTTTATGCCAATGAAGTTCACGTATTCCTCCACAATATAACCGCATATTAACACCAGCAATGGTATGTGAAATTTTTATTTCTCTTTTAGTAACTTGTCTAGTCCATCCTCCACTTCCATAACGAATATGTGCATCTTTAAAAGAAAATTTTAAGTTAGGTAAAGTTCCATTATCTGTTTTTTCAGAATTAATTAATGTTTGATTTTTGTTAAATTTTTGAAAATTATTAGATTTTTGTTGATCATCAAAATTATTAATATTTTTTCCATGAACATTATTTAATGTCAAAGCTAACGCACTACTTGCTGCTAATGTTATGAAATTTCTTCTAGAAATGGAAGATTTCATTAAATTTTTCCTTTTTAAAAAATTGAAAAGAAACTTTATAAAACTAAAAAAATAATAAATAATTCTTCTTATCAAGAAATATAATACTTTATTGATATAAGTTTAATAAAAAATTTAAAAAATTAAATTTAATATTATATTTATATAAATAAGTTGATAAAATCTATTATATGTAAGTTTTTATAGTTTCGTTATATCTTTATCTCTTAAAAAAGCATTAAATTTTTTTTTCAAATTATATACACAAGCATTTATTGTTTGTGATATATCTTTTTCTGTAAGAGTATGTGTAAAACTTTGTAAAGTTATACGAAGAGATATGCTTTTGTATCCTTTTTTTATTTTTTCTCCGTAATATACGTCAAAAACATTTATACTTATCAAGTTTTTGATAGATTTTTCACACTCTTTTATAATATCCATTGATAATATTGTATATGGAACAATAACTGATATATCTCGAGAATTAAAAGGATATTTTGAAATGTTATGTATTTTATTAATTTTTTTTCTTTTTAAAATTTCATTAATAAACAGCTCAAAAACCACAATAGTACCGTGCAAATTTAATTTATTTTTTAAAATTGGATGCAATAATCCAATATAACCAACATTTTTATTTGCTAAATAAACATTTGTGCTTGTATCAGGAATTAGTATTTGATGGTTCCCTCTACGAAATTCAATGTTTTTTGTATGTCCTAATAATTGAAATATTGACTCTAAAATTCCTTTTAAATCATAAAAATCTACATTTTTTTTTTTATAGTCCCAATGTTCCTCATGTCGTTCGCCAGTAATTACAGCAGATAACATAAATTTTTGCTCTACTCCTAAATCTTGATTATCTTTAGGAAAGAAACAATATCCATGTTCAAAAAAATATAAATTATATATCTGTCTGTTTTGATTATAAGCTACTGTACTTAGTAATCCATATAAAAGAGAACAACGCATTGTAGACAAATCTTTCGAAATAGGATTTTTTAAAGATAAGATATTTTGATCTGGACTAATTAATTTTTGCATTAATGGAGAAATAAAACTATAAGTAATTATTTCTTGAAATCCTTTATTTGTTAATAAAGTTTTAACGTTTTTTAAAAGATTATAAGATTGATCATTATTAACAATCTTTAAACATGTTTTTATAGGAATATTAGGAATATTAGAATAACCATAAATACGTAAAATTTCTTCTATTATATCTTCTTCATAAGATAAATCGTATCTCCAACTTGGTATTTTTATTACCCATTTTTTTGAATCTTTACTAATAATTTTTAACCCAATACGAATTAATATATCGTTAATTTTTTCGTTTTTTATAAGATTTTTTCCTATAAAAGAATCTAAACGTTTACGAAATAATATTATTTTTTTAGGTAAGGGAAGATATTTTTTATAAGTTTTTTTAAAAATAGGACTAGCTTTAGCTTGTCCGCCGCAAATTGATAAAATTAGCTTTGATGCTTTCTCTAAAGCATAACTTTGTAAGTGATAATCTATTTCTTGTTTATATTGTACAATAGAATTATTTTTTGATTTATAGCATTCTGGATTTATATAATCTTCAGAAGGAATAAAAAAACCGCAACCTAGAAATAGATTTGTTTTTTTTTGTTGCGTAAAAAAAGATAAGTTTTCAATTGATCCAATAATTTCAAGTATTTTTTCTTCATCTGATATAACCAATACATTTTTTTTTAAAATGTTTATTTTATTATTAATTAATTCAGTTTTTTCTTTATCAGAGGCTTTGCGTATAATAATAGCATTTTTAATTGAATTATAGTCAAAAAAACTAATAAAGTGACCTAATTCTAAAATAATATAATTTCTAATATCTGTTAATAAGTTTATTGGATGCATTCCACTATTTTTTAGTTTTTCTTGCATCCATATTGGTGTAATAAAGTTAGTATTAACATTTTTGATAATTCTTCCTAAATATGTAGGACAAATGTTTTTATCAATAATTTTTATTGGAAGAACATCTTTTATTTCTGATAGTATTGGATTTATTTTTGGAATGCTAAAAGTTGTATTATGAATTAAAGAAATTTCTCTAGAAAGTCCAAGAATATTTAAACAATCAGGACGATTATAAGGAATACTAAAATCAATTATATGATCTTTTAAATTAAGATAATTAATTATGTTACTACCAACAATTGCATGATTAGATATTTGAAATGTGTTTGCAGATTTTTTAAAATTTTTTATTTGTAAATCATTATATGAACAAATTTTCATTTTAAATGAAAGTGTTGGTTTTATATGATCATTATGAATCTTTTTTTTAAAAAAATGTTCATCTAAAATAGCTATAGCTACTTTATTATTTACTTGGCATGATTTATGATATCCAACTTTGAAAATTTTTTTTTTGTTTTTTCCTACATTGATTGTTATTAAATATTTTACAGTATTTAATAATGTATTCTTATTTTTTTCAGAAGCAACAATTTCTCCAATAATAACATTCTCAAATTTATTTAATATAGGTTCAACAGAATTAATTTCTAATCCATACATAACCCATTTTTTAATTACTGTATTTTCTAAAGATAAATTATTGATCCATTCACATAACCAAGATTCGCTAAATTTCATGTAATGTCCTGTATTAATGGAATTGCTTTAAAAAACGTACATCATTTTCAAAAAAAATACGCAAATCAGTGATTTTATATCTTAACATTGTTAATCTTTCTACTCCCATTCCGAATGCTATTCCAGAATAAAGATTGGAATCAATGTTACCTTCTTTTAGCACTTTTGGGTGTACCATGCCACAACCTAATACTTCTAGCCATTTTTTATCACTGCGCATTATATCTACTTCAGCAGAAGGTTCTGTAAAAGGAAAATAAGAAGGACGAAAACGTATTTCTATATCTTTTTCAAAAAAAAGTTTTAAAAAAGAACTTAATATCCACTTAAGATTTGCAAAACTAATGTTTTTTTCTACCATTAAACCTTCTATTTGATGAAACATAGGTGTATGGGTACGATCGTAATCGTTACGATATACACGACCTGATGTAATAAAACGTAGAGGTGGGTTATATTTCTTCATTATTCTATTTTGAATACTAGATGTTTGAGTACGTAATAATCGATGTTCATCAAACCAAAATGTATCATGTTCTGTGCGTGCAGGATGATTTTCAGGGATATTTAAAGCATCAAAATTATAATAAGAATTTTCTATTTCTAAACCATTTACTATATTAAAACCTAAGTTATTAAAAAATAATTCAATTTCGTAAATAGTTTGAATAATTGGATGCAACTTACCACATCTTGTGTTCCTTCCAGGAAGTGTTATATCCATTTTTTCGTTGTTTAAAAAATCATTAGTTTTTTCTTTCTCCAAAAAAATTTTGCGGTTTGTTAATTCAATTATTATTTTTTTCTTTGATATATTGATTAATTGACCTAATATACGACGTTCATTAATTGGCATACTATGCAATAGTTGTATTTTTTTTGTTAATATTCCTTTTTTTCCTAAATATTGAATACGTATTTTTTCTAAATTTTTGATATTATCTGATTTATTAATAGCTTCTAATATAATTGTTGTTAATTCTTCAATTTGATACATTTTTTTAATAAAAAAATAATAATTTTTATATTATTCAATTCATGAAACAATAAAAATTTATGTTTTAAATATTGCTGAAAAATTATTTTCAGCAATGGTATATTTTATACAGATTTTGGTAAAATTTTTGTTCTTTCAATTAGTGTATTAAAAGCAGGTTTATCAAAAACAGCTATATCTGCTAAAACTTTTCTATTGATTTGAATTGATAATTTTTTTAATCTGTTAATAACATGACTATAAGATAATCCATTTTGTCGTGCAGCAGCATTTATACGAGTAATCCATAATTTTCTAAATTGACGTTTTTTTTGTTTTCGATCACGGTAAGCATATTGCTCAGATTTCATAACTGCTTGAAAAGCTACTCGATAAGATCGAGAACGTGCTCCATAATATCCTTTCGCGCGTTTTAAAATTTTTTTGTGACGTGCATGAGCAGATACACCACGTTTTACACGAGGCATAATTGTCTCCTTTTTCTTAATTGTAACTTAAGTATATTATTATACATATGGTAAACACATTATTACTGAATTTCTATTACTTTTTGATATAATTCCTTTAGAGCGTAATGATCTTTTTCGTTTTGTATTTTTTTTAGTAAGAATATGACGTAAATTGGCATGTTTATATTTAAAATTACCAGAAGACGTTTTTTTAAATCTTTTAGCTGCGCTTTTAATTGTTTTTATTTTAGGCATATTAAATTTTATCCAATTTTATGAAAAATTTATCAAAATATACAATTATCCGTACAGCTTAAAGCTATACGGATATAAAATTTGTTTTCGAGATATCTTATTTTTTTTTCGGTGCAAGCATCATAATCATTTGTCGACCTTCAATTTTTGAAGGAAAAAATTCTACTGTTGATAATTCAATTAAATCATTTTTAATACGATTAAGCATATCTATTCCAATTTGTTGATGTGCCATTTCTCGTCCTCTAAAACGTATAGTTACTTTAGTTTTATCTCCTAAATTTAAAAATTTTATGAGGTTTCGTAACTTAATTTTGTAATCACCTTCATCTGTATTTGGACGAAACTTAATTTCTTTTATTTGAATAATTTTTTGTTTTTTCTTCTGTTCTTTAGAAGATTTATTTTTCTCATAAAGAAATTTACCATAGTCTATAATACGACAAACAGGTGGGTTAGCATTTGAGCTAATTTCTACTAAATCAACACCTGCTTCTGTTGATTTTTCTAAAGCTTGACGTAAACTCATAATACCTAATTGAACTCCGTTTTCATCTGTTAAACGGACTTCCGTTGCACGAATTTCATAATTAATACGATTTGGACGCATTATTTGTATTTTTTTTCCACCTTTAATACTTTATTTCCTCCTTTTAAGAAATATTTCTATCAGAAATTTCTTGCATTAATTGACTAATAAATAAATCAATATTTATTGATCCAAGATTTTTACCACGATATGTACGAACAGTCACTGTTTTATTTTTTATTTCTTTTTCTCCAAAAAACAGTAAATAAGGAACACGTAATAATATATATTCACGAATTTTAAATCCTATTTTTTCGTTTCTCAGATCAGTTTTTATACGAAGTTTTGGATATTGTAAACATAATTTTTTTTTTAAATTTTTAACATATTCTATTTGATTAGAGTTGATATTTATTAAAACTGCTTGTACTGGAGAAATCCAAGTAGGTAAAAAACCAGCGAATTCTTCAATTAAAATTCCAATAAAACGCTCAATTGATCCAAGAATAGCTCTATGAATTATAATCGGTTTTTCTCGACAGTTTTTTTCATTAATATATGTAATATTTAAATTTTTTGAAAGAGAAAAATCTAATTGAATAGTTCCACATTGCCATTCTCTATTTAAACAATCATGTAAAATAAATTCAATTTTTGGGCCATAAAACGCTCCTTCGCCTATTTGGTATTGAAAATCAATGTCGTTTTTTTTTAATAAATCAGCTAATATTTTTTCTGATTTATTCCAAACATCTATATCTCCAATATGTTTTTTAGGTCTTGTTGAAAGTTTTACATCAATCTTTTTAAAACCAAAAATTTTATATATATCATATATTGTATGAATACAATGATTTACTTCATTAGATATTTGTTTTTCTGTACAAAAAATATGTGCATCATCTTGAGTAAAGTTTCTTAAACGCATTAATCCATGTAAAGATCCTGATGATTCATTTCTATGACAACTACCAAATTCAGCCATTCTTATAGGTAAATCTCGATATGATTTAATATTTTGTTTAAAAATTTGTGCATGTCCTGGACAGTTCATTGGCTTTATACAAAAATTACGATTTTCTGATACTATTGTAAACATTGAATCTTTATAATTTTCCCAATGTCCCGTTTTTTTCCATAAATTTTGGTCTAAAATAAGAGGAGATTTTACTTCTTGATAATTGTATTTTTTTAATTTATGTCTAATTAAATTTTTTAACTCTTGAAATATTATCCAACCATTATTATGCCAAAAAACTGATCCTGCAGCTTCTTCTTGTACATGAAAAAGATTACATTGTTTCCCTAATTTTCGATGATCACGTTTATTTATTTCTGCTATTTTAAGTAAATAGTTATTTAATTCTTTTCTATTTTTATAACATACTCCATGTATTCGTTGTAACATTTTATTGTTACTATTATTTTGCCAATAAGCACCTGAAATTTTTTCTAATTTAAAATAGTTACAGAAATTTATATCTGATACTAAAGGGCTAAAACACATATCTACATAATTTTTACAAAAATAAAGATTTATAAGAGTATCTTTTGAGATATTTTTCTTTAATACTTGTATTTTATATGATTCTTTTCTTTCATTAAATATATTATATGCATTTTGCCAAGTTACTGTTTTTTTTGAAATTAAACGTTTTTTATTTATAAAAGTATTTATATACTGCTCTAAAAATAAAAGATCGTTTACATTGATAGAGTAATCTAAATCAATATCATAGTAGAAACCGTTTTCTGTAATTGAATATGTAGCCATTTTACTTGTTGGCCATCTTTTTTTAATAGCATAACCTAGCAGATAAACACAGGAATTACGTATTATTTTAATACTTTCGTCATTTTCTAATAAAATAAATTCTAAAAAAGAATCTTTTTCAATATAATCTGTTATATCTGATAGTTTACCATTTATTTTAAACGTAACACAATTTTCATATGGAACGAAATTAACATTGTTTACTATGTCTAATATTTGAATTTTAGAGTCATATTTTAATTTATTTCCACAAGGAAAAGTAACGATAGGCATTTTATATCCTTGCTTTTAAAATAAAAAATCTTTAAAAAAAATATTTTGTGTGTATTAAAAATTTTAAAATTTATATAAGTAAAATTCATTATATATATTTTTATTAATTTTTAAAATTTATATAAAATTTATAACAATAGAATGAGCTAAAAAATATTACTAAAAACTAAAATTAAAAAATATTCTATTTTATAATATTTTTTTAATTTTAGTTTTTTATAAAAAAATAAAAAGTTTTTTAAATATAGTATATTTTTAAAAAAAAATGAGTTTTTTAGAAGATTGTTCATAAAAATAATAGAAAATTTGGATGTATTTATGACATCAAACGGACATGTTTTTTTTTCTCTTGCTACAATTATTTTTGTTAAACGTGCTGAATTAACTAAATCTATAGAAAATGCCGATTTTTGGCATTTAGTTTTTGCAAGTTTTTTGACTTGTCTACTTCCAGATATTGATCATACTCAATCTTTTATTGGTAAAAAATTAAAATTTTTATCTAAATCAATTTCACGTATTTTTGGACATAGAGGTTTTACTCATAGTTTATTTTGTCTATTAAATATTTTTATTTTACAAAAAATAATAACAAATTTATCAATAATTCCATACGATATCGGTCAAGGATTTTTTTTAGGATACTTAAGCCACATATTAGCTGATAGTTTTACACCACATGGAGTAAAATTATTTTGGCCATTAAAATATCGTTTTCGTATTCCTTTTTTAAAAAATTATAAAAATTATCAATCAGAAAAAATTTTTTGTATATTAATTATAAGTTATGTTACTTGGTATCCAATGAAATATTCTTTATACTATCATAATCGTTGGTTAAAATTTGTTATTTTTTTTATAAAAACAAAAATATTTTACTTGAAATATTTAATTACTTTATATTTTAGTACTTAAAAATAATAATGTATTTTTTTAAAATACTTTAAAAATATTAATTAACCTTCTTTTTAAAAAATTATTAATGAATATTTTATGTCTTTACAAAAAGAAATTATAAATAAATTAAATGTTAAACCATTTATTAATAACATAACAACATTATATCAAATAATTAATTATCTAAAAAATTATTTAATGATACATTGCAAAATTAAAAAACTAATTGTAGGAATTAGTGGAGGACAAGATTCAGCTTTAGTAGGAAAGATAGCACAAATTACAATTAATGAAATACGTAAGAAAACTTTAGATAAAAACTATAAATTTTTTGCTATACGGCTGCCATATGGCAAACAAAATGATGAAAAAGATTGTCAAGACGTACTAAACTTCATTCAGCCTGATCGTGTTTTTACAATTAATATAAAAAATACTATCACAGCATCTGAAAAATCTCTTCATAAAGCAGGAATAAAAATTTCAGATTTTGTTAAAGGTAACATGAAGGCACGTGAAAGAATGAAAATACAATATGCTATTGCTAATTTGTTTTCTGGTATTGTTTTAGGAACTGACCATGCGGCAGAAGCAGTTACAGGTTTTTATACAAAATATGGTGATGGAGCATCTGATATTAACCCGATTGCTCATTTAAATAAAAGGCAAGGTAAACAATTATTAAAGTTTTTAGGATGTCCTGCTCATATTTATTTTAAAAATCCTAAACCTGGTTTAGAAGATAATGCAATAAATTTAAAAGATGAAAGCATTCTTGGTGTAACTTATAATTTAATTGACAATTATTTAGAGGGTAAAAAAGTAGATAAATTTTATGCAAATATTATTGAAAATTTATATTTAAAAAATTTTCATAAATATATGTTACCGTTAACAATTTTTCAAAAATTATGAAAATACATTCAAATAATATTTAATTAACAATCTCTGTAAAAAAAGTAAATACCATGAAAAAAAATAAGTCCTATTTTCGAATAGATCACTTACGTCAAGAATATCTTAGAGATACATTAAATTTTAAAAATTTACCTAAAGATCCATTTTTTTTATTTGATTCTTGGATAAAAGAGGCATATGCATCAAAAATTTTAGAGCCTAACGCTATGACACTAGCTACAGTAAATAAAAATGGTTATCCTTATCAAAGAATTGTTCTTTTAAAGAAATATAGCATTAATAAATTAATATTCTATACTAATTTCAATAGTCGTAAAGCTAATCATATATGCAATAATGATAATGTTTCCCTGCATTTCTTTTGGAATAAATTTGAACGTCAAGTGATGTTTTTAGGAAAAATAAAAAAATTATCTTTTAAAGAAAGTAGTAATTATTTTTATTCTAGACCTTATTTAAACCAAATTAGTACCTGGGTATCTAATCAATCTAATTATATATCTTGTCGTAATATTTTAGAAAAAAAATTTCTACAATATCAAAAAAAATTTAAAGAAAATGAAGTACCATATCCTTTATTTTGGGGAGGATTTTTTGTTATTTATAATATAGTTGAATTTTGGCAAGGACGATCTTATAGATTGCATGACCGTTTTATTTATAAAAAAAAAAATAAAAAGTGGACTATTAATCGTTTATCTCCTTAAATATATTTTAGGTTAAAATTATTTTATTTAGGTATAATAATACATAAAAGAGTAATTAATATGAATATTCAATTCATTGATAATTTAAAAAATAGAGGGATTATTTCACAAATTACTGATGAAAAATTTTTACAAAATTTGTTATTAAAAAAAAATTTTTCTCTTTATTGTGGTTTTGATCCTACTGCTGATAGTTTACATTTAGGACATTTGTTACCTTTAATGTGTTTAAAACGTTTTCAAAATATAGGATGTAAACCAATAATTTTATTGGGAGGTGCAACAAGTTTAATAGGTGATCCAAGTTTTAAAGAAGGTGAAAGAATCTTAAATCTTCATAAAGATATTGAGCAATGGACTGAAAAAATTTGTTCACAAATTAAAAAATTTTTAAATTTTAATTGTGGAGAAAATAGCGCAATTATAATAAATAATTATCATTGGTTTAAAAATATAAATATTTTAAAATTTTTACGAGATATTGGTAAGTATTTTTCTGTAAATCAAATGATTAATAAAGAATCTGTAAAAAAAAGATTTTTTAGAAAAGATAAAGGTATTTCTTTTACGGAATTTTCTTATAGTTTATTACAAGCATATGACTTTACTTATGTTTACAAAAATTATAATGTTATGCTCCAAATTGGAGGATCGGATCAATGGGGCAATATTACTGCCGGCATTGATTTAACATATCGTTTTTATAAGAAAAAGGTTTTGGGTTTAACCATACCTTTACTTACAAAATCTGATGGTAAAAAGTTTGGCAAAACTGAAGAAGGCAATATATGGATTGATAAAGAAAAAACTACTCCATACAGTTTTTATCAGTTTTGGATAAATACCAGCGATACAGATGTTTATAAGTTTATGAAACTTTTTACGTTTATAGATATACACAAAATTCAAGAAATGGAGAAAAAAAATGATGTGTATACATTAAAAAAAGCGAAAGAAAAATTGGCTAATGAAATGACACGTATAGTTCATGGAGAAAAGATATTATCTTTTGTGAGAAAAATTAGCAAAATATTATTTACGGATTCATTGTATCAATTAAAAGAAAAAGATTTTGAAAATTTAATAAAAAATGGAATACCTACAATAAATCTTTTTAACAATTTAGATCTACAACAAACTTTAATTCATTGTCAATTCATTTCATCGCGCACTCAAGCAAAAAATTTGATAAAATCTAATGCTATTTCAATTAATAGCAAAAAAATCAACAATATTAATTACATATTTAACAACCATGATAAAATTTTTAATCGTTTTACTTTATTATGCCGAGGTAAAAAAAAATATTGTTTAATACAGTGGATTTAACGTTAAATTTATAAACGTTTTTCTTTATATTCACATAAATTTTGTATTATACATAAACTGCAATTAAAAAATTTTGCTTTACATCTTATACGTCCATGTTTTACTAGCAAAAAATGACATTTTTTTTTCATTTCTTTTGGGACTATTTGAAGTAATTTTTTTTCTACAATGTTTACATTATTTCCTATAGCTAATCCTGTTCTATTAGCTATGCGAAATACATGAGTATCTACAGCAATAGTTGGAAAGTTAAAAACATAATTAAGAATAATATTTGCTGTTTTTCTACCTATTCCAGGTAAACTTTCTAGATCTTGTCTATTATTTGGAATTACACTATTATATTTATATATTAGTATTTTACATATTGATATAATATTTTTAGATTTTATATTAAATAATCCAAGGTTTTTAATAAAAAATTTTATTTGATCTAATCCAATATTTAACATTTTTTCTGGAGTATTAGCTATAGCATATAATTTTTTAGTTGATTTGTTAACATTTATATCTCTAGTTTGTGCAGAAAGCATAACAGATATTAATAGTTCAAACGGTGAATTAAATTCCAGTGTCATTGTTTCAATGTTGTAGCAATTTTGTAATTTTTCAAAAATTTTGATACATTTTTTTTTATTCATATATATCTTATAGTTAAAATAACTTATAAAAAAAAATCTATTAAATATAATATACAAAAAAATACATTAATTATTTTTTATTATCATAAAAATACATTATACTAAAAAAAAAATTAGCTAAAACAATAAAATTTATTGACGCTTGAATATTAAAAAGAGATAATGAATTTTATAGCTACGTAGCTCAGTTGGTTAGAGCACAGCACTCATAACGCTGGGGTCACAGGTTCAATTCCTGTCGTAGCTACATTATTATGCGGGAGTGGCGAAAACTGGTAGACGCACCAGATTTAGGTTCTGGCACTTAAGCAAAGTATGCGAGTTCAAATCTCGCCTTCCGCATTTTGAAAAATAGTGGGGTATAGCCAAGCGGCAAGGCACCGGTTTTTGATACCGGCATCCCTGGTTCGAATCCAGGTACCCCAGAAAAGATTAATACAATATTTTAAATATCCCATGTTTATAAAAAATGTATTAAAATAATGACAATTATAATATTGTGTAAACTTTAGTAATTTTATAAAATAAATTTAACTTTTTAAAAAAAAGTTATTACCATTAGGATGGCTAATTTATACATATTTTTATATATATATCATAATCGCTTTTGCACGATATCATTTTATCAAGTATCTTTAATAGAGATGACAAATAGAAAATTTTATGTAAAAACTTGGGGTTGTCAAATGAATGAGTATGATTCTTCTAAAATAGAAGAAATATTAAAAAATACTCGTAAGTATAACCTAACTAAATTTCCTGAAAAAGCAGATATTTTAATATTAAATACTTGTTCTATTCGTGAAAAAGCGCATGAAAAACTTTTTCATCAATTAGGTAGATGGAAAAAATTAAAACAAAACAATACTAATATAATAATTGGAGTAGGGGGTTGCGTTGCTTCACAAGAAGGAAAATCTATATTTAAACGTGCAAACTATGTAGATTTTGTTTTTGGACCACAAACATTACATCGTATCCCTGAAATGATTTTATCTGTTATTAAAGATCAAAAGAAAATAATTGATATAACATTTAACAATAAAGCAAAATTTAAAAAAAAATTTATTAATTATAATAAAAAAATCAGTTCATTTGTTTCTATTATGGAAGGATGTAACAAGTACTGTAGCTATTGTGTTGTACCATACACGAGAGGACGTGAGTTCAGTCGATCTATTGATGATATTTTATTTGAAATAAAACAATTATCTAAAAATGGGACACGTGAAATTCATTTATTAGGTCAAAATGTAAATGCTTATTCCACAAAAAACGCTAGTACTAATGAACAACATAATTTTTCAGATTTATTAAAACTTGTATCTGAAATTAATGGCATTGATCGTATTCGTTTTACTACTAGTCATCCTTTAGAGTTTACAGATGATATAATAAATATGTATAAAAACACTAAAAAATTAGTTAATTTTTTACATCTCCCTATTCAAAGTGGTTCAGATAAGATTTTAAAAAAAATGAAACGCTGTTATACAGTAGAACAATATAAAAATATTATTCGAAAAATACGCAACGTTCGTCCTAATATTCATATTAGTTCTGATTTTATTGTAGGTTTTCCAGGAGAAACGGATGAAGATTTTGAAAAAACTATAACTGTGCTTTCTGAAATTAATTTTGATTTGAGTTTTAGTTTTATTTACTCTCCTAGACCAGGTACACCTGCTTATCGCTTAAACGACAACATTTCTATCGACAAAAAAAAAGAACGCTTATATTTTTTACAAAAAATTCTTAATCAACAAGCATTACAATGGAGTCGTAGAATGTTAGGTACAGTACAAAACGTTCTCGTAGAAGGACCTTCAAAAAATAATATCATGGAACTATTTGGCAGAACAGAAAATAACAGAATTGTTAATTTTGAAGGTGATCCAACAATGATAGGAAAATTTATTAATATCAAAATTACTGATATTTATGCTCATTCTTTACGAGGAACAGTAAAAAATTTTTAATAATAAAGAAAATAATAACATAATTTTATTTTTAACTGCTATTAAAAAACTTTATTTTAGAAAAATAGCTGAATATTTTTTGTAAATTATTAATATTAATTGTTTAAAAAATAATATTTATATAAATCACTTCAAAAATAATATTTAAATGTTAATTAATGAAAAATTTAGTTTTAAATATACAAATCGCTTGTTCAACACCAAAATACTTACCTAAAAAAAAAGATATATATAATTGGATTAATGCTACTATTCCTTCTCTAAAATATAAAAAATCAATAACATTAAGAGTAGTGAATAAAAAAGAAAGTAGTGAATTAAATTTCAAATATCGAGGAAAAAAAAATCCGACTAATATATTATCTTTTTCATTTCTAGAAACAAATCTTAATCATATTCCATTAATTGGTGATTTAGTTATTTGTGCAGAAATACTTGAAAATGAAGCATATTATCAAAAAAAAAAAATTAAGGAACACTGGGCACATATTATAATTCATGGAACTTTACATTTGTTTGGATATGATCATGTATCTAATCATCAAAAAAAAATTATGGAAAATCTTGAAAAAAAAATCATGATGTCTTTAGGTTATTGTAACCCTTATTTTTGAATATATATTCATATATTACATTTATATTTTTTATAAAATTGTTAATAACCTTTATGCAACACAATAGAAATAATTTTTTTAAATATAAATTAAGCTATTTAATAAAATAAAATTTTTTGTTAATAAAATATTAATTTTTTAGGATATTTTTAATTAAAAAAACGAATAAAATTATAATATTTATAACGTATGGTATGTATTCAATAAAGGAAAGCATATTATGTTAGATGTACTATTGTATTTATTTGAAACATATATATATAATGAAACCAATATTAACTATAAAAAAATCACTAATGATCTTACTGAAGCAGGTTTTTCTTATAAAGATATACTAAGTGCTTTGGAATGGTTAGAACAATTAACAATTTATCAAAAAAATTTTTTAAAAAAAAATTTTTTAAAAAATACCCCAAAAAATCCTTCTATAAGAATATATACTCATAAAGAAAATCAACGTCTAGATGTTAAATGTCAAGAATTTCTTTTATTTTTAGAACGAATAAAAATATTAAATATAGAAACACGAGAAATGGTAATTGATAGTGTGATGTCTTTAGATATATTGGAGTTTAGTGTAAATTATTTACAATGGATTGTGTTAATAGTTTTATTTAATGTTTCTGGATATAATAGCTCTTATAAAAAAATGGAAGAATTAGTTTTTCATCAAACATTAGAAACTGTACATTAATTTAAAAATAAATTTTATAGTATTGAATAAAATTCTTACATATTAAAATTTATTTTCATTATATGATAAAATATATGCATAAAAATAAAAAAGTTAAAACAATAAATTATTGTGTAAAAATACTCCAAAAAAAAAAATTATAGCATATCCTACTGAAGCAATTTTTAGTTTAGGTTGTGATCCTAATAGTAAAGATGCTGTTATGTCCCTTTTATCAATTAAAAAACGTTCTATTAATAAAGGATTTATTTTAATTGCAGATAGTTATATGAAATTAGTTCCATATATCAATCAAAAAAAAATATCTTTATTTCAATATAAAAAAATAATTTTGTCTTCTGTTAATTTTATTACTTATGTTGTACCTGCTGCATTAAATGTTCCGTATTGGATTACAGGAAATTTTCATACATTAGCAATACGTCTGAGTCAACATCCTGATGTAAAAAAAATTTGTAAATCTTTTGGTAAAGCAATAATATCAACTAGTGCAAATATATCTGGACAGAAACCATGTCGTTCAGTTAAAGAGGTTAAAAAAAAATTTGGTAAAAAATTTCCTATTTTAATAGGTCATGTAGGTAACAGGAAATTACCTTCTGAAATACGTGATTTAATGACTAACAAAATTATTAGAAAAGGATAATAAAAAATTTATGAATAAAAAATTTGCAGTTTTTGGTAACCCTATTCAACATAGTAAATCTCCATTAATTCATAAATTGTTTGCAATACAAAATGATATAAAATGTACATATGTAAAAATATGTCCTCTATTGAACAAATTTTCTGAATCAATTGATACTTTTTTTAAAAAAAATAATGGGATAGGAGCAAATGTTACTGTTCCTTTTAAAGAAGAAGCATGGACAATTGCTGATAAACTTAGCAAACGAGCAAAACTTGCAAAATCAGTAAATACTTTAAAAAGAGTTGATGATTTCATTATAGGAGATAATACAGATGGTATTGGTTTATTAAATGATCTTAAAAGATTAAATATGATTTATTTTCAAGACAATATACTAATTATAGGAGCAGGAGGTGCAACAAGAGGAATAATTTTACCATTATTAAAATTTGGATGTTCTTTGAGTATTACCAATCGTACTCTTAGTCGTGCAGAAAAATTAGTTAAATCTATGAATTTAGAAAATAAAATCAAAGTTTTACCGCTAAATAAAGTGAAAAATTATCATTTTAATTTATTAATTAACGCTACATCTAGTGGTATACAAGGAAAGGTTCCTGAAATTTCTGAAAAAATTTTTTATAAAAATTTACGTTGCTATGATCTATTTTATCAAAATAAAATTACCCCTTTTTTATTATGGTGCAAAAATTTAGGAGTTAAAAAATATTCTAATGGTTTAGGTATGCTTGTAGAACAAGCAGCAGAGTCTTTTTATTTTTGGCATAATATTTTTCCAAAAACAAAACCAGTTATAGAATACCTTAAAAAAAATAAAAATTACAAAATATAGAGGTTTTGAACACAATGATGTAAATATTATTATAATATGTTACAATTAAAAACCTTATGAAATTTTAAAGATGTTACGAAAAAAATAAAAAATAAAAACACTTATGTCAATTTTAAATCTTTTATATTATCCAGATAAAAGACTTCGTAATGTTGCTTTACCTGTAAAAATTAATGATAATATTACTAATATAAAAAAAATAATTCATGATATGTTTGATACAATGTATGCAATGGAAGGTATTGGTTTAGCTGCTACTCAAGTGAATATTCATCAACGTATTATTGTAATTGATCTTTTAAAACAAAATAATAGTAAACATGTATTAATTAATCCTCAAATTTTAGAAAAATCAGGAAAAAATACTACTGAAGAAGGATGTTTATCTATTCCTACACAACGTGCTTTTATTGAACGAAAAAAATTAATTAAAATCCGTGCTATAAATTATCATATGAAAGTTTTTGAACTGACTACTGATGGATTATTATCTATTTGTATTCAACATGAAATTGATCATTTAAACGGTAAACTTTTTATTGATTATCTGTCAATATTAAAACGTCAAAGAATTAAAAAAAAATTTGAAAAATTGGCACGAAATAGTTTATTTTCTTAACAACAGTTTATAAAATTAGGTAATTTATTTGTGTCTAAATTATTAAAAATTATTTTTGCAGGCACACCAGATTTTTCTGCTAATCATTTATCTCTTTTATGTAACTCTCATCATAAAATTGTAGGTATATTTACACAACCAGATCGCAAATCTGGAAGAGGAAAGAAAAATAAATCAAGTCCAGTAAAACTTTTAGCTCAGTCAAAAAAAATTCCAGTATTTTACCAAAACTTATTATCTAATAATGAAATGAAGAAAATTATTATTTCATTAAATCCAGATATTATGATAGTTGTAGCTTATGGATATATTTTATCTGAAGAAATATTATCTTTATTTCCGTTAGGAGGTATAAATGTTCATGCTTCATTATTACCTAAATGGAGAGGTGCAACACCTATTCAACATGCATTATTATCTGGTGATAAAGAAACTGGTATTAGTATTATAAAAATGAATGCAGGTATTGATACTGGAGATATTTTATATAAAAAATCATTACCTATTCACGGAAAAGATAACTATCCATCCTTATATAAAAAACTTGCTTTATTAGGATCAAAATCTTTAATTTACTTTTTAAATAAACTAGTAAACAATGAAATTCATATAGAAAAACAAAATAATATTTTTTCAACTTACGCTAAAAAATTTACAAAAAAAGATTCTCGTATCAATTGGAATCTCACTGCTATAGAGTTAGAACGATGTATTCGTGCTTTTCATCCATGGCCATCTAGCTATTTTTTAATAAACAATAAATTAATTAAAGTATTAAAAGCTAGTGTATTAGAACATTTTAATAAAAATCCAAATCCTGGAGAAGTTATTTTAGTTAATAAACAAGGAATACAAGTTGAAACTAATTCAGGAATATTAAATTTAGAAATCATACAACCACCTAATAAAAAACCTATGTTAGTCAAAGATTTTATAAACGCTTATCACAATTGGATATCTCAAGGTTTTGTTATTCCTTAAAAAATGTTACTAAATGGTTGATTTTTATTTTATGAAAAAAAAAAATATAAGAGGTATTGCAGCAAATTTATTAAGTATAGTACTTGAAAAAAAAAAATCACTTGATACAGTATTATCAATAAATTCTTTAAAAAAAGAAAACGATCAATCTTTATTACAAGAAATTTGCTTTGGTGTTATACGTGTGTTACCTCAACTACAATTTATCATAAAAAAGCTAATGTATAGACCTATTATAGATAATAAAAATAAAATTATAAATTATCTTATAATGGTTGGTTTATATCAGATACAATATATGCGTATTCCTAATTACGCTGTTTTATCAGAAACAGTTAATGGAGTATTATGGTGTAACCGTTCATCTTTTAAAGGTTTAGTTAATGCAGTTTTACGTAAATTTATATTAAATCATGAAAATTTTTCGTTAAGTGAAAGTATGTATGATTATTATCATCCATCATGGATGATAAAAACTTTCAAAAAAGATTGGCCTAAAAATTGGAAAAGTATAGTAAAAAATAACAATCTAAAACCACCTTTTTGGATAAGAGTAAATCGTCAATATTTTACTCGAAAAGAATGGTTGAAATTATCAAATTTAAAAAAAAATATAATATTATCTAGAACAGTAAATGATGCAATTCTTATCAAACCTCCAATATCTAAAAAAAAATTGTTTGGTTTTGAAAGAGGTTTTGTTAGTATTCAAGATGTTTCTTCGCAATATTGTGCTATTTTATTAGACCCCAAAAATTATGAAAACATTCTTGATGTTTGCGCTGCTCCTGGCATGAAAACATCACATATTCTAGAAATTGCACCTAAAGTTAATATTTTATCAATAGATATAAATAAAAAACGAATTATAGAATTCAAAAAAAACATGGATCGATTATCTTTAAATATAATTATTCAACAAGGAGATGGACGAAAACCTAAAGAATGGTATAAATCTAAAAAAAAGTTTGATCGCATCATTTTAGATGCTCCTTGTTCAGCAACAGGAATAATCAGAAGACATCCTGATATAAAATGGTTAAGGCTCTCAACAGATATAAAAAAATTTGTTGTTTTACAAAGGGATCTTTTAAATGGAATCTGGCCTCTACTTAAGAAAGAAGGAATTTTATTATACTCTACCTGTTCTGTTTTAAAAGAAGAAAATCAAAATCAAATAACTCATTTTTTAAAAAATAATAAAAACGCAAAAGAAATTTATTTATCGACTGATAATAAATCAATAGGTTTGCAGATGTTTCCTACAAATGAAGGAGGAGATGGTTTTTTTTATGCAAAAATAAAAAAAATCTATTAAATTTATAATTACAATATTAATAATATTTTAGAATTTATTTCTTTTTAATTACTTATTAATTCTATTACAAAATTGTACAATGAAAAAAAAACTAAAAGAAAAAAATTTACAACATACACCTATGATTCAACAATATTTAAAAATTAAAAAAAAATATCCAAAAACGCTATTATTGTATCGTATGGGAGATTTTTATGAATTATTCTATGATGATGCAAAACATGCATCAAAAATTTTAGATATTGTTTTAACAAAAAAAGGGGTATCTTTTAATAAACCAATTATAATGGCAGGTTTCCCGTATCATTCATTAGAAAATTATTTATCTAAATTAATGAAGTTAGGAAAATCTGTTGCTATTTGTGAACAAATAAATGAAAGATCTTTTAACAAAAAAGGATTAATTGAAAGAAAAGTTATTCGTGTTATAACTCCTGGAACTATCAGTGAAGAAAATCTTCTTCCAGATCGTTTAGATAATTTATTAGCTGCAATTTTTGAAAAATCTAATAAATTTGGATATGCAACCTTAGATATTATTTCTGGAAAATTTAGAACTAGCGAATTAGATAACGAAAATATGATGCTAGCAGAATTAACTAGAACTAATCCTACTGAATTGCTTTATCCAGAAAATTTTACTAAATATCACTTAATTAATAATAGAAAAAATTTATGTCGTCGTCCTGTATGGGAATTTGATTTAGATACTGCTAATCAACAACTAAATATACAGTTTCAAACTAATAATTTATCTGGTTTTGGAATAACTTCAAATTTTATTGGATTACCTCCTGCTGGATGTTTATTGCAATATGTTAAAGATACACAATTATCATGTTTACCGCATATTAAATCAATAAGTATACATTCTACAAAAAATACCATTATCATGGACGCAACGACTCATCAAAATTTAGAAATTACTAAAAACTTGTTAGGTAATACTGAAAATACGCTTGCTCATATACTGGATAAAACAGCTACAACCATGGGTAGTAGGATGCTAAAAAGATGGTTACATATGCCTTTACAAGATATAAAAATAGTAAAACTTCGCCAAGAAGCTGTTTGTGAATTAAAAATCTTTCATAAAGAAATAAAAAAAATATTATCTACTATAAGTGATATAGAAAGAATATTAGGTCGTTTATCACTAAGAACAATTAAACCTAGAGATCTTATCTCTTTTCGTAAATCTTTATATCAGTTACCTAAATTACATGATGTTTTATCAAAAACAAAATCAGTAAAACTATCAGCATTAAAATCTCAAATAGGGTGTTTTTCAAATATTCAAGAATTACTTGAAAAATCAATAGTTGATCAACCACCTCTTTCTATAAGAGATTGTGGAGTTATTAAATCTGGTTATAATGTAGAATTAGATTATTGGCGTAAGTTCTCTTTAGGTATTCAAGATTTTTTAACTACTGTAGAAGTTCGCGAACGTAAAAGATTGAAAATTGATAATCTTAAAATAGGTTTTAATACTATACATGGCTATTACATCGAAATTAAACGTAGCAAAAATCATTTAATTCCAAACAATTATATTAGGCTTCAAACATTAAAAAATGTAGAACGTTATACCATAACAGAAATGAAAGAACATGAAAAACAAGTGTTTTTAGCAAAAGATAAAATACTCGTTTTAGAAAAAAAAATATATGAGGAATTATTAGATTTTTTACTAAATTTTTTATCTGATTTACAAAGAAGTGCACTAGGTTTATCAGAACTTGATGTATTAAATAATTTAGCTGAACGCGCAGAAACATTAAATTATTGTCTCCCTACTTTATGTGAAAGTATTCAAAATATAGAAATTATTAATGGACGTCATCCAGTTATAGAAGCATCTATAAAAAATAAACCATTTATTGCAAACTCTATTGTTTTAAATAAAAATAAAAATATGTTAATGATTACTGGTCCAAATATGGGTGGTAAAAGTACGTATATGAGAATGTCAGCTTTGATTGTAATCATGGCTTGGATTGGTAGTTTTGTTCCAGCTGAACAAGCAAAAATTGGTTTGATTGATCGTATTTTTACTCGCATTGGAGCTACTGATAATCTTGCATCAGGTCAATCTACTTTTATGGTAGAAATGGTAGAAACAGCAAATATTTTAAATAATGCTACAGAAAAAAGCTTAGTAATCATGGATGAAATTGGTAGAGGTACATCTACTAAAGATGGTATATCAATAGCTTGGGCATGTGCAAAAAATTTAGCAAAAAATATACAATCAATGACTTTATTTTCTACTCATTATTTTGAATTAACAAAATTATCTCAAATTATTTGTTCTATAGAAAACATGTGTTTTAATTCATATGAATACAAAAATACTATTGCATTTATGTATAAAATTCAAAAAGGATGCACTAATATTAGTTATGGGTTACGTGTTGCTTCTTTAGCAGGTGTTTCAAGAAATGTTATAAATACTGCAAAAACAAAAATGAAAGAACTAAATAATTTTTATGATATAAAATCTTTTAATAGTATTTCAAAAAAATATCAAAATATTTTAAAAGTTTTAAAAAAAATAGATGTAAATATGCTCGATCTAAAAAAAATTAAAAAATTAATACTATTATTACAGTTAATAATTAAATAATAAAAAAATTATTTTTTTTTAAAATACTTTTTATCAAAAATTAAAACGTTTGTTTCACAAAATATACCTTCTTCTCTACCAATAAATCCTAATTCTTCTGTTGTTGTTGCTTTAATATTAATTTTTTTAATATCACAAGATAAATCTTCAGAAATATTCATACACATTTTAGATATGTAATTTCTTAATTTTGGACGTTCTAGTAGAATTGTAATATCAATATTACCAACGAAAAACTCAATTTTTTTAATTTTTTCGAAAACTATTTTTAATAAAATACGACTATTAATATTTTTATAAATAGGATTAGTATTAGGAAAAATTGTTCCAATATCACCTATTGATGCAGCACCTAAGAGTGCATCCATTAAAGAATGTAGCACTACATCACCATCAGAATGAGCAACACATCCTTTAGAAAAAGGCACTAATACGCCCCCAAGTATTAATTTTTTATTTTTACTAAGACGATGAACGTCTATACCATGTCCAATGCGAATCATTTTCTTATTTTTTTCTATGTTGTAAATAAAAATTTGCGAACAATAAATCTTCTATTGTTGTAATTTTTATATTAGTGCTATTCCCTTCAATTATTTCTGGAAAATATCCAAAAATTTCTAATGTAGATGATTCATCTGTCACGCATATTTTTTTTTTATATACTTGATTAAAACAATATAAAAGAACTTTATAAGGAAATAGTTGAGGTGTCATAGCATTCCATAATCTTTCACGATCTAGTGTTTTTAAAATTTTGTTTTTGTATAAATTATTACTAATTTTTATAGTATTAGTGATTGGACTTGCTAATATAGCACCGACTTTACTATAACAACGTATTGCAAGTAAGCGAATTAAATCTTTTTTATTTAAAAAAGGACGCACAGCATCATGTATTAATACCCAATTAATATGTGCATTAATTGCTTTTAACCCTGAAAAAACTGATTCAAATCGTGTTTTACCGCCAATAACAGTAAAAACTCTATGATTTTTTGATATTGGTAATTTTTTGAAAAAAACATCATTAGAACTAATAACTACATATATTTTTTTAATATCTGAAACAGATAATAATCGCAAAATGCTGTGTTCAATAATAGTCAAATTATCTAATAGCAAATACTGCTTAGGTAAATCTATATTCATTCTTTTCCCTATACCAGCTGCAGGAATAATTGCAATAATATCTTGAGAGTTCTTATTTAACATTTTAAATATATTAATTTTTAATTATTTCATGATGTTATAATACTTAAAATAATAACATTTATTTGTAATTATTTTTTATATCTTCTAACTCTTGTTCAAGAGATTTTCTTTTTTGCTTTAACATAATATTTTCTATTTTTTTTTGTGTCATTTTTTTTTTAATTTTATTATAATCATGTATGCCATTTTTTCCAAACCACAAAGAATACTGTAACCAAGCAATTAAAAGTATTGCAACCAATTTCTTTATAAACATGTTTTTATATAAAAAATATTTTAAAATTTTAATATAACATTATATTTAATAAATAAAAATCTAATAATGCTGCATTTTTTATACTAAATTATATCTACGTAAATTTTTTAATAAATCACGCATAGTATTGATAAGTGATTTGGTTCCATCTAACCAAATATCTGGAGATAAAGGTTTTTCATAATCATCATTAATACCAGTAAAATTATTAATTTTTTTTAATTGTACAAATTTATATAAACCTTTAACATCACGTTTTTGACAAACAGATAACGGAGTATCTACAAAAATTTCAATAAACTCATTTTTTTTAAATAAAATTTTAACACTTTCTCTATCTTCTCGATAAGGAGAAATTAATGCAACAAAAACTATAATACCTGCATCCATCATTATTTTTGCTATTTCTCCTACACGACGAATGTTTTCTTTACGATCTTTTTTATCAAAACTTAAATCACGACATAGTCCATAACGTATATTGTCACCATCTAATAAATAAGTACTTAATTTTTTTTTAAAAAATATTCGTTCCAACATTCCAGCTATGGTAGATTTTCCTGATCCTGATAAACCAGTAAACCATAACACTTTTGACAAATGACCATGATTATTTTCACGATCTCTGCGTTTAATTTTATGATTATGCCATATAATGTTTTTATTATTTTTCATATTTATTTTTTAATAAATCACATGCATTCCAATGAGGAAAATATTGTCTAATAAGTTTATTTAATTCTAATTCAAAAAGATCATCTTTTTTTAAAATTTTTTTATCTTCTTTATATATAATTTTTTTAACCATACCAGCGCCAACCGTTAAATTATTAATAGAATCAATTAAAATTATGCTTCCAGTGGTCTTATTTTGACAATATTCTTCCATATATAATTTTTCTTCAAAAAAACATAATACTGATCCAATTTCATTTAATTGTAAACTGTCAGTATTTAAAGATTTTAGTGTATTAATATTAATTTTTGAAAGTATTTTTTCTATATGTATTTTCAATTTTTTATGACAAAATTTAATATAATATGTTTGATTTAATGTTAACGGTTTTTCAGACATCCAAACTAAATCAAAAATAACATGTTTTGTTCCACTAATTTTTTTTTCATTGAGAGCAATGCAAATATCTCCTCGACTAATATCAAGATAATCTTTTAATACTATAGTGATAGATTCTCCTGCATATGCTTTTTTTTTATCACCATCAAAAGTAACAATTTTTTTAATCATAGATTCTTTAGAAGATGGTAAAAATTTAACTTTATTGCCAACTTCTATTGATCCAGAAGCAACAGTACCAGAGTACCCTCTAAAATCTGATTGAGAATAATTTACATATTGTATAGGAAAACGCATAGGCTGATTATTTAAAGAAGACAATAGTTCAATAGTGTTTAATATATTAATTAACGTTTTATTTTTATACCAGAGCATATTTTTACTTGAAAATACAACATTATCTCCTTTTAAAGCTGATATCGGAATAAAATAAATTTTTATTTTTTTTTCAAATTTTTTAATAAATTTTAAATATTCTAATTTTATATTAAGAAAATCACTTTCTTTATAAGATACCAAATCCATTTTATTAATTGTTACAATCAAAATTTTTATGCCTAGTAATATACAAATAAAACTATGTCTACGTGTTTGATCTAATAATCCTTTTCTAACATCTACTAATAAAATCGCAACATCAGAATTGGAAGCTCCAGTTGCCATATTTCTAGTATATTGTTCATGACCAGGAGTATCTGCAATGATAAATTTTCTTTTTTCACTAGAAAAATATCTATAAGAAACATCAATAGTAATACCTTGTTCTCTTTCTGCTTGTAACCCATCCACTAGAAAAGCTAAATTAAATTTTTTGTTACCATAACGTTTACTATTTTTATTTAATAAAGATAATTGATCCTCATATATTTGAGAGGTATCATATAACAATCGACCAATTAATGTGCTTTTACCATCATCTACGCTACCGCATGTAATAAATCGTAATAAAGTTTTTTTTTGTTGATTGATAATCCAATTTTTAATATTTAATTTTTCATTTTCTTTTACAAAATTATTATTCATTTTTAATATCCTAAGCTAAAAATATCCTTGACGTTTTTTAAATTCCATTGAATTTTTTTGATCGTAATCAATAACTCGTCCTTGACGTTCGCTGTTTTTAGTTATTAATGTTTCTTCAATAATATCTAACAAACTTTTTGCTTTTGATTGAATTGCTGCAGTTAAAGGCCAACAACCCAAAGTTCTAAACCTTATTCTTTTTTTCTTTATTATTTCATCTTTTTTTAAATGGATACGATTATCGTCTACCATAATTAGTAAATTGTTACGTTTTATTACTGGCCTAATTAAAGAAAAATACAATGAAACAATTTTAATATTTTCTAAATAAATATATTGCCAAATATCTAATTCTGTCCAATTAGATAATGGAAAAACACGAATACTTTCACCTTTATTAATTTGACCATTATAATTTTTCCACAATTCAGGACGTTGATTTTTTGGATCCCATCGATGAAATTGATCTCTAAATGAATAAATGCGTTCTTTTGCACGTGATATTTCTTCATCACGTCTTGCTCCTCCAAAAGCGGCATCGAAACAATATTTATTTAGTGCTTGTTTTAATCCTTCTGTTTTCATTAAATTTGTATATTGTGAACTTCCATGTATAAATGGATTGATATTCATTTTTAATCCCTCTTTATTACAATATATTAACAATTCTAATTTCATCTCTTTTGCAACAATATCTCTAAATTTATACATTTCTTGAAATTTCCATCCTGTATCAATATGTAATAAAGGAAAAGGTAATTCACCAGGATAGAATGCTTTTTTTGCCAAATGTAACATTACAGAAGAATCTTTTCCTATTGAATACAACATAACTGGATTATTAAATTCTGCCGCTACTTCACGTATAATATAAATGCTTTCTGATTCTAGTTGTTGCAAATGATTGTTTTTTAAATACATATAATGCAAATGTTTCCTGTTTAATATAATTTATATTATTTTCTTTTAGATTTAAGTACTTTCAATAGTTAAATAATATTCATATAAACTTTCATCATTTGTCCTTTTTTTTGAAGTTAACATATGAAAATTTTAATAAAAATATAAAATTTTTAGCTAATTTTCGTATCTAATTTTGGTAAAAAATATAATATTTTATAAAGTTGTTTAATTTAATTGAACTAGAGAAAAATTAATTGAGGGGTTATAAACTTTTTGAAGATATTGAACGTTTTTTTTATTATTAATAATCTTTCCTACAATTAAAAATATAGGTTTTGATAAAAAACTTGATATTTTTTTTAAATTTTTTAAATTTTTAAGAAAAATTATTTGTTTCATTGAGATAGAATTAATTAAAATAAAATTTTCTTTTTTAAAATTATATCCGACAGATATTAGTGTATGTATTATAACAAATATATTTTTTTTATTAACATTAGGTATTATTAATGTTTTGTTTTTAAAATAAGATGACAAATAAAAATTATTATGATCATTATTTATGAAAAGAAAATCGTTTTTAAAATAACGATTTGTTAAAGCAATGTGTAATAAAGAAGAAGTTATATATTTATTAAAGATAGAAACACCTGGGATAAATTCAAAAAATATATTTGATTTTTTTAGTTGATTAAAATTTAAATAAAAGTTTTCTATTGAAATAATGAAATTTCCAAAAATTAATCTTACTACTCTTTTATTCTGTTGTGCTAATTTTATTAATCTATCATCAATGTTTTTTTTATAATAAAAACAGTCTAATTTATGAAAATTAACACTAATAATCTGTGCATCTCTTCTTATTAAATTTAATAATTCTTTATCAATTACTGAATCATATAACACTATGTCTGCTTCTTGTAAAGCTTGTAAACCACGTAGTGTTAATAAGTTTTTACTTCCTTGAGTAGATTCTAATATAATAACTGCTCCTTTATATACTTTTTTATTTTTTATTTCCTTTGAAAGAAGATTTTCTGCTTCTTTTATATTACCGTTTTTTATTAAACTAGAAAAATTTCCATTTAATATTTCTTCAAAAAAACGACGCCTATAAAAAATATTCTTAAACTTTTGATTGATTCTTGTTTTCCATTTTTGAATAATTGTAATTAATTTTCCAATATTAAACGAAATTAAAGATTCAATTTTTTCACGTAATAAACGAGTTAAAATTGGTACTATCCCGTTTGAAGAAATTGCAATTATTAAAGGATATCGATCGATAATTGATGAAAAGATAATACTACATTTTTTTTTATCATCAACAACGTTTACTAAACGATAAGATTCATTGGCATTTTTAAAAACTGTTTCGTTTAAAATATTATTATTAGTTGCTGCAATAACTAAAAAAACTTTTTTTAACTGTGATTTATGAAAATTTTTTGATATCCAAAAAATTTTTTTTTGTTCATTGAGTTCTTTTAATTCTTGACATAAAGTATTTGAGACAACTTGTATTTGAGCGCCAAAATCTAACAATAATTTTATTTTTCTAGTAGCAATTTTACCACCTCCTACTACTAGTATAGGGCATTTTTTTAAAGCAATAAAAAGAGGAAAATATTTCATATTAAATTATTCAACGTATTTTTATTAAAAATATATAAAAAATAAATGAGTATCACAAAAAATTGTAATAAAAAAACTATTCTTCATGTAATCCACATTCTCTTTTTAAACCAAAAAAACGTGTTTCTTCTTCTTTCATTCCTGTTTCTAATGGTTTACTTGTATGTATATCACCTACTGAACAGTAACCTTTTTCCCATAAGGGATGATACTTTAAATTATTTTTCTTAATATAAGAAAATATTTTTTTATTATCCCAATCAATAATAGGTAAAAATTTAAATATTTTTTTTTGAATAGATAATATAGATAAATTTTTTCGACTTTTTGATTGTGTTCTACGTAATCCAGCAAACCAAGTTTTTACTTTTAAAGTTTTTAAAGCTTTATTCATAGGTTCAATCTTATTAATTTTATTATAAAGTTTTATGCCTTTTATTCCTTGTTTCCATAATTTTCCATAACATGCTTCCTGCCATGCAGGAGATTTATTAGAACGAAAAACATATAAATTAATATCTAACTTTTCTTTTAGCTCTTCTAAAAATAGATAAGTTTCTTTAAAAAGATAACCTGTATCAATAAAAATCACTGGAATTTTGGGATTTTGACTAATAATTAAATGTAATAAAACCGCTGATTGAATTCCAAAACTAGAAGTAATAACAAATTTTTTTTCTAGATTATTTAATGCCCAATTAATACGTTTTTCTGCACTAAAAGGTTGTAAAATATGATTAATTTTCATAAATATTTTTATATGTTCTTTTTGCGATAACGTATTAATTTCATTTAAACATAATAAGCGCATATTTTTACCAAAAGTCATATGTAGAATTTATTACAGGTTTTACAATTTTTGTTCTAATAACAAAATCACCAAAAATTTCATTAAAATTACGATTTTTTGACCATAATATAATTAATTTTTCAAGTATATTAATTATTTCTTTTTCATTTATGTTCTCTTTATAAAGACGAGGAATACGAGTTCCTAATCTATTTCCTCCTATATAAAGATTATAGTAATTAAGTGATTTTCCAATTAATCCTATTTCAGAAAGCAAAGCACGAGCACATCCATTAGGACAACCGCTAATACGCAAAGTGATATAATCATTTCCAAGATTACACTTATATAATATTTTTTCTATCTTTTTTATGAAACTGGGTAAAAATCTTTCTGCTTCACTCATAGCTAATGGACATGTTGGAAAAGATACACATGCCATTGAATTCTTTTTTTGAGCACTAATTTCTTTTGTTAAGGAATAATAATTTAAAATCTCATTAATTTTACTTTTTTCATTGTTATCAATTTTAGCAAAGATTAAATTTTGATTTGTTGTTAAATAAAAAAAACTTTTATGAATTTTTGCAATTTCTTTAATTCCGTTTTTTAATTCATAGTTATTTTTATTCATAATTCGTCCATTTTCGACAAACAAAGTAAAATACCACTCTTTTTTGTCGTTTTTTACCCATCCAATATCATCATATCGCATTGAAAGTTGATAACTTTTTATTTTTTCGAACTTTAATAAAGCTCTTTTTTCAATTTCTTTTTTAAAAAAATTGATTCCAAGACGATCTATTGTATATTTTGTTTTAGCGTTCTTGCGATTAACACGATTACCAAAATCTCTTTGTATTGTAACAACAGCTTTTGTAACCTCAAATAATTTATCAACATGAAAATAACCTATTTCACTTGCTAATCTCGCATAAGTTAATTTATTATTATGTTCAATAGAAAGTCCTCCACCTATTAATAAATTAAAACCAATTAATTGATTATCTTTTACTATAGCAATAAAATTTAGATCATTAGCATGTAAGTCAACATCATTGTAAGGTGGAACCACAATACTGATTTTAAATTTTCTAGGTAAATATGTTTTTCCAAGAATAGGTTCATGATCTTCTGTATTAATTTTTTTATCTAACCAAATTTCAGAATAAGCATTAGTTTTTGGTAATAAATAATCAGAAATCTTTTTTGAAAAAAGATAAATAATTTCCTGTAAATCTGATTTTATATTAGGATTTGTAGAACAAATAACATTACGATTACCATCATTAGCTGTTGCAAAAGAATCAAGTTCTACTTTATGAAGTATTTTGTGTATTAATTTTACATTTTTTTTTAAAATACCATGAATTTGTAAAGTTTGACGATCTGTTATACGTATATTTTTATATAAAGTATATTCATCACAAAATTCATCAATAGCTAACCATTGTTTCGGAGTAATTCTACCACCAGGAATACGAACTCTTAACATCATTGAATAATTTGGTTCTAACAGTTGTATATTTCGTTCTTTTCTAATATCTCTGTTGTCTTGTTGATACATGCCATGAAAACGAATTAAAAAAGAGTTCTTTTCATCAAAAGAACCTGTTAGTTTATTTTTTATATCATTAACTATAGTTCCTCGTAAATAGTTACTTTGTTCTTTAATATTTTCTTCTTCAGAAGGTTTACCTTTAATAATTAAATCTTGAATATTGTTAATCATTAATAAATATCTCGTTGATAACGATTGTTCATTCTAAGTTTATTTAAAAAAATATGAGATTGTTCGCTGTTCATTTTTCCAGATTCCATAAATATTTTTAACAATGTATTATTCACTTCTTTTGCCATAAATTTTGCATTACCACATACATATAGATGTGCTCCTTTTAGAATCCAAGACCATATTTTTTCTTTTTTTTGATAAAGTTTATCTTGTACATATATTTTTTTTTTATCATCTCTGGACCAAGCAAGATCAATATAAGTTAATGTTTTTTTTCTAAAAAAATATTGCCACTCTGTTTGATAAAGGAAATCCTCAGAAAATGTTTGGTTGCCAAAAAATAACCAATTTTTAGTAATCTTTTCATTACTTTGATTTCTTTCTTGCATAAAAGCACGAAAAGGAGCTATACCAGTACCAGCAGCAATCATAATAACTGGAATTTTTGCGTCAGATGGTAAACGAAAATTATTATTTTTTTCTATAAAAATACGTAAATTTTTATTTGTTTTTAAACGATATGCTAAATAACTAGATGCTCCTCCCATACGTATTTTATTTTTAATTTTATAACTTAATACATTAACAGTAATATGTATTTCATTTTCAAACTCTTTTTGGGAAGAAGAAATAGAATAAAAACGAGGCGTAATAGGACGAAATATACTAATTAATTGCTCTTTTTGTAAAGATGTTGGAAATTCTTTAAACATATCAATAATAGTTATATCTTTGACATATCTTTGCAGCTTTTTTTCATTTTTCAAGAGATTTTTTAAAAAAATATTGTTAGATAAACTTGCATATTTTTTTACAATATTAATGGTATTAACAGTAATTTCACAGTAATTTTTTAATATTTTAAATATGGTTAAATTTTTTTCATTAAATTTTATTAAATCAGTTGCTTGTAAATTAAAAATATCAAGAAATTCATAAACCAAATTTTCATCGTTTTTATACCAAATTCCTAAAGAATCTCCTGGTGAATATTTTAAAGTAGAATCACCTAAAGATATTTCTAGATGACGTACATCTTTCTTTGAATATCGACCAGTTATCTTTTTATTCATAATTAATTTTGCATTAAAAGGATTATCTTTTGAAAATTTTTTTTCTTCTTTCTTTATTATGTAAGAGTTTTTTAAATATTTTTTTTTATTATGAAGCAATATTTCTGACATTTTTTTTTTAATGAAACTAATTATTTTAGAGCTCCAATTTTCAAATAAATTTAAATATTCTATATCTGCATCAACACGATCAATAATTCTTTTTCCTTTAAGTTCTTCTAAACGTTTATCTAAATCTTTCCCTGCTTGATTAAAAAATTGATACGAAGTATCACCTAAACCAAATATAGAAAAAAAGCAGTTTTTTATTGTTGGAGCGTTTTTTGACATTAAAAAATTATAAAAAGATATTGCTTCTTCTGGTGGCTCACCTTCTCCATATGTTGATATTATTATCAATAAAATTTTTTCTTTATCAATTTTTTTAAAATTATATTCATTTGAATTAAATAATTGAACGTTAATATTTTCTTTTAAAAATTTTTTATATATATCTTTAGCAATACTTCTAGCATTTCCTGTTTGAGAAGCAGAAATTAATGTAACTTTTACAGGTTCATCATTATTTATAAATTTTTTTGTATTACAAGTATTTTTTTGTTTTTCTGCAATGGAATATAAATAGCCAGATATCCAGGCAATTTGAACAGTAGATAGTTCTTTTATTATTTCTTTTAATTGATCAATTTGATCATTTTTTAAAAAATCAAATATTTGTTTTAATTTTATAAAATCAATTTCCATTTTTTTTAACCTATAAAATATCAGTTTAATAAATATTAAAATAATGTAATATATTTTTTAAAAGCTATACTAATTTTAATTTTGTAGCATAAAAATATTATTAAATAAATCAATGATAATTTTTAAAGATTTTCAATTTGAAGCAGCACATCAATTACCTTATGTTTCGAAAGAACATAAATGTAGTCGTTTACACGGTCATTCTTTTAAAGTGCGGTTAGAAATATTTGGAGAAACACAGAAAAAAACAGGTTGGGTTATGGATTTTAAGAAAATAAAAAATATTTTTAAATCCGTACATAATCAGCTTGATCATCGTTTTTTAAATGAAATACCTGGATTAGAAAATCCTACTAGTGAAATATTAGCAAAATGGATTTGGAATAAAATAAAACCTCATCTGCCAGAATTATTGTCTGTTACAATAAAAGAAACGTGCACATCAGGATGTATTTATAAAAAATAAAAACATAATTTTAATGATTGCTATATAATTTTTTTATATTAATTAGTACTATTTTAGATTTAAATATTTATGCATTTGAACTGATAATCGCCAATTTCGAGCAATACAAGTTTTAATACAAATATTTGTTGCGATATTATTTTGATTTATAGGTTGTAATGATACAATGTACTTTTTTCTATTTTTTAAAATAGAAAGTAAAAAATCAAGATCGCTTATATCTTTTTCAGAAAAAACAGGATATTTAATTTCGTTAGCACGCAATAAAGAATCAGTTAGAATGGATTTTTTTTTGATGTTTTTTTTTGGTGAAACTGTTACCCAAGTATTTTTAAAACAATAAATTGGATATGCACCACTAGTTTCTATTTGACAGAAAAAACCAAATTTTTCAAAGACATATATTAATGGACGAAGATCATATTTAGTTGGTTCACCTCCAGTAATTACTAAGTGACGAGCAGTCCATTTTTTTTTTAAAATTATATTTAATAACTGTTGAGGATTTGCTAAACACCATTGATCCTTCTTTTTTTTTTTTAAAATATTATTAATGGATATTTTTTTTTCATTTTTTTTGTTCCATGTATATTTGGTATCACACCAATTACATTTAATTTGACAATATTGCATACGAATGAAAATAGCAGGTGTACCTGTATAAAACCCTTCTCCTTGAAGGGTTTGAAATACTTCATTTATTGGATAATTCATATATTTATAAATACATAATAAAGTTAATAATTAATATAGTAGATTATTTTATTTCTTAAATTTTTTTAATTCTTTTATGCCATGAAAAAAAACTTTATTTCCTAATTGTTCTTCGATTCTGATTAATTGATTATATTTAGCAATACGTTCTGAACGACTCATAGATCCACATTTTATTTGACCAGATTTTGTTCCTACTGCTAGATCGGCAATAAAAGTATCTTCTGTTTCTCCTGATCGATGAGAAATAATTGTAGAATATCCGAAATCTTTAGCTAAACGAATGGTTTCTAAAGTTTCAGTTAATGAACCAATTTGGTTGAGTTTTATTAAAATTGAATTGGCAACTTTTTTTTCAATACCTTTTTTTAAAAATTCAATATTTGTTACAAATAAATCATCACCTACTATTTGTATAGTATTACCTAAAATTTTAGTTTGATAAATGAATCCTTCCCAATCGGATTCATCTAAACCATCTTCAATAGAAGAAATCGGATATAGTTCAGTTAATGATTTTAAAAAGTTTGTAAGAGCTTTAGAATCAAAAGTTTTTTTTGTTTCATTATTTAAAATATACTTTCCATTTAAATAAAATTCTGATGCTGCACAATCTATTGCAAATAAAACATCTGTTCCTAATTTATAGGGAGTTTTATTCACTGCATCTTGTAACAATTGCAATGCATCAGTATTAGAATTTAAATTCGGAGAATATCCACCTTCATCTCCAACACTCACATTCATTTTTTTATTTTTTAAAATAATCCCTAATTGATGAAAAATTTCTGCACTTATGCGAACAGATTCTTTAAAAGTTTTAGCGCCTACTGGTTGAATCATAAATTCTTGAAAATCTATATTATTATTAGCATGTAATCCCCCGTTTAAAATATTAACCATCGGTAAAGGCATAGAAAAATCATTAAAATTTCCATTTATTTCAGAAATATGCTGATATAGTGGCATTTTTTTATGTAAGGCAGCAACTTTTGCAGCAGCTAAAGAAACAGCAAGAATTGCATTAGCACCGAGATAAGATTTATCTTTTTTATCGTCTAAATAAATCATAGATTTATCAATATCTTCTTGATTTGTTACATCCTTCCCTTGCAGCATTGGGGAAATTAGTTGATTAATATTTTTAACAGCTTTTATCACTCCTTTTCCTAAGAATCTATTTTTATTATTATCTCTTAATTCTAATGCTTCACGAGATCCAGTAGATGCCCCAGATGGTACAGATGCTAAACTAAATAATCCGTTGTATAGATGCACTTCTGCTTCTACAGTAGGGTACCCTCTAGAATCAATTATTTCACGACCAATGACTTTTTTAACTTTAGACATAAAATTTTCCATTAAAGTTTTTGATATATTTTAAGTGTATTACAATATTTTTGAACTAATTTGATATTTATAAGCTGCTTTAATAAAAGAAGAAAATAAAGGATGTCCATCACGTGGTGTAGAACTAAACTCAGGATGAAATTGACATCCAATAAACCATGGATGATTTTTTAATTCTATAATTTCAATTAATTGATTTTCAACAGAATATCCAGCAATAATTAACTGTAATAAATTATTTTTTCTTAATAAATGAGAATTAACTTCATATCTATGACGATGACGTTCAAAAATAAAATCTTTATGATATATTTTATATGACAAACTATTGCGCGTTAAATAACATTTTTGATTTCCTAGGCGCATAGTTCCACCTAAATTACAATCTTGCTTTTTGATGATCTTTTTTTTAGGAAAATTTTGCCATTCATCAATTAATGCTATTATTGGATATATACAATTTGGAAAAAACTCAGTGGAATGAGCATGTTTTATCCTTAAAACATTTTGAAAATATTCTATAATTGCTAGTTGCATACCTAAACAAATTCCAAAAAAAGGAATTCTTTTTTCTCTTGCATATTTAATAGCGATTAATTTTCCACACACTCCCCTATAACCAAAACCTCCTGGAACTAAAATACCATCTATTTTTTGTAATAAATCTATACCATTTTTTTCTAAATCTTGTGAATCAATGAATACTATGTTAACTTTGATATTATTTTTTAGACTTCCATGTTTTAATGCTTCAACAATAGATTTATAAGCATCAGGTAAAACTACATATTTACCGACTATACCAATATTGATTGTACCTTTTAAATTATTTAGAGAACTAATAACTTTTTCCCATTCATTTAAATTAGCTAATGGCACAGATAAATTAAAATATTTGCAAATGTAATCATCTAATCCTTGATTATTTAAAATTTTTGGAATTTCATAAATAGAATTAACATCATTTAAAGATATAACAGCTTTCTCTGGTACGTTACAAAATAATGAAATTTTAGCTTGATCATAAGTATTCATTACATAATGTGAACGACAAATTAAAATATCAGGTTGTATACCAATAGAAAGTAGTTCCTTTACAGAATGTTGTGTTGGTTTTGTCTTTAATTCTTTTGATGTTAAAAGATATGGAACTAAAGTGAGATGTATATATAAAACATGTTGTCGACCGATATCTACAGCCATCTGTCTAATTGCTTCAAGAAAAGGTAAAGATTCGATATCTCCGACCGTTCCACCTATTTCAACTAAAGTAATTAAAAAATTTTTTCCACATTTAATAATATGATTTTTAATAGCATTAGTAATATGAGGAATTACTTGGACAGTTGCACCTAAAAAATCACCACGTCGTTCTTTTGAAATTACTTCAGAGTAAATAGATCCAGTTGTAACATTATTATTACGAGACATTTTGGTTCTTATAAAACGTTCATAATGACCAAGATCCATATCAGTTTCTGCACCATCTTCTGTTACGAAAACTTCACCGTGTTCTGTTGGACTCATAGTTCCTGGATCAATATTAATGTAAGGATCTAACTTCATGACAGTAACATTTAAATTACGTGCTTCTAAAAGAGAAGCTAATGAAGCAGTAGTAATACCTTTTCCTAAAGAAGAGACAACTCCTCCTGTTATAAAAATATATTTTTTTATCATATTTAACCTAAAAAGCTTCATTATCCTTATAATAAAAAATTATTATTTTATAATTTTAAAATAGCTTTTTTTAATAAATTTTAAAAATTTTACTATAAAATATTGTACTAATTATTAAAAGAATATATATATTTTTTATAAAAATTTTAAGAAAAAATACAATCTTTTACAATATGAATATTTGTATGTGTAAAATGTTTATAATTATTATATATTAACAGTTATTTTATTATAAAAATAATTGCCGCTATATTCAAAGTGGTTTTATATTAATTTTTTTATAATAAAAATCATCCCCTATGGGATTTGAACCCATAACTAACCCTTAGGAGGGGTTTATTATATCCTTTTTAACTAAGGGGATACTAATTTCAAATAAATTTTTTATTTTTTAGAAAATTTATAAAAAATGATTATTGATTATTTTTTAGAAAATAGATATTATTTTATTATACAATACAATGTTTTTTTCAAAGGAGTATATACTGAAAAAAAAATTAATTTTTTTTGATCTTGATGGAACTTTACATAAGCAAGATATGTTTAGACTATTTATTTTCTATTTATTAATATATAGATTTTGGAGTATATTATTAGTTTTTATAATATCACCGATTATTATTCTTACGTTATTGTTTTCAAAAAAAACAGCACGTCAACCAATAAGCTTATTATTATGGGCTATAACTTTTGGGTGTAGTAAAAAACGTTTATTAAAATTTGAACAAAATTTTTCATATTGGTTTCGTAAAAGAATTAAACCTTTTCCACTAGTACATAATAGACTTATTCAATATCTTAATAAAAAAAACACTGCAGTTTGGATTATTAGTGGATCACCAGAATCTTTAATAAAAAAAGTATATTATGATGCGAAATTTTTTAATAAAATAAATTTAATAGGTAGCAAAATAGAGCCATTTTTTTTTGGTTATATATTAACATCACGTTGTATTGGTTTAGAAAAAGTTTCACAATTAGAAAAAAAAATAGGAAAACCATTAAGTCTTTATAGTGGTTACAGCGATAGCAAAAATGATAAACCTTTATTGTTTTATTGTAAATATAAATGGAAAGTTACACGTAATGGTAATATCAAAAAAAATTATTAACGTCTATTAAAAAATGAAAGATGATGAATATTGGATGCGTTTTGCTATTTTCAATGCTAAAAAAGCACACAAAAAAAATGAAATTCCTATAGGAGCTATTTTAATTAAAGATAATATAATTATTGGACAAGGATGGAATCAAACTATAAAAAAAAACGATCCCACTGCCCATGCAGAAATATTAACTTTACAAAAAGCATCTAAAAAATTAAATAATTATCGATTATTACATACAACACTTTATGTAACATTAGAACCTTGCATAATGTGTGTTGGAGCGATTTTACACAGTCGTATTTCTAAATTAATTTATGGTGCGCATAATAAACAAATTAATGCAACAAAAATTTTATTATATCCTAAATTAAATCATCATATAAAAGTTTTTTCTGGTGTTTTAGAAAAAGATTGCTCAGATTTATTAAAAAATTTTTTTCAAGATCGTCGAAAAAAGTAGTTTATATACTATAAATAAATTATTTTTTTTTAAAATTCAACATGCAGATATTTATGATAAAATTTTAAATAATTATATAAAATAACGTTAATTATTAAACAATAGATAATGTAAAAAAATAATCTTTTTTATAATTAAAATAATACGAGATTTTTATGATAGAAATTCTACATGGTTTGCCAGTTTTATCTCATTTTTTCATAAAAAAAATACTGAATCGCATTAAAATAACTAATATTTCAGTAAAAAATATTTATGCTAAGTACTTGTATTTTTTAGATTTAAAAAAATCGCTGAATACAAACGAAAAAAAACGTTTAAAAAAAATTTTACAAATAGATAGTTTTTATGAAAAAGAAACAAGTTTTTTTAAGCATAAATTTTTAGTTCTTCCAAGAATTGGTACTATATCTTCATGGTCATCAAAAGCTACAGATATTGTTAAGAATTGTCAAATAGATTCTATTAAACGTTTAGAAAAAGGTGTTTTATTTTATGTTAAAAATAACGAAATAACTGATAAAAAATGGAAAACAATTGCTAAACATCTTTATGATAGTATGACAGAAACAATTACTGAAGATTTTGAAAAAGTTCAATATTTATTTAAAAAACAGCATCCATCTTCTTTTAGAGAAATTGATATTTGTAGTAATGGAATTGATATATTAAAAATAAAAAATCTGTCGATGCAATTAAATTTATCAATTGATGAGATTAATTATTTTTTTACTGTTTTTAATAAATTAAAACGTAATCCAACTGATGTTGAGTTTTATATGTTTGCTCAAATAAATTCTGAACATTGTCGGCATAAAATATTTAATGCTAAATGGATCATTAATGGGATTAAAAAACATAAATCCCCATTTAGTATGATCAAAAATACTTTTAAAATGATTCCAAATCATATAATTTCTGCTTATATAGATAATTCTGCTATTATGGAAGGTTCTGATACCAGTATTTTTCAATCTAATTATATAAACGGAATTTATGAGTATCAACAAGAAAAAATAAATATAGCTATTAAAGTAGAAACACATAACCATCCTACATCTATATCTCCATGGGAAGGATCAGCAACAGGAGCTGGAGGTGAAATTAGAGATTTATCTTCCACAGGAAAAGGAGCTAAACCTAAAGCTGGTTTATCTGGATTTTCTGTTTCAAATTTATTTATTCCAAAGTTTATACATCCTTGGGAAAAAAAATATAATCAACCAAAAAAAATAGCTAGTGCTTTAAATATTATGATTGAAGGGCCTTTAGGATGTTCATCATATAATAATAAATTTGGCAGACCAGTTATTAATGGTTATTTTAGAACATATGAAGAACCCTTCAAAAATAGCAAAAAATCTTTAAAAAAAATATACGGATATCATAAACCTATTATGTTATCTGGAGGGATAGGAAGTATTATTAATGCTAATTCAAAAAAAATGAACTTAAGAGTAGGTGATAAATTAATAATACTAGGTGGCCCAAGTATGAAGATTGGATTAGGAGGTAGCACAGCATCTTCATCAAATTCTTATATTTCTAATCCTGATTTAGATTTTTCTTCTGTACAGCGCGATGATCCAGAAATGGAAAGACGTTGTCAAGAAGTTATAGATAAATGTTGGCAATTAGGTAAGATGAATCCTATACTTTTTATTCATGATATAGGAGCAGGAGGTATAGCTAATGCTATAGTAGAATTAATTATGAGTAGTGGATATGGCGGATTAATTGATTTACGTAAAATTCCTACTAGTGAAGATAGTATGAATCCCTTAGAATTGTTATGTAATGAATCTCAAGAACGTTATGCAATAGCTATAGATTCTAAAAATCTTGAAATTTTTTTTAATTTTTGTAAAAGAGAACGTGCTCCTTATGCTGTTATTGGCGAAATTACAAATAATAAAAATTTAGTAATTTTTGATAAAACATTCAATAATTTACCAGTTAATATACCACTTTATAAATTTTTAAAAAAAATTCCTAGAAAAAAACATAACGTGAGAAGTTTAAATAGTAAAAATCCACCATTATCTCTAAGTAATATAACTTTAAATGAAACTATAAAACGTATATTATATTTACCTTCTGTTGCAGAAAAAAGTTTTTTAATTACAATAGCTGATCGTACAGTGACTGGAATGGTTGTTCGTGATCAAATGATAGGTCCATGGCAAATTCCTGTTTCAAATTGTGCAGTTACTACCTCAAGTTTTGATAGTTATTATGGAGAAGCTTTTTCCATTGGAGAACGTTCTCCAATATCATTAATTAATGCAAGTGCTGCTGCTCGTATGTCATTAGGAGAAGCAATTACTAATATTGCTGCAGTTCATATTGGATCAATTAATCGTATTAAATGTTCTGCTAATTGGATGATTGCATCTGGACGCGATGGAGAAGATGAAAAACTTTATGAAGCTATTAAATCAATTAGCGAAGATATCTGCCCAAAATTAGGAATCACTATACCTGTTGGTAAAGATTCTATGTCAATGACAACATATTGGAAAACTAAGAATGAATCTTATGAAATGATATCTCCTGTATCAATTGTTATTACTGCTTTTGCACGAGTGGAAGATGTTCGTAATGTTGTTACACCTGAATTACAATTAAATAATAAAAATTTATTATTATTAATTGATCTTGGAAGAGGTCATAATGCTTTAGGAGCTACTTCTTTTTCACAAGTGTATAATAAAATTGGTGATAAAAGTGCTGATATTAGAAATGTTCAAGATCTTGCTAAATTTTTTAGTGCAATTCAGTATTTATGCTCCACAAAAAAAATTTTAGCATATCATGATCGATCTGATGGAGGTTTATTTGTAACTTTATTAGAAATGGCTTTTGCTGGTCATTGTGGATTAAATATTGACGTTTCTGAGTTAGGAAAAGATTTATATAAAATATTATTTAATGAAGAATTAGGTGCTGTCATTCAAATTAATTATGAGAACCTTTCTAGTATAAAAAAAATTTTTTCGCGCTATAATATATTAGATTGTGTACACGTTATTGGTTATGCAACATCAAAAAATAATGACTTTACTATAAATTTTCATAAACAAACTATTTATAAAGAAAAATGTAATATACTACGAATGTTATGGGCAGAGACATCTTGGAGAATACAAAGATTAAGAGATAACGAAAAATGTGCAGATGAAGAATTTTATAATAAAAAAGATGAAAAAAACCCTGGATTACATGCATATCTAACTTTTAAAGTTAATGAAGATATTGCAGCACCTGCTATTCTTACCGGTATACGCCCAAAATTAGCAGTATTACGTGAACAAGGTATTAATTCTCATATAGAAATGGCAGCAGCTTTTCATAGAGCAGGTTTTGAAGCAATAGATGTACATATGAATGATTTATTATCTGCTCGTTTTAAATTGGAAGATTTTCATATGATTGTTGCTTGTGGTGGTTTCTCTTATGGTGATGTACTAGGAGCAGGAATGGGATGGGCGCATTCTATTTTATCAAATAAAATTTTAAAGAAAAATTTTAAAGATTTTTTTCATCGTAAAGATACTTTATCTTTAGGTGTATGCAATGGATGTCAAATGTTCTCACATTTGTCCAGTTTAATACCAGACAGTAGTTTATGGCCAAATTTTTGTTTAAATAAATCTGGTCGTTTTGAATCACGTTTTGTTTTAGTAAAAGTTATGAAAAGTCCATCGCTTATATTAAATGACATGGTTGACTCACATATTCCAATTCCTGTTTCACATAGCGAAGGATATGTGAAATTTAAAAATCATGAACATTTATTATCATTAGAGTCAAGTGGATTAATAGCTTTGCGTTATATTGATAACTATGGAAAAATTACAGAAAAATATCCATTTAATCCAAATGGTTCTTCAAACGGTATCACTGCTATTAGTAATAAAAATGGACAAGTGACAATTATGATGCCTCATCCTGAGCGTGTTTTTAGAACAATAAATAACTCTTGGTATCCTGAAGAGTGGGGAGAAGATGGTCCTTGGATGCGTCTTTTTAGAAATTCACGTAAACAATTATGTTAATTTTATAAAAAATTAAATTTTTATATAATTTTTTGATGATATTTAAATGAAAGTAATTATTACTATAATTGAATATTAAATTAAGATGAGAAATAAAAATGCTAATTAAAAAAACAAATATTTTAGATTTTGATCCTGATTTGTGGAAATTTATAGAAAAAGAAAAAAACAGACAAGAAGAACATATTGAATTAATAGCATCAGAAAACTATGCGAGTTTATCAGTCATGGAAGCACAAGGTTCTCAATTAACTAATAAATATGCAGAAGGATACCCTGGTAAACGTTATTATGGTGGATGTGAATATATAGATGAAATAGAAAAAATTGCTATTAATCGTGCAAAATTTTTATTTAATGCAGATTATGCAAATGTTCAACCACATTCTGGTTCTCAAGCAAATTTTGCTGTTTATACTGCTTTGTTAACACCAGGTGATACTATTATGGGTTTAGATTTAAAACATGGAGGGCATTTAACACATGGATCTTCAGTTAATTTTTCAGGTAAGTTATATAAAGTAATTTCATATAAAATTAAAGAAAACGGAGAAATTGATTATGAAAATTTATTTAATTTAGCAGATAAATATCGCCCTAAAATGATTATTGGAGGTTTTTCTGCATATTCTGGTATTTGTGATTGGAAAAAGATACGTGAAATTGCAGACACTGTTAACGCATGGTTTATAGCAGATATGGCACATGTAGCAGGTTTAGTCGCTGCTAATGTATATCCAAATCCTATTCATTATGCTCATGTAGTTACCACTACAACACATAAAACTTTAGCAGGTCCTCGAGGTGGTTTAATACTTGCAAAAAAAGGTAGTGAAGATTTATACAAAAAAATAGATGCATCTGTTTTTCCAGGTGGTCAAGGTGGTCCTTTCATGCATGTTATTGCAGCAAAAGCTATTGCTTTTAAAGAAGCGATGACATTAGATTTTAAAAAATATCAAATACAAGTTATTAAAAATGCAAAAGAAATGGTTTCTACATTTATAAAAAATGGTTATGATATTGTTTCAGGTAGTACTCATAATCATCTTTTTTTATTAAATTTAACTAAAAACAAGATTACTGGAAAAGAAGCAGATTTTATGTTAAGTCTTGCAAATATTACTGTTAACAAAAATAGTGTACCAAACGATTCAAAAAGTCCATTTGTTACTTCTGGTATTCGCATTGGTACACCTGCTATTACACGTAGAGGTTTTAAAGAAAAAGAATCTGTGATGGTAACAGAATGGATAATACAAATATTAAAAAATATCAATAACAAAAAAGTTGCGAATGATCTTAAAAATCAAGTAATTGAATTATGTCTATCATTTCCTGTTTATCAATAAATTAAAACAAATTCTTTCCTTCATCCTTTGATAAAATGTACTTAAAGAATGAAGGAAAAATCGTTATATATAACAAATATAATTGTTAAAAACATTATTTTTTAGCAATTAAAGAAATTAAATCAAGAACTTTACTCGAATAACCAGTTTCATTATCATACCAAGTAATAAGTTTTATAAAATTTTTATTTAATGCGATACTAGCTTTTGCATCAAAAACAGAAGTTAAAGTTTCTCCATTAAAATCACTAGATACTACTTCATCTTCTGTATATCCTAAAATATTATGTAACTCATTTTTTGAAGCATTTTTAATCACTTCACAAATCTCTATATAACTTGCTGATTTTTTTATTCTAACAGTTAAATCTACTACAGATACATTTGGTGTAGGTACACGAAAAGATATACCTGTTAGTTTTCCGTTTAATTCTGGTAATACTTTACCGACTGCTTTTGCAGCTCCTGTAGAAGAAGGTATAATATTTTGGAAAGCTCCTCTGCCCCCTCTCCAATCTTTATTTGAAAAGCTATCAACGGTTTTTTGTGTAGCTGTTACAGAATGCACTGTTGTCATTAACCCTTCAATAATTTCAAAGTTACTATGAATAACTTTTGCTAATGGAGCTAAACAATTAGTTGTACAAGAAGCATTAGAAACAATTTTTTGATTAGCATATGTATGAAAATTTGCTCCACGCACAAACATGGGAACATGATCTTTAGATGGGCCAGTTATAACTACTTTTTTTGCCCCTGCTATTATATGTTGATTTGCAGTCTCTTCTGTTAAGAATATTCCAGTAGCTTCTGCTACTATCTCTGCGTTAACTTCATTCCATTTTAAATTTTTTGGATTCTTTTCTGAGGTAATACGAATATTTTTACCATTTACTATAAGTATGTTATTTTTTATGTTTATTGTTCCTTTAAATAAACCATGCGTTGAATCATGTTTCAATATATAAGCAATATAATTAATATCCATTAAATCGTTAATAGCTACAATTTCTATTGTAGGATGTTTTTGAGCTATACGAAAAATAATTCGTCCGATTCTTCCAAAACCGTTTATACCTACTTTAATACTCATTTTTTTCTACCAACAGTTAAAATTGATTAAAATTTATAATTCTTTGTAGCATTTTTAGCTGAATGTTACTATAATATTATGTATATTTGTATATATATTATAAAAATTAAAATATTTTATAATAAATTAATAAAAAAATAATGTTTTTGATGTTTAATATGTTTGTAATATAACACTTGTTACAAACAATTATTTTTTAAAATTAATAATAAGAATGTTTTCCATGAATATGTTCAGTTTTGTCAAGAACTCCTTGTAGTTCTTTAAATTCTTTTTTTAATTGTTTTTCAATATTTTCTTTAAAAGTTATTTCTGCCATAGAACAACCGCTACAACCCCCTTTAAACTCTAAAATAGCATAATTATTTTTTATATCTATAAGATTAATACTACCACCGTGACTTTCAAGTTTTGGGTTTATTTTTAATTGAATAAAGTATTGAATTTTTTCTTTTAATGTTGAATTTCTAGGATATTGTAGAATTTTTGCGTAAGGAGCATCAAGAGTTAAAGTTGAACTTAATTGATCCTCAATAATATTTATTTTTGATTTTTTAAGGTAAGGCAAGCTTTCTTGATCAATGTATACAAAAAATTTTTTAAATCGTAAAACATAATCTGTTATTTTGATTTTTTTAGGTGGACAATAAGAAATGCCACATTCTGCATTTTCACTACCTGGATTAAAAACAAATACACGAATTTGAGTACCTTTTTCTTTTTTAAGCAATAAGTTGAAAAGATATTCTTGAGCATTTTTTGTAATAGTAATCATATATTTTTAACTTCTTAAAAAGATTATTTTATATTATTGATAATTAAATATTATTTTTTTAAAAAACGTTCAAAAATAATTAAAATATTATATACATATTTAAAAATTTTTATTAAAGGATTTTAAAATCATGCAACCATTATATTGGAAAATTATTGGAAAAGGATCACTAGATCTTGTTTTATTACATGGATGGGCTTTAAACTCCAAAGTTTGGAGAAACATTGTTCCCTTATTAAATAATCATTTTAAATTACATTTAATTGATTTACCGGGTTACGGTCGTAGTAAAGAATGTTTAGCTAAAAATTTAAATGAAATAATGAATTATATAATACCTTTTTTGCCAAAAAAATCTATTATTTTGGGGTGGTCTTTAGGAGGTTTGATAGCTACACAATTAACATTAAATTTTCCTAATAGATTTTATGGAATGATTATAGTATCGTCTTCTCCTTGTTTTATTGAAAAAAAAAATTGGCCAGGAATTAAAAAAAAGCTATTAAATGATTTTTTAAAACAACTTACTGAAAATTTTATAAAAACTCTTAAAAATTTTTTAAAAATACAAACATTCAATACAAATATTTTATATAAAGATATGAATATTTTAGAAAAAACTTTAGTTAAGAATTCTATACCAAGTATAAAAACATTAAGCAATGGATTAAATATTATTAAAAAAAGTGATTTAAGAAAAAAAATTAATACTATAAAAGTTCCGTCTTTAAAAATATATGGTGCACTAGATGTACTTGTTCCTTATCGAATAAGTAATATCTTAGATAAGAATTGTATGAATACTCAATCAATTATAATCAAAAGTGCAGCTCATGCTCCATTTATCTCTAATCCTCAATTGTTTTGTAAGCATTTAGTTGATTTTTCTAATTTAATTTTAATGTAAGTTTATGTGAAATTAATTTATATAAATTTCATTAATTGCTTTTCTTTTTTTTGTATTAATGCAATCGTTCTTCTACGCATTAATTCTTTTTTAATTTCTTTACCATTAAAACCATCTCTTATAACATCTTTATTGGAAATTGATTTTGCTACTTCAAATAAATATTTTATATACTTTCCTTGTTTATATTCTGTATTATTTATATACAATGTCCTTCCTTTTGCGTCTGCTGAACAAATAATTTCTAAAGCACTTATTCTATGTGGTTTTCTCCAAGCATCAATGTTATTAAAAAAAGATATTATGCTATAAATGGATTGTCTTTTAATAGCATGAATCATTTCATAGTATTTTATTACTATTAATGCTAAATCACGAAGCTCGTTAGGTACATGTAAACGGTGACAAAATTTTTTTACAATAAATATATTAGTAGTTTTGTTATTAAATGTTTTAAATTTATTAAAGATAATTGTTTTCTTTTCTCCAAAATTATGACATAAAGTTGCAAACCTTATATCAATTCTATTAGAAATATTTGACACATTTTTTAATGTCATTAACGTATGATTTGCAAGATTTTTAGAAGTATATTGATTTAAAGAAATATTATATAAATTATCAATTTCTGGAAATAACACTTTTAATGCATTACATTGACGTAATACTTCAAAATAAACTTGTGGATTCAATGTTTTGAGAGCTTTTTCAGTTTCTTTCCATATTCTTTCAGGTTTTAAGTATTGCAATTCTCCATTTTTTGTAATTTTATACATTAATAAGATCGTTTCATGAGATATTTTAAAGTTCAGATGAAAAAAATGTGCTGCAAACCTTGCTACACGTAAAACACGCAAAGGATCTTCAATAAATGCGTGAGAAACATGTCTCAAAACACGATTTTTAATGTCCTGTTGACCATTAAAAGGATCAATTAATTTATGATTAACATCGTCATATGCAATAGCATTAATTGTTAAATCTCTACGTTGTAAATCTTCTTTTAATGTTACTTCAGGATGAGCAAAAGTAATAAAACCATTATATCCTTGCCCCGATTTTTTTTCAGTTCTTGCTAAAGCGTACTCTTCTCCTGTTTTAGGATGTAAAAAAACTGGAAAATCACTACCAACTTTTTGATATCCCTTTGATAACATAATTTCTGATGTACTACCAATTACTACCCAATCTTTATCTTTTATTGGTTGTTTGAGAAGCATATCTCTTACTGCACCACCAACTAAAAAAACTTTCATTATTTTTATATTCCAAAAACAAAGTTTTTTATATCTATATTATTAATAATACATATTAATAAATTAATTTTATTTAAATATAAATAAACAATTTGATACACATCTTATAACAATTTTTTTTTGGTATAATCAAGTAAAATAAATGTTTTTATATAAATATTTATTAAAAATAAATAATATTTAATGTAAAAATTATTAAATAACGATAATGTTTTAAGAATAAATAAAAAAATAACTATATGAATTATAAGTTTTAATAAATTGTATTTTATACTATAAAAATCAAACACTTTATTTTTTTTGTATATAAGAAATAATTTACATGCTATTGAAAAATTTATTTATTTTTTTTTATATTTGTTCTTAAGAATAATTTCTAAGTTTTTTAAAATTTTTACAAAAATGTTATATAAATAATAAATATAATCTTTAAAGTATATAAAATGCCTATTAAATTACCTTCATTTCATAACATTAGAATTATAACTATTGGTGATATAATATTAGATCTTTATTGGTCTGGAAATATAAAAAATAAATCATCAGAAACAGCTTCATCTATAGTAAAAATAAAAAATGTAGAAGAAAGACCTGGAGGAGCTGCAAATGTTGCAATGAATATTGCTTCTTTAAACGCTAAATCACATCTTATAGGAATTATTGGTGATGACGATTCAGGAGAAATTTTAAAAAGTAAGCTTTTAAAAAATAATGTTTTTTTTGACTATATTAATATTAAAAGTAATTCTACTATTAAAAAATTACGTATCATTGCAAATGACAAACAATTAATTCGTGTAGATTTTGAAAAAAAATTTGAAAATACAAATAATTTACAGTTAATAAATAAAAAATTGATAAAAATTCTAAAAAAAACTGATGTTTTAATTTTGTCAGATTATGATAAAGGAACTCTCTTAAATGTTCAAGAAATTATAAAAATTGCCAAGATAATGAATGTTCCAATATTAATTGATCCAAAAGGAAACGATTTTAATAAATATTGTGGAGCAACTATTTTAACACCTAATTTATTTGAATTTGAAATTGTATCTGGTAAATGTAAAACAGAAAAAGAACTAATAAATCGTGGCATGGAAATCATTTTTAATTGTAAACTTTCAGCATTACTTATAACAAGAGCAGAATCTGGAATGACTTTGCTACAAAAACATAAAATGCCTGTGTACTATCCAGCACAAACGCAAGAGGTTCTTGATGTAACTGGTGCAGGTGATACTGTAATTAGTGTTATTGCAGCGATATTAGCAACAGGATCTTCGTTAGAAGAAGCATGTTTTTTCTCTAATATAGCTGCTGGTATAGTTGTTAATAAAGTAAAAACATCTACTATAACTCTTGTTGAATTACAAGAAGCAATAAATTTGTATCAAAAAAGTAACGACAATTTTTCTACATATTTTTAATTATAAAATAAAAATGATAGACAAAAATTGATTATTATTTTGTTTTTGATAAATTAAATTTCTATTTTTCTTAAACAATATTTTAAATTTAGATATTTTTTAATTTTTTTTATAAAAAATCCTAGAAATAAAAACTAATTATATTAGTATAGCGAAAAAATTGAGTGAATATTAGTTAATTGATTTATTTTATTTATAAATAATATTTTTAAAATTTAATATAACAATATTATTGTTTTTGTATGAATAGTAGCGTACTGAATATTTTAGATAAAATAGTGAATATTATATATAAATATATGCATAGAACTTATAATATATTAAATAATATATTTTGCATGTTTTAAAATTTATTTTTCACTAAACATATTAATTATTGAATTTATAATTGTTTTATAATTTTATAAATGTATATTTTAATTAACTAATATTTTATATAAGTATCATGTTAATAATGTGTATTTTTAGATTTATAAAAATTTAATGAGATCTATATATGAAGAATACTCTTTTACTTGAATTTGGTACATTCAAACAACGTGTTAAAAACGCAATAATTTCACTTAAAAAAAAAAAAGGTATCATTATTCTTGATGATGAAAATAGAGAAAATGAAGGAGATATAGTTTTTTCTGCTGAAAATATAACTATAGAACAAATGGCTTTAACTATTAGACATGGAAGCGGAATAGTATGTTTGTGTATAACAGAAAAACATCGTAAAAAATTAAAACTACCAATGATGGTTAAAAAAAACACTAGTTTTTTCAAAACTCAATTTACTATTACTATTGAAGCAGCTAAAGGTATTACTACTGGAGTTTCTGCTCATGATAGATTAACTACTGTTCACGCTGCAATTGCAGATAATGCAAAACCAAGCGATTTAAATAGACCAGGTCATGTTTTTCCTTTATGCGCTAATTCAGGTGGTTTATTAAGTAGAAGAGGACACACTGAAGCTACAATTGAAATATTAAAATTAGCTAAATTAAAACCAGTAGGTATATTATGCGAGTTAACAAATGATGATGGTTCAATGGCTAAATTAAAAGAAATAATTATTTTTGCAAAAAAAAACAATATGTCTATTATAACTGTAAAAGATTTAATGATGTATAATAAGTGGTAATGTTTTTATTATTAGCGTTTTTTTACAGAAATGATTTTAATATTGCGCGTATTATTTTCAGCAGTTTTCTTTATTATAGTGTGTTTTTTTGGAAGCATTTGGTGTTTGTTTTCACCAAAAAATCCTAAAAATATTATAATTTTCGGTAAGATATTTGGTATTTTAACACATGTTTTAGGATTAACAATTAAGTTAAAACAACATTATTTTTTTAAAAAAAATGCAATTTATATTTCAAATCATCAAAATAATTATGATTTAATTATTGCAGCTAAAATTGTTCAAAAAAGAACATTAACCATTGGAAAAAAAAGTTTAAAATGGATTCCACTGTTTGGCCAATTATATTGGTTAACGGGAAATATTTTCATTGATCGAAAAAACTTTATTAAATCTTATCATGTTATTTCTAATCAAGTAATTACTGCTTTAAAAAAGAAACATGTATCTTTCTGGATTTTTCCAGAAGGAAAAAGAAGCTATAGTAGCAAATTGTTGCCTTTTAAAACCGGTGCTTTTTATGCTGCAATTAAAGCTAATGTACCTATTATTCCAATTGTTATTTCGAATACTAACAAAATTAGATTAAATAAATTAAACAATGGAACAATAATAGTTAAAGTATTAAAACCAATTTATTATAAACAAATGAATATTCAATCAGAACGTCAACTAGCATATTTTTGTCATAAATTAATGGCTTCAGCATTAGAAAAAATCAATAAAGAAGCAATAGAAATAAAAAAATTATAGAATAATTATTTTAATAGGATATATTTTATAACTAAAAATATTTAGCCTAAACAACATTGTTTTATAAACATATGAAAACATTAAAACAATATGTAAACATTAATTTATTATAATATAATTATTTTAATTTCTATCACATCTTTAATATAAAATTTTTAATTATATATCACTACTTTTTATAAAAATTTTTAAATTTTTAATCGATCGAATCCAGCAGATAAATCGTTTATTAAGTCTTGAACATGTTCTAACCCAATATGTAATCTAATTAATGTACCATCGAAATAAACTGTTTCTTTTGGACGTATCTTTTTTAAATCATTAGGTTGATTAGGAATAATCAATGATTCATACCCTCCCCATGAATAAGCCATTTTAAATAATTTAAAAGAATTTAAGTAATTAGATAATTGTTCTTCAGTAAGCACTGTTTTTAAAAAAAATGAAAATAAACCACTGCTTCCAGTAAAATCGCGTTTCCAAAAATTATGACCAGGTGATCCTTTTAAAGCTGGATGGTTTACACATTCAACTTCAGGTCTATCTTGTAGCCATTTAGCTATAATTAAAGCACTTTCTTGATGTTGATTCAAACGTGCTCCTAATGTACGCAAGCCTCGGCTAATTATATATGCTGTATCTGAATCTATTGTTTGCCCTAGTAAATAAGAATATTCACGTAATTGATCCCAACAGCGTTTATTAGCAACACTAGTACCCATCATAATATCGCTATGACCTGCAAGGTATTTAGTACCGGATTGGACAGAAATATCTACATCTTTTTCTAAAGCATTAAAAAAAATTCCTGCTGACCAAGTGTTATCAGTTATAACAACTATTTCTTTATTTTTATCACGTATTTTTTTAATAATATTAGGAATATCTTGAACTTCCATTGTTAAAGAACCTGGAGATTCAAAAAAAATAACTTTTGTGTTTTGTTGTAAAAGAGAAACAACATCAACACCCATAGAATGATCAAAAAAAGTAACATTAACATTAAATCTGTTTAAAACTTGTTCACAAAAAAATCTTGTTGCTTCATAGACTGAACCACTTATTAAAACATGATCTCCAGACTGAACAAAAGCAAGAATAGAAGTGCTAATTGCTGCAACTCCACATGGATATAAACTACAACCGGCACCGTTCTCTATTTCACTCATAGCTTCTTGTAAAGAAAAGTGAGTTAAAGTTCCTCGACGACCATAAAATAATTCTTTTTGATGGCGGTGAGCTGTTGCATATTTTTTATGTTCTATTGTCTCAAAAATCAGAGAAGAAGCACGTTGAATAATAGTGTTTACTCCTCCTTGTGTATAACGTTTTTTGCGTCCTGCTGTTACTAAAGTCGTGTTCATTTTGTTAGTAGTCATATGAATTTTACCTTTTTATAAAATGTATGTTAAATATCAATTGTACTATAACGTTGTAAAAAAAAAATCACTGAAAATAAATTATATTTTTTTATTTTAAATAAATCTATAAAATAAAAAAATTATAAACAAAAATATTTTATAATTTTTTTAAAAAAATTTATACCTTTACATGTATCATTTATACTAATAAACTCATCTGCTTTATGTGCTTGTTCAATTGAACCTGGACCTAACACTATTACTGGACAACATTTTTGAAGAAAAGATGCTTCTGTACAGTAATTAACAAAACTTGATGGTTTTTGAATTAAACTTTCTACTTTTTTTACTAAAAAATTATCCTTTTTACATTCATAACTAGGAATACATGGATATAATTCTTTAATTTTTGTATATTTAAGAATTTTTTTGTTTATAGAAAACATTGAATTTAATTCATAATAGATATTATCTATTGATATATTTGGAGTAGGACGAATATCTATATGTAATTCACAAAAATCACAAACTTTATTAGTGGAATCACCTCCATGAATTTTTCCTATATTGATAGTAGGATAAGGAACATTAAAATTTATATTTTTATATTTGTTTGTTAAATTTTCACGTAAAATTTTTAATAAATCAATAATTTTTTGCATTATTTCAATTGCATTTATTCCTTTTGCAGGATTACTAGAATGTGCAGATTTTCCAAAAACTTGAATAATAGCAGAAAAATAACCTTTATGACCTCTAATAATATTTAGAGAAGTAGGTTCTCCAATTATAGCGTATTTTGGAAAAAATTTTTTATTTTTAACAAAATGTTTAATACCAAACATTGTAGTTTCTTCATCACTAGTAGCAAGTATATATAATGGATGTTTAATTTTTTTTAAATTTATTTTACTAAGTATACTAAGAATTATAACAAAAAATATTTTCATATCTACAACACCTAATCCATATAAATTATGATTTTTTTCAGTTAATTTAAAAGGATTAAATTTCCAAAATTTTTCATTAAAAGAAACAGTATCAGTATGACCTGATAGTAATAAACCTCCTTTTTTGTTTCCTTTATATGCTATCATGTTAAATTTTTTATGTTCTTCAGAGACTACTTGTATTTCAATTGAAAAACCAACGCTTTCAAACCATTCAGATAACAAATCTATCATTTTTTTATTACTTATATCAAATTTTTTATCTGTTGAACTAATTGATGGTATAGCAATTAATTGACGAAGCATTTCAATAAATTTTGGTAATTTTTTCATGGGAATCACATATTTTTTAAAAGTTATGAGATAATTTAAATTATTTTTTTTTAATATAAAATATTACGATATTTTATATTAAAAATTTAAAAGAATATAAATACTAATAATTTTAAATAAAGGTATGAAATTGATGCTTAATACATTAATTATAGGCGCTAGTGGTTATGCTGGAATAGAATTAGTTTATTATTTAAATAAACATTCATATGTTAAAATATTAGATTTAGTAGTATCATCAAATAGTCAAGATTTAGGAAAATCTATTGATGAATTATATCCACAAATGAAAAAAATAATAAATTTAAAGTTAAAATCATTAGATCAAGCAATGAAAACAAACAAAAAAATTGATGTTGTTTTTTTAGCTACTGATCCTGTAACTAGTCATAATCTTGTTCATTTCTTTATAAAAAAGAAATGTGTAGTTTTAGATCTATCCGGTGCTTTTAGAATTAACAATGTAAATTTTTATAAAAAATATTACGGTTTTGTGCATAACTATACTGATTTGTTAAAAAAATCAACTTATGGATTGGCAGAATGGAATAAAAAAAATATATCTAAAGCGCAATTAATTGCAGTGCCAGGTTGTTATCCTACAGCTGCACTTTTATCGCTTAAACCATTGATTGAGTCTAAATATCTTGATAAAAAATATTATCCTGTTATCAATGCAATTAGTGGTATAAGTGGGGCAGGAAGAAAAAATATATTAAATAACAATTTTTGTGAAGTAAGCTTAAATGCTTATAACCTTTTTAAACATCGTCATGAACCAGAAATTTCTTATTATCTTGGTATCCCAATAATTTTTACACCACATATTGGTAATTTTTCAAGAGGTATTTTATCTACAATTACTTGCAAAGTAAAATCAGATATGTTGTATGAAGATATATTAACAATATTCAAAAAGTTTTATTCAAATGAACCATTAATTCGTATATATGATAACAAAAAAACACCGGCATTAAAATCTGTAATAAATTTGCCATTTATTGATATAGGTTTTTCAATAAAAGGTAAATATTTAATTATTATTGCTGCTGAAGACAATTTATTAAAAGGGGCGGCAACTCAAGCTATACAATGTTTAAATATCCGATTTGGATTTTTAGAAACAGAATCAATTTTATAAAAAATTTTAACATAATGATAAAAAATAAATTTATAATAAAAATTGGAGGAACATTATTAGATAATAAAGATGTTCTTTCCAACATATTTCAAGAACTTGTACATTATTGTTCTGATCCTTCTTTTTCTATTATTATAGTACATGGTGGAGGGTGTTTAGTAGATAATCTAATTAAAAAATTAAAATTTCCTATAGAAAAAAAGAATGGAATTCGTATTACTCCAAAAAATCAAATTAACTTAATTGTTGGAGCTTTATCAGGAACTGCTAACAAAATTTTATTAGCATCTGCTAAAAAAAATAATATTAATGGTATTGGACTTTGTTTAAGTGATGGAAATACAGTAAAAATAAAACGTACTAATAATAGCTTAGGATATGTAGGAAATGCGTCACCTTATTCTCCAAATTTTTTAAATATGTTATTAAAAAATGATTATACACCGATTATTAGTTCTATTGGTATTAATTATAAAGGAGAACTAATTAATGTTAATGCAGATGAAGCAGCTACTGCTATAGCTTTAACATTAAATACAAATTTAATTTTTCTTTCAGATGCAGAAAGTGTACTAGATGCAAAAAATAAACCTATATGCCAATTAACTTTAGATCAAGCTAATGATTTAATTAACAGAAAAATAATTAAAAATGGCATGGTAGTTAAGGTCAATGCTGCTTTTCATGCAGCAAATTTATTAAAAAATAAGGGACTTATAGTGGGTATTGCTGGTTGGCGTTACATAAAAAATTTATCAATATTTTCTGATAAAAAATTTATAGGTACAAAAATACTGGTTTAATTTTATTATAAGGAACTGTTATGAAAGTAAAAAAAATTGTTTTAGCTTTTTCTGGAGGATTAGATACTTCAGTAATCATACCTTGGTTAAAAGAAAATTATGAAAGTTGTGAAGTAATTGCTTTTGTAGCTGATATTGGTCAAGACCGTGAAAGTTTAGAAAATATTGAAGAAAAAGCTTTAAAATCTGGAGCATCTAAATGTTATGTTGTTGATTTACGTGAAGAATTTGTTCAAGATTATATATATCCTTTTTTAAAAACTGGGGCTATATATGAAGGAAATTATTTATTAGGAACAGCCGTAGCTCGTCCAATTATTGCTAAAGCACAAGTAGAGTTAGCAATTCAAATCAATGCTGATACTTTATCTCATGGAGCAACAGGTAAAGGAAACGATCAAGTACGTTTTGAAACTGTTTATACTTCATTAGCACCTCATTTAAACGTCATTGCACCTTGGAGAATATGGAATTTACGTTCTCGAGAATCTCTTTTACAATATTTAAAAAACAAAAACATTAAAACTACAGTTTCTATAGAAAAAATTTATAGTAGAGATGAAAACGCTTGGCATATTTCAACAGAAGGAGGAGATCTAGAAAATTTATGGAATTCCCCAAACGATGATTGTTGGGTTTGGACAACAGATCCATGTAAAGCACCAGATTTACCAGAGAATATTTTAATAAAAATTGAAAAAGGATGTATCAAATCAATTAATGGAGAATCTTTAACACCTTTTCAATGTTTACAAAAACTAAACGTTTTAGGTGCAAAACATGGTATTGGTCGCGTAGATATAGTAGAAAATAGATTAGTTGGTATGAAATCTCGAGGATGTTATGAAACTCCAGGAGGAACAATTATGAATATTGCATTACGTTCTATTGAACAATTGGTTTTAGATCGTGAAAGTTTTAAATGGAAACAACAAATTGGGTTAGAAATGTCATATGTTATATATGATGGACGTTGGTTTACTCCATTAAGAGAGTCTTTACAGTCAGCAACAGATTCATTAGCAAAAGAAGTAAATGGAGAAGTAATTATTAAACTATATAAAGGACAAGCGATAGCTATTAGAAAAAAATCAAAAAATAGTTTATATTCTGAAGAATTTTCTACTTTTGGTAAAGATGAAGTTTATGATCAAAGTCATGCCACTGGTTTTATTCGACTTTTTTCATTATCTTCACGTATAAGAACAATAAAAAAAGAAAAAATTTCTTCTTTAAGAAAAAAATAATTTATTCATCTCAAAACTTATTATATTAAAAAATATGGAGTATTTTTATGACATTATGGGGTGGAAGATTTATAGAAAAAACAGATAAACATTTTAAAAAATTTAACGATTCTCTATGTTTTGATTACTGCTTAGTAGAACAAGATATTATTAGTTCTATTGCATGGTCTCATGCATTGCTCACAGTAAAAATATTAAGTATTGAAGAACAAAAAACCATTGAGGATGGACTAAAAAATCTACTAAAAACTATTAAAAATAATCCAAAAGAAATATTAAGGAGTAGTGAGGAAGATATTCACAGTTGGGTAGAAACTCAATTAATAAAAAATGTTGGTGTTGTTGGTAAAAAATTGCATACTGGACGCAGTAGAAATGATCAAATTACTACAGATTTAAAATTATGGTGTAAAAATAAAATTAATTTTTTAATAAAATCAATTGTTCATTTAGAAAGAAAAATAATTGAAATTGCAGAAAACAATGAATATGTCATTATGCCTGGGTATACTCATTTACAACGTGCTCAACCCATTACTTTTGCACATTGGTGTTTAGCTTATTTTGAAATGTTAGAACGTGATAAAGATAGATTAAATGATACATTAAAACGTCTAAATATTAGCCCACTTGGCAGTGGAGCTTTATCAGGAACAACATACGATATTGATCGTGAAAAATTAGCGCATAAATTAGGTTTTTTAAAAGCAACTAACAATAGTTTAGACGCAGTGTCTGATCGAGATTATGTTTTAGAATTACTTTCAAATATTTCTATTGGGATGTTACATTTATCTAGAATGGCTGAAGATTTAATTTTTTTTAATACATCTGAAGCACGTTTTATAAGTTTTTCTGATAAAATAACTTCCGGTTCTTCATTAATGCCTCAAAAAAAAAATCCAGATGTTTTAGAGTTAATTAGAGGGAAATGTGGACGTGTTCAAGGAGCGTTAATTTCTATGATAATAATATTAAAAGGATTACCATTATCATATAATAAAGATTTACAAGAAGATAAAGAAGGTTTGTTTGATGCTGTTAATACTTGGAATAATTGTTTAGATATTTTGGTTATTATGTTTGATAATATTAAAATTAATGAATCGAATTGTAAAGAATCTGCAGAAAAAAGTTATGCAAATGCTACTGAATTAGTAGATTATTTAGTAAAAAAAGAAATATCTTTTAAAGATGCTCATAATATTGCAGGAAAAGTAGTTTTATTAGCAATTAACAAAAATGTATCTTTGCAAGATTTATCATTATCAGAATTAAAAAATATTAATCATAATTTTGATAGAGATATTTATGAAAATTTATCTTTACAAGCTTGCATTAATAAAAGAGCTGTTAAAGGAGGGGTATCGTTTAAACAAACTAAACAAGCTATTATAAATGCAAAAAATTCTATTTAGAAAAAAATTATAAGTTTTATATAAATATTTTTTAATATGTAAAGCATATTTTTATATTCACTGAAATTAAATATACAATTTTTTTTTAAAGTAAAAACTTATAAAGTTTATAATAAAACTTACCATCAATCTGTTAATTAAAAACATAAAAATCCTAGCTATTTTTATGTTTTTAACATTTTTTAAAGTTGAGCTATTTTTCTTATAATTTATTATGAATTAGTGATGCAGTTATTTCTAATTTGAATTAGTATTTTATAAATAATGCAAAACTTGTATGATGTATTTTGATTTCAAATTTTTCTATGATCTTAATTGTATTATTTTTTTATTTTAATATAGTTTTAAACTTAGTATCTATTAAAAGATAATCTATTTTTTAATATAAATATATATGATGCAAAAACAAGTTTCTATGAATACTTTATATATTAATAATGTAAACGATTTCTAGATAAAATAAAACAAATGATATGGCAATAACAAAAATATTTTTTTTTATCTTTTAATGATAAAAAAATTCATTAGAAAATTTTTTATATGTGATTATAATATATACTTTTTAATAAAAATATTAAAATTTTTCTCTAAAAAAAATAATTTTCAAAATATAATTAGATATTGGCTAATAACTTTACAGTAAAATTTTTATTAAATATAAGTGTTTGGGATGTATGATATTTTGTGTTTAGTATGTCAGCAATTGAAATAAAATTTATATATATAGTAGTGCTGATATAATTATTTTTTATGAAATAATAAAATTTTATTAAATATTTTATACTTTATTACAAGTGTACGCCCTACAGGATTCGAACCTGTGACCTACGGCTTAGAAGGCCGCTGCTCTTTCCAACTGAGCTAAGGGCGCAAAAAATTATTTAATTTTGCATTTTATACAAATAGAATAGATTAAGTCAATAACTTTGATTACAAAATAATTTTAACTATAATATATTAAAAAAAATAAGTATTTTATAGCGAAATTACTAACTGGACTATATTTATAATGATAGCTAAAATTCTTGATGGTAGAAAAACCGCAAAAAAAATATGCGATAAAATTAAAAAAAGAATAAATGAAATAGTAAAAGTAGGTAAAGAACCTCCTAGGTTAGCAGTGCTAATTATTGGAGATAATCCTTCTTCTAAAATTTATGTAAATAGAAAACATCAAGTTTGTAAAGAAATAGGAATAATATCATATTGTTATCAACTTGAAAAAAATGTTTCAGAAGATAGTTTTAAAAAACTTATAAAAAAATTAAATAAAGCAAAAAAAATTAACGGTATTTTAGTCCAATTACCTTTGCCTAAAACAATTAATTTTTCTATATTAGAAAATATACTGCCAAATAAAGATGTAGATGGTTTTCATCCATATAACATTGGTCGTCTTTGTCAACGTACACCAAAATTACGGCCTTGTACTTCCTTTGGAATTATTACATTACTTAAAGAAAATAATATTAATTTACATGGATTAAATGCTGTAATAATAGGTGCGTCGAATATTGTAGGACGTCCAATGAATATGGAATTTTTATTAGCAGGATGTACAACAACTATTGTTCATCGTTTTACTAAAAATATATCTTTTTATTTACAAAATGCTGACGTAATAGTTGTCGCAGTTGGTAAACCAAATTTTTTAACAGATGAATGGATTAAACCTGGAGCTATTATAATAGATGTAGGGATTAATCGATTAGAAAATGGGAATATTGTTGGAGATGTCGTTTTTAAAGACGCTAAAAAAAAAGCTTCTTGGATTACTCCTGTTCCAGGAGGAGTAGGTCCTATGACAGTTGCAACATTAATGCAAAATACTATGTATGCATATTATAATTTTGATTATGATTTTAAATAAAAAGTTTATACATTAAAAAATTAATAATTTAATAAAAAATTTTTTTTAATGTTTGAGCAACCGCATCTTCAAAATTGCTACCAATTTTTTCTATATGAGGTAAAATTTTTTTTAAATTTTTATCGGCATTATCCATTATATAACCTTTACCAACTATATTTAGCATTTCTTTATCGTTCATACCATCGCCAAAAGCAATACATCTTTTTAAAGATATTTTTAGTACTTTGTTTAATAACATTTTTAAAGAATTTCCTTTAGAAATATTTTTTGCCGTTATATCTAAACAGTTCGAGCGAGAAAAAGTTATATTGATTTTTTTTTTCCAGCGATCTTTTATTTTTTTTTTCAAAATTATTAATTTTTTTTTATGGTTAGTAGTAAAAAAAATTTTTGTTATACCGTCTGATGAAAATTTTTCAGGTGAAAAAATTTTATAGTCAAAATGTGATTCACAGAAATACTTTTTTTCTAAAAAATTATGATCATTAATAAACCACTTATCATTTTTATAAATATTAGTAAATATTTTATTATTGTTATATAAAAATGTAAAAAGATCACGTGCAATATTTTTTTTTAGATTTGCTCTAAAGAGCATTTGATTTTTTGTATTATGTATCATTGCACCATTAGAAGTGATTGAATATATAGGAATATTTATTTTATTTTTAATGTTTTCTACATCAATATAATTACGTCCTGTAGCAATAACAAAAATTATTTGATGATTTTTATAAATTTTTCTAATTACTTGTTTTGAAAAAAGTGTTAAACTGTGTTGAGGTGAAAGTAAAGTACCATCTAAATCAAATACTACTACTTCATACATGATAAAAAATCCTATTAATAATAACATTAATTGTAATTTAATAAAAACCATATATGATATCAATATATGAAAAAAAAATCATTATCTTTGTAAAAAATGAATATATTGTGTTTTTTATTAAATAATATATTAATTAATGATGTAGCAAAGTAATAGGGAATATTTATGTTAAAAGAGAACATTTTTGTACATTTAAATGAACAATTAAATTTAGAACTTTTTTCTGCAAATATTTATTTACAAATGAGTTCATGGGCTCATAATAAAAATTATGAAGGAACGGGTATTTTTTTAAAAAAACAATCATTAGAAGAAATGAATCATATGTATAAAATCTTTGATTATTTAAATAATACTAAAACACCTCCTATTATTAATAGTATACCTTCACCTAAAATTTCTTGTAATTCTTTATACGAATTATTTAAAAAAATATTAAAACATGAAAAATATATTACAAAAAAAATTAATGAGATTACTTGTTTATCAATGAATAATCAAGATTATTCTACATTTAATTTTTTGCAATGGTATATATCTGAACAACGTGAAGAAGAAAATTTATTTCAAAAAATATTAGATAAAATAAATTTAATAGGCGATAATGAAAAAAATTTATTTTTTATTGATAAATACTTATATTCATATAAAAAAAATGAAATTTAGTATAAAATGTTTTATTTAAAATAATATAATAGTTTTTTATATAGTTAAAATAATCATATTAATTGAATATTTTGTCATAAAATAATTAGCACAAAAAACTATAACATATACAAAATTTTTTTTTATCTTATGAGGAAGAAAAATTGTTCAAGATGTTTAAAATATGATATAGTCCTTTTCTTTTATAAAGAAATTAATAAAATTTTTTAAAAGTCCAGTTTATAATATAAAATATTAATGAAATTTTATCATAATAAAAAATTGTCTCGTATTAAACATGTAATAAAAGACTATAATTTAAAATTATATAAAAACTATATATATTTCACAATTTATTTTTCATCAAAATAAATTATAAATTTGTTTTTATTTAAAAATAAACAACAATCAAATGAATAAAAATTTTTAAAATTTAAATTTTATTAAATTTTTATTTTATATAAAATAAATATTAAAGATTAATAAACTTTAATATATTTTTAATAAATTAATAAAATGTTAGAAAAACGCAATATATTTCTTATTGGCCCAATGGGTGCAGGAAAAAGCACGATAGGTCGACAATTAGCACAACAGCTTAATATAGAATTTTATGATTCTGATCAAGAAATTGAAAAAAGAACTGGAGCTGACATTAGCTGGGTTTTTGACGTTGAAGGTGAAATAGGTTTTCGTGAACGTGAAGAAAAAATTATCAACGAACTAACCTTGAAGCAAGGAATAGTTTTAGCAACTGGTGGCGGATCTGTTACATCAAAAAATACACGTAAATATCTTGCAGCTAGGGGAACTGTTATTTATCTTGAAACTACAATTGAAAAACAAATCATTAGAACACAACGTGATAAAAAACGCCCTCTTTTAAACAAAACAGATATATCTCCTATAAAAGTACTAGAAAAACTAGCTAATGAAAGAAACCCTTTTTATCAAGAAATTGCCGATATTACTATTAGAACTAACGATCAAAGTGCTCGATTTGTCGTAAATCAAATCATTCATATGTTAAAAAATAATTAATTTTTTATTTACAAATCGATAGGTCAACAATATGGAGACAATAACTGTTAAGTTAACGAAAAATAGCTATCCGATTATTATCGGAAAAGGATTATTTCAATATTTAAAAAATTTTTGGCCTCTAAAAAAAGGAGATAAAGTAATGATCATTACAAATAAAACTTTAGCTCCTATTTTTTTAGAAAAAATTATTTTTTTCTTAAAGAAAGTAAACGAAAAAATAGATTACATTATTTTACCAGATGGAGAAAAATATAAAAACTTATCAACTATTAATCAAATCTTAACAACGTTAATACAAAAAAATTATGGACGTGATACAACATTAATAGCTTTAGGTGGTGGAGTTATAGGTGACATTACAGGATTTGCTGCTTCTATTTATCAAAGAGGCATAAATTTTATTCAGATACCAACTACATTACTTGCTCAAGTAGATGCATCAATTGGCGGGAAAACTGGGGTTAATCATGATTTAGGAAAAAACATGATAGGTTCATTTCATCAACCTATTTTAGTAATTATTGATATTAATTTTTTAAAATTATTATCAGCTAGAGAACTTTCATCAGGTATGGCAGAAGTTATTAAATATGGAATTACTTTTGATCAAAACTTTTTTTTATGGATTGAAAAAAATATTAATAAAATTATGAAAATTAACAAACTAACTATGGTTAATTTAATTCGTCGTTGTTGCGAAATTAAAGCAAAAATAGTAAATCAAGACGAAACAGAAAAAAACTCACGTGCTTTATTAAATTTTGGTCATACTTTTGCTCATGCAATTGAAACA